>NZ_JBSFKD010000002.1:0-436923 GCF_053598395.1 Streptomyces sp. NPDC001135 | reverse complement strand
GCTGTTCCGCGACCAGGGGTTCGAACGCCTGGAGCTGCGCACCACCGCCGACAACACCGCCTCCCAGCAACACCGCACGGCCGCGCGCGCCGTTGGGAAGCGGAGGGGATCCAGGGTTCACGGCCGGTCCAGCCGCAGCCGCTGGGCCCTCGGCAGCCCCGCGACGACGAGGTCGTACGAGTCCTCGATCAGCTCCCGCACCAGCCGCTCCGGCAGTCCGCCGGCCACGGTCACGGTGTTCCAGTGCCGCTTGTTCATGTGCCACCCGGGGACGATCAGCCCCTCGTGCTCGGTGCGCAGCCGGACCGCGTCCTCCGGGTCGCACTTGAGGTTGACCGTCAGCGGCCGCGCGCCCAGGCTCGTCAGGGCGAACATCTTGCCCAGCACCTTGAAGACCGACGTCTCCGGATTGAACGGGAAGTCCTCCTCGGCAGCGTTGAAGGACAGACAGAACGCGCGCAGTGCCTCGGGGGTCATTCGGGTTTCGCCTCCTCGGCGGGCTCGACCAGTACCGTCACGATCTTGTTCCGGCGTCCGGCCGCGGCCTCCGCGGTCAGCTTCAGCCGGCGTTCGTCGGGCAGTTCGACCTCGGCGGACGCCCCCGCGATGGGGACACGGCCGAGGGCCTTGGCGAGCAGTCCGCCGACGGTCTCCACGTCCTCGTCGTCGTACTCCTCCAGGCCGTACAGCTCGCCGAGGTCGGTGATGTCCAGGCGGGCGGTGACCCGGAAGCGGTGGTCGCCGAGGTCCTCGACCGGCGGTATCTCGCGGTCGTACTCGTCGGTGATCTCGCCGACGATCTCCTCGAGGATGTCCTCGATGGTGACGATGCCGGCGGTGCCGCCGTACTCGTCGATGACGACGGCGACGTGGTTGCGTTCCTTCTGCATCTCGCGCAGCAGGTCACCGGCGTTCTTGGTGTCGGGCACGAAGACGGCGGGCCGCATGGCGGTCGAGACCAGGTCGCTCTCCGCGTCGCGGCTGATGTGCGTCTTGCGGACCAGGTCCTTCAGATACACGATCCCGACGATGTCGTCCTCGCTCTCGCCGGTGACCGGGATCCGGGAGAACCCGGAGCGCAGCGCGAGGGTGAGGGCCTGCCGGATGGTCTTGAAGCGCTCGATGGTGACCAGGTCGGTCCGCGGCACCATGACCTCGCGGACCAGGGTGTCGCCCAGTTCGAAGACCGAGTGCACCATCCGGCGCTCCTCGTCCTCGATCAGCGACTCCTGCTCGGCGAGGTCGACCAGCGCGCGCAGCTCCGCCTCGGAGGCGAAGGGGCCGCGTCTGAAGCCCTTGCCGGGCGTGAGCGCGTTACCGATGAGGATCAGCAGGGACGGGATCGGGCCCATGATCCGGGCGAGGGGCAGCAGCACGTACGCGGACACGGTCGCCGTGTTCAGCGGGTGCTGGCGGCCGATGGTGCGCGGCGACACACCCACGGCGACGTATGACACCAGCACCATCACCCCGATGGCGACCAGCAGGGCCTGCCAGGTGGCGGCGAACTCCTGCAGGCAGGCGTAGGTCACCAGGGCCGCGGCCGCCATCTCGCAGGCGACGCGGACCAGCAGGGCCACGTTGAGATAGCGGGTGGGGTCGGCGGCGACCTGGGCGAGCTTCGCGCTGCCGCGCCGCCCGGACTTGACGGCCTCCTCGGCGCGGAAGCTGGAGACCCGGGCGAGGCCCGCCTCCGCGCAGGCGGCGAGCCAGGCGACGACGACCAGCGCGATCGCGCCGACCACGATCTGCGGAGACATGCGGCCCGCTTACGAGACGGTCGGCGCCGGGGACGGCCCCGTCAGGCCGCGCTCGGCCCGCCATCCGTCCACGATGGCCGCCTGGAGCCCGAACATCTCGGCCTTCTCGTCGGGCTCCTCGTGGTCGTACCCGAGCAGGTGCAGCACTCCATGGACGGTGAGCAGTTGCAGCTCCTCGTCCATGGAGTGCTGGGTCGGCGCTTCCTCGCCCTGCTTCTTGGCGACCTCGGGGCAGAGCACGATGTCCCCGAGCAGCCCCTGCGGCGGCTCGTCGTCGTCCTTGGACGGCGGCCGGAGCTCGTCCATCGGGAACGACATGACATCGGTGGGACCCGGCAGGTCCATCCACTGGATATGAAGCTGCTCCATGGCGTCGGCGTCCACGACGATCACCGAGAGCTCGGAGAGCGGGTGGATGCGCATCCGCGCGAGTGCGTAGCGGGCGATGTCGAGGACCGCCTGCTCGTCTACCTCGGTGCCGGACTCGTTGTTGACGTCGATCGACATGGTCGTGCTGGTCTACTTCCCCTTGTGTCCGGCCTTGCCCCGGCCCTGCACCTTGTGCGCGCCGTTCTGGGTGCCGTGCTTGTCGTCGTACTTCTCGTACGCGTCGACGATACGGCCCACCAGCTTGTGCCGTACGACATCGTGGGACGACAGCCGGGAGAAGTGGACGTCCTCGACGCCCTCCAGGATCTCCTGCACCTGCCGCAGACCGCTCTTGGTGCCGTCCGGGAGGTCCACCTGGGTCACGTCACCCGTGATCACGATCTTCGAGTCGAAGCCGAGGCGGGTGAGGAACATCTTCATCTGTTCGGGGCTCGTGTTCTGGGCCTCGTCCAGGATGATGAAGGCGTCGTTGAGCGTGCGGCCACGCATGTAGGCGAGCGGCGCGACCTCGATGGTCCCGGCGGCCATGAGCCGTGGAATGGAGTCCGGGTCGAGCATGTCGTGCAGCGCGTCGTACAGCGGGCGCAGGTAGGGGTCGATCTTCTCGTACAGCGTGCCGGGCAGGAAGCCGAGCCGCTCACCGGCCTCCACGGCGGGGCGGGTGAGGATGATCCGGTTGACCTGCTTGGACTGCAGGGCCTGCACGGCCTTGGCCATGGCCAGGTAGGTCTTGCCGGTACCGGCGGGCCCGATGCCGAAGACGATCGTGTGCTTGTCGATCGCGTCGACGTAGCGCTTCTGGTTGAGGGTCTTCGGGCGGATGGTGCGCCCGCGCGAGGACAGGATGTTCTGCGTCAGTACCTGCGCCGGGGTCTCGGGCCCGTCGCTCGTCCCGTTCTCGCTCGCCTTGAGCATGGCGATCGAGCGTTCCACTGCGTCCTCCGTCATCGGCTGTCCGGTGCGGAGCACCAGCATCATCTCGTCGAACACGCGCGAAATGAGGGCGACGTCGGTGGGGTCACCGACCGCGCTGATCTCATTTCCCCGGACGTGTATGTCGGCCGCCGGGAAGGCCCTCTCGATCACGCGCAGGAGGGAGTCGCCGGAACCCAGCACGGTCACCATGGGGTGCTGGGCGGGGACGGTGAGCTGCGCTCGGGCCTGCTCCTGCGCGGGGGCGGTGTGAGCTGTGGGTGTCTGTGTCATGGGCCGGCGCTGAAGGCCTGCGCTTCCTCCTTCTCACGGCCGCGTAGCTGAGGGCGGCCTCGCGCTTCCAGGGTACGACGGTGCACTGACAAGCCCGTAGGACTTTTCCGGGGGCAGACGGAGCCGCTCCCGTCCGCCCGTCACGTCGAACGACGGAACCCGATGGTCGGCACGGCACGGCGCAGGGGCCAGGGCCGGTCCAGTTCCTCCGGCACCAGCCCCTCCAGGAACGCGTACCGCCGAAGCGCCGCCGGGTCCTGCCCCGGCACCGACTGGACCCGCCGCCACCACGCCCCGATCTCCGACCACCCCGGCGCCGACAGGGACCCCCCGAACTCCTGCACCGACAGGGCCGCCGTGAGCCCGGCGAACGCCAGCCGGTCCGCCAGCGGCCACCCCGCCAGCGACCCCGTCACGAACCCGGCGACGAAGACGTCCCCCGCCCCCGTCGGATCCAGCGCCTCCACGGCGATCGCCGGCACCTCCGCCGCCTCCCCCGTCCGCCGGTCCACCGCGTAGGCCCCCTCCGGGCCCAGCGTGACGACCGCCACCGGCACGTACTCGGTCAGGGCATGGGCGGCGAGCCGCGGGCAGTCCGCCCCGGTGTACCGCTTCGCCTCCTCCGCGTTCGGCAGAAACGCCTCGCAGTGCCGCAGGTCGGCGAGCCCGGCCAGGTCCCACGCCCCGGTCTCGTCCCAGCCGACGTCGGCGAAGATCCTGGTGCCCTCCCGCGCGGCCTGCGCGATCCACGGCGCCCGCGTGCCGGGCGTCAGCGAGGCGACGGCCGCACGCGCGCGGGACGGGCGCGCCGGAGCCCCCTCCGCGCCGAACACGGCCCGCGGCGGCGGCTCGTGCCCGTGGGAGACCATGGTCCGCTCGCCCTCGTACGCCATGGACACCGTCACCGGCGAGTGCCAGCCGGGCACGGTCCGCGACGCCGACAGGTCGATGCCCTCGCCCTGTTCGAGCGCGTCCCAGCAGTACTCGCCGTAGTGGTCGTCCCCGAAGGCCGCCGCGAGGGAGGTCCGCAGGCCGAGCCGGGCCAGGGCGGTGGCCATGTTGGCGACCCCGCCGGGGCTGGACCCCATGCCCCGGGCCCAGGACTCGGTGCCGCGCACGGGCGCCGAGTCCAGGCCGGTGAAGATGATGTCGAGGAAGACCGTGCCCGTCAGGTAGACGTCCCAGGGCGGGTCACCGGGTGCGCGCAGCGCGGCGAGCGGGTCGACCTGGGCCTGACAGCGTGCGGCGGGGGTGAGGTGTTCCGGTTCCTCTCCGGTGATGGTCTGCGACGGGGTCACGGTGCGCTCCCTGGCGTGGTGCGGATCTGGCCAGTGTGCACCACTCGCCGCGCCGCGCAGGGGGTTACCAGCGAGGCATCACCGGTTGCCGCCGGCCCGGTTCGGCCACCCGCATCGCCGCCGCGTCGTCGCGGTCCCGCAGCGAGCCGTCGTCCTCGGCCCACCGACGGTGCAGCCGGGCCAGCTCGTCCCGGTCCGGCTCGATGCCGAGGCCCGGCGCGTCGGAGACCGCGACCCGCCCGCCGCGGAACTGCAGCCGCTCGGTGAGGACGTCCTCGGACTGCCAGGGGTAGTGGGAGTCGCACGCATGCTGGAGACCGGGGACCGTGGCCGCGACCTGCGTCATCGCGGCGAGGCTGATCCCCAGGTGCGTGTTGGAGTGCATCGACACCCCGACCCCGAAGGCGGCGCAGACCGCGGCGAGCCGCTGGGTGTTGCGCAGCCCGCCCCAGTAGTGGTGGTCGCAGAGCACGACCTGAACGGCGTCGCGCCGGAACGCCTCCTTGATCTCCCCGAAGGTGGTCACGCACATGTTGGTGGCGAGCGGGACCTCCGTCCCCGCCGACACCTCGGCCATCGCTGCCGTACCGAGCGTCGGGTCCTCCAGGTACTCCAGGACGTCCCCGAGTTCGGCCGCCACCTTCAGCGAGGTCGCGACCGACCAGGCGCCGTTGGGGTCGAGGCGCAGCGGATGCCCGGGGAAGGCCCCGGCGAGGGCCCGTACGGCCGCGATCTCCTCATCGGGCGGAAAGACACCGCCCTTGAGCTTGAACGACGTGAACCCGTACCGCTCCTTGAACAGCCGTGCCTGCGCCACCACCCCGGCCGGGTCGAGGGCGGCTCCCCAGTCGTCCGGCTCGCAGACCACCCCCTCGGGATGCCCGGCCCACTTGTAGAACAGGTAGGCGCTGTACTCCACGGCGTCGCGCACCTTGCCGCCGAGCAGGGCGTGCACGGGCAGCCCGAGCGCCTTGCCCTGGGCGTCCAGGCAGGCGACCTCGAAGGCGGACAGCACCGACAGCCGCAGCTTGTCGGCGCTCTGCACCCCGCGCAGCCCGCCGGCGTCCACCTGTCCCTCGACCCGCGACTCGTCCACATCGAGGTCGATCCCGAACATCCGGTTCACATCCATGACCGAGCGTCCGGTGAGGCGCTCGGCCAGCGGGCGGGCCAGTTCGAGGTACTTGGTGTCGCCGTACGTCTCGCCGAGGCCGGTGATCCCGTCGGCGGTGACGATCTCCACGATCAGCCGCGGGGTGTAGGGCTGGTGCACGCCCTGGGTGTTGAGCAGCGGCGCGTCGGCGACCAGGATCGGCGTCAGCCGCACCTCGGCGATGGTCAGGTCACGGGTCACAGAAAGGCTCCTACGAGGCGACTCCGCCGGCGAGCGGCGCCCTCCGGGTCGCCGACCACCGCACACATCTCGCCTTATGAATGACGTCTACATATGAGAACGCAGCGTAGTCTCTATACCCGCGACCTCGCCAGGCAAACCGAGAAGTGACACAGATCGCACTCCCTGATCTTCTTCCGGAACCGCGTGCTTGATACAACTTGCTCGCGCGTTCCTGTCCATCGACAGCCGTCGCCCCACCCCCCTTCCCCGCACCTTGTTTTCGCCTGCCCTGGGAACGCCCGTGTCCGCCCCCCGCACCCCGCCCTGGCCCCTCGTCGCCCTTTTCACGGCCGGCTATCTCGCGCCCTATCTGCTGCCGACCACGGTCGGCCGGCTCGATTCCGCGCTTCCGCTCACCGCGACCCAGGCCGGCGCGATCGGCAGTGCGCTGCTGCTGAGTTCGGCGGCGGCGGGCTTCCTGCTCGCCTCCCGGGTCGACCGCGTCGGCCCCCGCACCCTCGCCCGGCTCGGCCTCACACTCGCCGTCCTCGGCTACGGCGGTGCCGCCCTCACCGGCTTCGTACCGGCCGTCGTCGCGGGCGCGGTCATCGGCGGACTCGGGTCCGGCACGGTCACTGCGGTCGCCGCGAGCGGGATCGCCGCGCTGGGGGTGCCCCCGGCCCGAGCGGAGCCGAGAACCTGGGGGAGCGACCCCCACCGGGTCACCACGCTCGGCCTGCTCGGTGTCTCCGCCCTCGCCGGCGCCCTGTACCTGACGATCCCGCACCTCGGCCCCGGCCACGGCCTGCCCCTGGCCGCCCTCGCGCTCACCGCGCTCACCGTCCTGCCGCTCACCGGCCGCCTGTCCGGTCCCGACGCACCGGCCCGTACGACCGTCGCCCACGGCCGGCTCCCCCGCCTGCGCGCCGGACTGCTGCTGGCCGCAGCCATGCCCTGCTGGTCCCTCGCCCAGAACTCCCTCTGGGGGGTCAGCGGCCGGATCGGACTCGACCAGGCCGGTCTCTCCGAGGTCACCGTCGGCGCGGTGTTCGCGGTCGCCCTCGGCGCCGGGCTCGTCGGGGTCGTCGGCGCGGGCGCACTCGGGGAGCGGCTGGGCCGGGCCGTCCCCGTCGGCGCCGGTACGGCACTGATCGCGGGCTGCGTCGCACTCAGCGCCTCCGCGCGGGACCTGCCGGCGTTCGCGGCCGGCGAGATCTCCTGGAACCTGCTCTACCCGGTCGTCCTGTCGTACGTCATCGGCCTCGCCGCCTCCCTCGACCCGCGGGGCCGCTGGGCGGTCCTGGTCGGCTCGGCGTCCTCACTGGGGACGGCGGCGGGACCGCTGACGGGGAGTGTGCTGGCGGCGGGCGCGGGCTTCCCGGTGATGGGGAGGGTGCTCGGTGCCGGGCTGCTGCTGGTCGCCGTCCCGATGACGGCGGTGGCGCTGCGGGCGGGCAGGCGCCCCCTGCCGGTGGTGGAACTCCCGGTGGAGACGCCCGCCGTACCCGTGCGGCACGCCTACGACACCGCGTCCCCGAACTCGTACGCCGCCACCTCCGCCAGATAGCGGGCCCTGCGCTCCTCGTCGTCCTCCAGGAAGGAGGCGAGGAAGGAGTTGCGGGCCAGCTCGCGCAGACGGTCCTCGGACAGGCCCAGAATCCGGTGCACGGCCGTGAAGTTGTCGCCCGCGTAGCCGCCGAAGTACGCCGGGTCGTCGGAGTTGACCGTGCACAGCAGGCCGGCGTCGAGCATGGCGGGCAGGGGGTGGTCGGCCAGGGTGTCGACGGTCCGCAGGCGGACGTTGGACAGCGGGCACAGGGTGAGCGGGATCCGTTCCCGCACCAGCCGCTCGACCAGCGCCGGGTCCTCGATGCAGCGCAGCCCGTGGTCGACGCGCTCCACCCCGAGCACGTCCAGGGCCTCGCGGATGTACTCCGGCGGCCCCTCCTCACCGGCGTGCGCGACACGGCGCAGCCCGAGCCCGGCGGCGGCCTCGTACACCTCCCGGAACTTCACCGGCGGATGCCCGACCTCGGCGGAGTCCAGGCCGATGCCGGTGATCCGGTCCAGGTACGGCCTGGCGGCCTCGAGGGTCTCCATCGCCGACTCGGCGGACTCGTCCCGCAGGAAGCAGAGGATGAGCCTGGTGGAGACGCCGTGGTTCTGCTCGCTGCCGCCGAGCGCCCGCCACAGCCCCTCCACGACCGTGCCCATGGACACACCCCGGGCGAGGTGGGCCTGCGGGTCGAAGAAGATCTCCGCGTGCCGGACGCCCTGCGCGGCGGCGCGGGCCAGGTAGGCGTTGGCCAGGTCGGCGAAGTCCTGCTCGGTGCGCAGGACCGCCATCAGCTCGTAGTACAGGTTCAGAAAGGACTGGAGGTCCTCGAACCGGTAGGCCTCGCGGAGCGCGTCCGTGTCGGCGTACGGCAGCTCGACGCCGTTGCGGGCGGCCAGCTCGAACGCCAGCTCCGGTTCCAGGGTGCCTTCGATGTGGAGGTGCAGTTCTGCTTTCGGGAGGGGCATCAAAGCATCGTACGGATCTTTTATCGCCGTTTCGGAACCGGCACCCGCTGCAGGTCGTGCGCCACGGTCAGCTCCCCGTCGAAGCCGGCCGCCCGCGCCTGCCGCTCGAACTCGTCCGGTTCGGTGTAGCGCTGGCTGAAGTGGGTGAGGACGAGGTGCCGCACCCCGGCCTCACGGGCCACCGCCGCAGCCTGGCCCGCCGTCAGATGGCCGTGTTCGACGGCCAGTTCGACGTCGTCGTCCAGGAAGGTCGACTCGATGACGAGCAGGTCGCAGCCCTCCGCGAGCGCGTGGACGCCGTCGCAGAGCCGGGTGTCCATGACGAACGCGAACCGCTGCCCGCGCCGTACCTCGCTGACGTCCGCCAGCGTGACGTCGCCGAGCCGGCCCTCGCGCTGCAGCAGGCCGACGTCCGGGCCCTTGATCCCGTGCGCGGCGAGCCGGTCCGGCAGCATGCGGCGGCCGTCGGGTTCGATCAGGCGGTAGCCGTAGGACTCCACCGGATGCGACAGCCTGCGGGCCTCCAGGGTGTACGACGGGGTCACCGCGAGGATGCCGTCGGCGGCGACCGGTTCCTCGGTGAGGCGGACCGTCTCCCGGTAGGCCGTCGCGTAGCGCAGCCGGTCGAAGAAGCGCTGCCCGGAGCGCGGGTAGTGCGCGGTGACCTCGTGCGGCACCTGGTCGAGGTTGATCCGCTGGATGACTCCGGCCAGGCCGAGGGAGTGGTCGCCGTGGAAGTGGGTGACGCAGATCCGGTTCAGGTCGTGGGCGGCGACCCCGGCGCGCAGCATCTGCCGCTGGGTGCCCTCGCCGGGGTCGAACAGGATGCCCTGGCCGTCCCACCTCAGCAGGTAGCCGTTGTGGTTGCGGTGCCGGGTCGGGACCTGGCTGGCGGTGCCGAGGACGACCAGTTCACGTACGGACACTGTTGCTTACCCGGGGGGCCACTGCATGCCACGGCCGCCCAGGACGTGCGCGTGGGCGTGCCAGACGGTCTGGCCTGCGCCGGCACCCGTGTTGAAGACGGTGCGGTAGCTGTCGAGCTTCTCCTCGTCCGCCACGGCCTGGGTTGCGGCGAGCACGTCGGCGGCGAGTTGCGGTGCTTCGGCGCCGAGGATGGCGGCGTTCTCGTAGTGGGCCTTGGGGATCACCAGGATGTGGGTGGGGGCCTGGGGGTTTATGTCCCGGAAGGCCACGGTGGTGTCTGTTTCGCGGACGATCGTCGCCGGGATCCGGCCCGCGACGATCTTGCAGAACAGGCAGTCGTCCTGGGGTTCGCCTGCCATGCGTGTGCCTCCTCACGCCGATGATCAATACCGGTGCATCGTAGTCGTATCAGGTGGGCATACCCGGCGGAGTTTTCGCGGGCCGTTCCTCCAGTGCCTCCAGCGCGAGCCGGATCGCCTCGTCGAGCTGGGCGTCCCTGCCCCCCGCCCAGTCCTGCGGGCGCTGTACGACCTCCACGTCCGGGTCCACCCCGTGGTTCTCGACGTCCCAGCCCACCCCCTCCAGCCACATCGCGTACTTCGGCTGGGTGACCAGGGTGCCGTCGATCAGGTGGTAGCGGCTGTCGATGCCGATGACGCCGCCCCAGGTGCGGGTGCCGACGACCGGGCCGATGCCGAGGGCCTTGATCGCCGCGTTGACGATGTCGCCGTCGGAGCCGGAGAACTCGTTGGCGACGGCGACGACCGGGCCGCGCGGGGCGTCGAGGGGGTAGCTGGTGGGGCGCATGCCGCGCGGGAGGTCCCAGCCGATGATGCGGCGGGCCAATTTCTCGACGACGAGCTGGGAGGTGTGGCCGCCGCGGTTCTCGCGGACGTCGACCACCAGACCCTCCCGGGCGACCTCCACACGCAGGTCGCGGTGGATCTGCGCCCAGCCGGGGGCCTGCATGTCGGGGACGTGGAGGTAGCCGAGGCGGCCGTCGGAGGCCGCGTGGACGTGGGCGCGGCGGTCGGCCACCCAGGCGTGGTAGCGCAGGGGTTCCTCGTCGGCGACCGGGACGACGACGGTGTGACGGGGTTCGCCGCCGCCCGCCGGGGAGATGGTCAGTTCCACCGGGTGACCCGCCGTGCCGACGAGCAACGGGCCCGGTCCCGTCACCGGGTCGACGGTGTGGCCGGCGACGGCGATGATCGCGTCGCCGGGGCGGACGGCGACTCCGGGCGCGGCGAGCGGGGAGCGGGCGTCGGGGTCGGAGGTCTCCGCGGGCAGGATGCGGTCGATGCGCCAACTGCCGTCCGGATGGCGGGAGACGTCGGCGCCGAGCAGACCGTGCCGGGGGCCGCCGCCGGTGCCGCCGGAGGGGATGACGTAGGCGTGCGAGGTGCCCAGTTCGCCGTGCACCTCCCACAGGAGGTCGGTCAGGTCGCTGTGGGTGGCGAGGCGGGCCAGGAGGGGGCGGTAGCGGTCGAGGACGCCGGTCCAGTCGGCGCCGCCGAGGTCGGGACGCCAGAAGTGGTCACGCATGAGGCGGCCGGTCTCGTCGTACATCTGCCGCCACTCCGCGGCCGGGTCGAGGGTCTGCCGGACGCGGGTGAGGTCGACCGAGACGCTGGTGTCGCCGTCGTCGTCGCTGCCGGTACGGCGGTCGCCGGGGACGACCCGGAGCCGGCCGTCGCTCCACAGCAGCACGCGTTTGCCGTCGCCGCTGACCTCGAAGTGGCCGGCGTCGGAGGCCAGGTGCTCCAGGCGCCGCTGGGCGAGGTCGTAGCGCTCCAGCTCGGTGTGCGGATCGGGGTCCTCGGGGTGGGCACGGGCGGCGCCGAGGACGCCCTGCACGGGATGGCGCAGCCAGAGCACGCCGTCCTTGGCGGCGCGCAGGGTGGAGTACCGGCCGGCCTCCACCGGGAACGGGACGATGCGGTCGGCGAGCCCCTCGGGGTCGATGCGGGTGGCCGGGGTGCCCTCGCTGTCGGGGGTCTCGTCCTTGTCGGGGGCCTCGAAGGGGCGGCCGTGGCGTTGCGGGCCGAAGGGCGAGGGCGTGGTGGCGGCCAGGGGGATCAGGTGCGGGCGGGCACCGACCACGAACGCGAGGTCGAAGACGTGCTCGTCGTAGACCGGGTCGAAGGCGCGGTTGGAGAGGAACGCGAGGTGTTTGCCGTCGAGGGTGAAGGCGGGGGCGTAGTCCTGGAAGCGGAGCGGGGTCGCCTCGGTGACCGAGAGGTCGGTGGTGTGGGCGATGCGCAGTTGGGAGAGCGGGCGGGGGCCGGGGTGGGCCCAGGCGAGCCAGGCGGAGTCGGGTGAGAAGGCGAGCCCGGAGACCTCGCCGTCGTCGCTGCGGTCGACCTCGCGGACCTCGCCGGTCTCCCGCTCGACGAGCAGCAGCCGCCCGTCGTGCGCGGCCACGGCGGCCCGGCTGCCGTCCGGGGCCATGGCCAGCTCCAGCACCCGGCCGAGCTGTCCGGCCGCGAGGCGGCGCGGGGGCGCTCCGGGCACGGTGCCGGTCGCCGGGGCGAACTCCAGGGCGTCGTCGCCCTCCGCGTCCGTCACCCACACCACCCATTCCTCGCCCTCGGCACGGAAGGCGCGCGGCATCCGGGCGCGGACGCCGGGGGTGGCGGCGAGGGCGCGGGCGGGCCCGGAGCGGTGGGTGACCCAGTGGATCCCGCCGCGCACGCACACGGCGCTGCCGCGCGCGGTGTGGTCGGGGGACGCCTCGCCGAACCAGCGGGAGGCGTTCACCGGGCGGGGGCGCAGGTCGATCCGGGGGCCGCCGAGGCGCACGTCCAGCCGGCGCGGCTCGGCGCCCTCCAGGTCGTCGAGGAGCCACAGTTCACCGGCACAGCTGTAGACGGCCCGGGTGCCGTCACCGGACGCGTGCCGGGCGTAGAAGCCGTCGAGCGGTGTGTGCCGGCGCAGGTCGGAGCCGTCGGCGAGGGAGGAGTACAGGGCGCCGGTGCCCTCGTGGTCGCAGAGGAAGGCGATCCGGTCCCCCGCCCACACCGGGCACTCGATGTTCCCGTCGAGTTCTTCGTGCAGCCGGACGAACTCCCCGCTCCCCTCCCGGTCGATCCACAACTTGCCCGCCGTACCGCCCCGGTAGCGCTTCCAGTGGGCGGCCTCGCGGCCCATCGGCGCGGACAGCAGGACGGTGGCCGGGCCGGAGGCCACGTCGCCGACCGGGCCGTACGGCAGGGCCTCGGCGGGTCCGCCGTCCAGCGGCACGGCGTACGCCCAGCTGTGCCGGAAGCTGTGCCGGCCGTGCGCGCCGAGCGCGAGCACCCGTCCGTCGGCGGTCCAGCCCCTGACCTCCGTACGGCGGTTGCCCCAGTACGTCAGCCGGTCGGCGGGGCCGCCGTCGACGGGGGCGACATGCACCTCGGGCGCGCCGTCCCGGGTGGACGTCCAGGCGAGGAACCGGCCGTCCGGGGACATCCGGGGCGTGGTCACGGGTCTGTTGTCGGCGCTGACCCGCCAGGCCCGGCCGCCGTCGAGCGGCGCGAGCCACACGTCGTCCTCGGCGACGAACGTCACCAAGTCACCCTGCACATGGGGAAATCGGAGATACGCCGCACCTTGAGTCACCCCGTCACTGTACGCAGCGACGGGTGCGCCCCGCCCGGTGTTCGGATCACTTCCCCTCGACGGGCCAGCAGGTGGGGTCGCCCTTGCACCAGAGGGTCCGGGTGACGGTGACGGTCACGGTCGGCCGACCGCCGCCGGGACGATAGGTGGGCGGCCGGTACGTCGGCCCCGGCTTGGCGTCGCAGTCCCCGAGCCCGTCGACGTGGAACACCTGCCTGCCGCCGACCCTGGCCGTCAGATCGCCGCGCACACACGCACCGTCGACGGCCCTGGTCACCTTCCCGGTGACGGTGATCTTCCGCCCGCCCCTGGTCTCACCTCTGCAGTCGACGGAGACGACGGTGCTCTCGGCCGGCGAGGGCGACTTCCCCGTCGAGCCGCCCCCGCGGTCACCGGTGCAGGTGAGCCAACTGACGTCGACGTGCTGCTGCTTGAGCCTGGCCGTGGCCGTGGTGCCGGTGGTGTACGCGGCGGAGGCGGAACTGAGGTCCCCGGGCTGACAGGCCACCACGGCCGTGCCGGCCCCCACGACCAGCCCGGCGACGGCCACGGCCCGCACTACGCGTCGATTCCCTCTCAAAACCCCCATGCTGGGCAGAGTGCCACCGGACGGTGCACAGGGAAAGGCCGCTTACGGCCACTCACCCGTTCGGGAAGCCGCAGGCGCCCCTTCAGGGGCGCGGGGAACCCCGCGGGCGACCGCGACGGCGCCGCAGCCGCCCGACGCCATGCGCCCGGCACTTCCCCGAATGTGCCCGTCACCTCCCCGAGGCGGCCGAACCAGCGGAAACCCCTAACCGCGCAGCAGCAGCCACTGCTGGAGTTCGACGAGGTTGCCCTCCGGGTCCTTGAGGTGGGCCACGCGCATGCGGTCGGTCATGGGCGCCGGGCCGTGCAGCAGGGTGGCACCGCGGGAGGTGATCCGCGCGCAGTAGGCGTCCAGGTCGTCGACGCGCAGGACCACCAGGGAGCGGTGGCCGGTGGCGGACTCGCCCAGCTCCTGAAGGACCTCGGCCATCATCGAGCGGTCCTGCAGCGCGATCCCCGCGGAGCCGGCGTGCGGGCTGAACTTCTCGTACGGACCCTCGGCCGCGCCGGACTGCGGCCTGAGGCCGAGGACGTCGGCGTAGAAGCGGTAGCAGGCGGCGAAGTCGGTGACCAGGAGGCGGACTTGAGCGAGTTCCACGGTGTCCTCGGGCGGTGTCAGGACCAGCGGCCGGTGCGGCCCAGGAGCAGGGCCACGGCGGCGGTGCCGGCGGTGGATGTACGCAACACGGTAGGACCGAGCACGCACGCCTTCGCACCCGCCTCCTCGAAGAGCGCCAACTCGTCGCGCGCCACGCCGCCTTCGGGGCCGACGACCAGCACGATCTCGCCTTCGGCGGGGAGGGGGGCGGTGGCCAGCGGCTCGCTGACGTGCTCGAAGTCGGAGTGCAGTACGGCGGCGAAGTCGGCTTTGGCCAAAAGTGCGGCAACCTGCTTGGTGCTCGCCGCGTCCGCGACCTCGGGGAAGCGCAGCCGACGGGACTGCTTGCCGGCCTCGCGCGCGGTGGCCCGCCACTTGGCGAGCGCCTTCAGACCCCGCTCGCCCTTCCACTGGGTGATGCAGCGGGCGGCCTGCCAGGGCACGATCGCGTCGACCCCGGTCTCCGTCATGGTCTCGACGGCGAGTTCGCCCCGGTCGCCCTTGGGGAGCGCCTGGACGACGGTGATCCGGGGGCTGGGCTCCGGCTCCACCGGGAACTCGAACGGCTCGACCACCAGGTGGTCCTTGCCCGACACGCTGACGACGACCCCGGCCGCGCCCCGGCCCCTGCCGTCCGTCAGCACCACGTGCTCGCCGGGCTGCATCCGCCGTACGGAGACCGCGTGCCGCCCCTCGGGACCCGTGACGTCGACGGCCGATCCGGGGCCCACGCCCTCCAGCGAGTCGACGACGAACACCGGCGCGGTCATCGCAGGTCCCCCTCGGCCGACAACGCTGTCCGAGCGGCGTCGAGTTCCTCGGCCAGCACCTCCACCAGCCGCCCGGCCGGCAGCTCGCGGGCCATCCGGTGGCCCTGGCCCGCCCACAGCGCCATGCCCTGCGCGTCCCCGGCCTTGGCGGCGGCCTTGCGCAGCGGCGCGGTGAGGTGGTGGAGCTCCGGGTAGGCGGCGGGGGCGTACGGGCCGTGCTCGCGCAGGAACCGGTTGACCAGACCGCGGGCCGGTCTCCCGGAGAAGGCCCGGGTCAACGCGGTGCGTGCGAACAGGGGGTTGGTCAGCGCCTGCTTGTGCAGGGCGCTGGCGCCGGACTCGGGCGTGGCGAGAAAGGCGGTGCCCAGCTGGGCCGCGCTCGCGCCGGCCGCGAGGACGGCGGCGATCTGGCCGCCGCGCATGATGCCGCCGGCGGCGACGATCGGGATGCGCACGGCCTCACGGATCTGCGCGACCAGCGAGAGCAGCCCGATGCCGGAGCCGTCGTTCTCGGCGAGGTCCCGGTGGGTTCCCTGGTGACCGCCGGCCTCCACGCCCTGCGCGATCACCGCGTCCGCACCGGCCTGTTCCACCGCGCGGGCCTCCTCGGCGGTGGTGGCGGTGACCAGGGTGAGGGTGCCGGCCCGCCGCAGCTTGTCCAACACCTCCCGGCCCGGCACACCGAAGTGGAAGGAGACCACCGGCACCGGGTTGTCGAGGAGTACGGCGAGCTTGGCGTCGTAACCGTCGTCCCGGCCGCTGTCCGGGTCACCCAGCTCGGTCTCGTACCAGGCGGCCTCGCCGGCCAGCTGGTGCGCGTAGACCTCTACGGCGCCCGACTCGGCGTGGTCGGGCTGCGGCATGAACACGTTCACGCCGAAGGGGCGGCTCGTGAGCCCCCGCAGTTGCTTGATCTCCTGGTACATGCCGTCGGCGGTCTTGTATCCGGCGGCGAGGAACCCGAGGCCACCGGCCTCGGAGACGGCGGCGACGAGCTGCGGGACGGAGACTCCGCCCGCCATGGGGGCCTGCACGATCGGGTGGGGGAAGAGATCGGTCAGCGCGGAGGACATGACCGCATGTTGTCACGTCCTTCGAACAAGTCCGAATCGGGGCGTCGCACGGCATAGGACAGCGGCATAGGGGGTGCCGAAGCACCCCCTGTGCCCAGGTCGCAGCACCCGTCGGCGACATCCTCCAGCCGCCGTCAGCGACCGTTGAACGCGTCCTTCAACCGCGAGAACAGCCCCTGCTGCCCCGGCTGGAACTGGCCCTGTGGACGCTCCTCGCCGCGCAGCTTGGCCAGCTCGCGCAGCAGGCGCTCCTGCTCGGGGTCCAGCTTGGTCGGGGTCTGGACCTCGACGTGCACGATCAGGTCACCCCGGCCGCCGCCGCGCAGATGCGTGACGCCCCGGTTGTGCAGCGGGATCGACTGGCCGGACTGGGTGCCGGGCCGGATGTCGACCTCCTCCATGCCGTCCAGGGTCTCCAGCGGCACCTTGGTGCCGAGCGCGGCGGCCGTCATCGGGATCGTGACCGTACAGTGCAGGTCGTCACCGCGCCGCTGGAACATCGAGTGCGGCAACTCGTGGATCTCGACGTACAGGTCACCGGCGGGGCCGCCGCCGGGCCCGACCTCGCCCTCACCGGCGAGCTGGATCCGCGTGCCGTTGTCGACACCGGCCGGGATCTTGACGGTGAGCGTGCGGCGGGAGCGGACGCGGCCGTCACCGGCGCACTCCGGGCACGGGGTCGGCACCACGGTCCCGAAGCCCTGGCACTGCGGACAGGGACGCGAGGTCATGACCTGACCCAGGAAGGACCGGGTGACCTGCGAGACCTCACCACGGCCCCGGCACATGTCACACGTCTGGGCGGTCGTACCGGGCGCCGCGCCCTCTCCGTTGCAGGTGTTGCAGACGATCGCCGTGTCGACCTGGATGTCCTTGGTGGTCCCGAAGGCCGCCTCGTCCAGCTCCACGTCGATGCGGATCATCGCGTCCTGGCCGCGCCGGGTGCGCGAGCGCGGCCCGCGCTGCGACGCCGTACCGAAGAACGCGTCCATGATGTCGGAGAAGTTGCCGAAGCCACCGGCACCGAAGCCGCCCGCACCGGCACCGCCGGACTGCGAGAGCGGATCGCCGCCCAGGTCGTAGACCTGCTTCTTCTGCGGGTCCGACAGCACCTCGTAAGCGGCGTTGATCTCCTTGAACCGCTCCTGGGTCTTCGGATCCGGGTTGACGTCCGGGTGCAGCTCGCGCGCGAGCCGACGGAACGCCTTCTTGATCTCATCCTGCGACGCGTCGCGGCGCACGCCGAGAACGGCGTAGTAGTCCGTGGCCACTTACGACTCCGCCAGGATCTGTCCGACGTACCGTGCCACTGCGCGTACCGCTCCCATCGTTCCCGGGTAGTCCATGCGGGTCGGTCCGACCACGCCGAGCTTGGCAACCGCCTCGCCGCCCGAACCGTAGCCCACCGACACCACCGAGGTGGAGTTGAGCCCCTCGTGGGCGTTCTCGTGCCCGATGCGCACGGTCACGCCCGGATCCTTGGCCTCGCCGAGGAGCTTGAGGAGCACGACCTGCTCCTCAAGGGCCTCCAGGACGGGCCGGATCGTGAGGGGAAAGTCATGCCCGAAGCGGGTGAGATTGGCGGTACCGCCGATCATCAACCGCTCCTCGTTCTCCTCGACGAGTGTCTCCAGGAGAGTGGAGAGCACCATCGAGACCGTACCGCGGTCCTCGGCCTCGAAGGCCTCGGGGAGGTCCTCGACCAGCCTCGGCACGTCCGCGAACCGGCGGCCCGCGACCCGGCTGTTCAGCCGCGCGCGCAGGTCGGCGAGCGAGCTCTCACCGAAGGGCGCCGGGCAGTCGACCATCCGCTGCTCGACCCGGCCGGTGTCCGTGATCAGCACGAGCATCACGCGCGCGGGAGCGAGCGAGAGCAGCTCCACGTGCCGGACGGTGGACCGGGTCAGGGACGGGTACTGCACGACGGCGACCTGCCGGGTCAGCTGCGCGAGCAGCCGCACCGTGCGCGCCACGACGTCGTCGAGGTCGACGGCGCCCTCCAGGAAGTTCTGGATGGCGCGCCGCTCGGGCGCCGTCATGGGCTTGACGCCGGCGAGCTTGTCCACGAACAGCCGGTAACCCTTGTCGGTGGGGATGCGCCCCGCGCTGGTGTGCGGCTGCGCGATGAACCCCTCGTCCTCCAGGGCCGCCATGTCGTTGCGGACGGTGGCCGGGGAGACCCCGAGGTTGTGCCGCTCGGTCAGGGCCTTCGACCCGACCGGCTCCTCGGTGCCGACGTAGTCCTGGACGATGGCGCGCAGTACCTGAAGCCTGCGTTCACTCAGCATTCGGCGCGCACCTCCAGCACGTCGTCCCCTTCTGTTCCGCGGTTCGTCCGCCTGGCACTCTTCGCACGCGAGTGCCAGCGTTCCCGGGCCCAGTGTACGGCTGTCGGGTACACCCGGGGCAAGGTCGGTACGGTCGCGGCGGCTCGTGCAGCTAGCGTCGCGGTATGACGGTGACTTGGGAAGAGCTGGGGTGGGAACGGCTGGCCGCCGGGGTCGGACGCCGGCGCCTCCCGGGCTGGGACTGCACGGTCGGGCTGGTCCTCGGGGCGGGTACGGCCCTCATGGTGGACGCCGGTTCCAGCCTGGCCGAGGGCGCGCGGCTGCGGGCACAGGCCGAGGAGCTGGCCGGCGGCCGTGTGACCCATCTCGCGCTGACCCACCCCCATTTCGACCATGTCTTCGGGGCGGCGGCGATGGCGGGAGCGCAGGTGTACGGCCCGGTGGGGCTGGACGCGGTCTTCGCGTACGAGCGCGAGGACCTGCGCCTGGACGCGATCAGGAACGGGCTGCCGGTCGCCGACGCCGACGAGGCGGTGGACGCGCTGGCCCCGCCCCGGCATCCGGTCTCCGGTGAGTGGACGCTGGACCTCGGGGGCGGCCGCCAGGCGTTGCTGGCGAACGTGGGCCCGGGGCACACGGCGCACGATCTCGCGGTGCTCGTGCCGGGAGATCCCGAGGTGGTCTTCTGCGGCGACCTGGTCGAGGAGTCCGGCGAACCCCAGGCGGGCCCGGACGCGGTCCCGTCCCGCTGGCCGGACGCCCTCGACCGGCTGCTGTCCCTGGGCGGCGGGGACGCGCTGTACGTGCCCGGTCACGGAGCGGTGGTGGACGCGGGGTTCGTACGACGCCAGCGTGATCAACTGGCGGCGCGTTTCGGCGTGTCGTGAGTCTTCGCGTACGGCTTCTCCTATCGTCATCCGAATGCGCACGTACTCCGCCGACCTGACCCCGCCGTGGAAGAGGCAGCAGCCGGTACCGGAGGTACCCGCTGAGCCGGGCCTGGTGGTGGAGGAGCCCGGCACCGGGTTCTGCGGGGCGGTGATCCGCTGCGAGGCGGGCACGGTGACGCTGGAGGACCGCTTCGGCAAGCACCGGGTGTTCCCCCTGGAGCCGCGGGGCTTCCTGCTGGAGGGGCGCGTGGTGACGCTGGTCCGCCCCTCGTCACCGGCTCCGGTACGACCCGCCCGTACGGCCTCCGGCTCGGTCGCCGTCCCCGGCGCCCGCGCCCGCGTGGCCCGGGCCGGCCGCATCTACGTCGAGGGCCGGCACGACGCCGAGCTGGTGGAGAAGGTGTGGGGCGACGACCTGCGCATCGAGGGCGTGGTGGTGGAGTACCTGGAGGGCGTGGACGACCTGCCGTCGATCGTGTCGTCCTTCGCACCGGGTCCGGACGCGCGGTTGGGTGTGCTTGTGGACCACCTCGTCCCGGGCACGAAGGAGTGGCGGATCGCGGAGTCGGTGACGAGTGAGCACGCGCTGGTGGTGGGCCACCCGTACATCGACATCTGGGAGGCCGTGAAGCCGTCGTCGCTGGGGATCGAGGCCTGGCCGAGGGTGCCGCGCGGGCAGGACTGGAAGACGGGGGTGTGCCGGGCGCTGGGCTGGCCGTCGGAGAACACCGGGGCGGTGTGGCAGGCGATCCTGAAGCGGGTGGGGTCCTACAGGGACCTGGAGCCGGAGCTGCTGGGGAGGGTGGAGGAGCTGATCGACTTCGTCACGGGTAGCGGTGGGGCCTGACGTTGGGGAACGTTCCGAACTCGGTGGTGTCCAGTTCGAGTCCCAGAACCTCCACCGGAACTGGATCGCCGAATTTAATGATCTCCTGGCTCAGGTAGTCGGCGTCCTCGCCTTGGCCCGCAGGCTTCGTCAGCAAGACGCAGTGCGCCATGATCGGGTCGAGGATGAGGTAGGCGGGGATCCTTCCGGCCGCGTAGATCGAGCGCTTGACCACGTAGTCCTGATGAATGCTGGACTTGGAGACGACCTCCATGACCATCGTGACCAGCTTGGAGGGCAGCAGACGGCCCGAGTCGGGTAGCGCGTCTCGCGCCACGACCACCAGGTCCGGAACTGGCTCGCTGGCCTCGTCCAGGATGTCCACGTCCTGAGTCTGAAGGCGAGACCAGCGCTGTCGCGGGATCTGGTCCTGTACATCGGCAACGATCATGTTGTGCACGATGTCAGGGCTGGCCATCATCACGATTACCCCCCGGAGAAGCTCCATCTTGACGCCCTCAGGAGGCTCGAGCTCCTCGAAGATCTTCACCATGCCGGTGGTCATCGGTCGGTCGTCCACAGCGGTCATCTCCGCAGCCCTCCGGTTTCCGCCACCGTGCAATTACGGCGGCAGCCTACGAACCAGGTTAGGGACCGAACCGGCGTTCCGGAGGGATTCACTCGCGGGAGTGATCAATCCACCAGGTCCCGCACCACCGCGTCCGCCAGCAAACGCCCCCGCAACGTCAGCACGGCCCGCCCCTCGTCGTACGGCCCTTCCTGGAGGAGCCCGTCCGCCAGCGCGCGCTGGGACGCCGCAAGCCCCTCCTCCTTCAGCAGAGCCAGGGGCACCCCCTCGCGCAGCCTCAGCTCCAGCAGGATCCGCTCCACCCGCCGGTCCTCCTCGGACAGCAGCTCCCGCCCGGCCCCCGGCGACCGACCCGACGCCAGCGCCGCCGCGTACGCCCCCGGATGCTTGACGTTCCACCAGCGCACCCCGCCCACGTGCGAGTGCGCCCCGGGTCCCGCGCCCCACCAGTCGGCGCCGCGCCAGTACAGCTCGTTGTGCAGGCAGCGGCCCGCCTCGGAGGTGGCCCAGTTGGAGACCTCGTACCAGTCGAAGCCCGCCGCGGACAGGGTCTCCTCGGCGATCAGATAGCGGTCCGCGTGCACGTCGTCGTCGGTCATCGGGACCTCGCCCCGACGGATCCGGCGGGCCAGCTGCGTGCCCTCCTCGACGATGAGCGCGTAGGCGCTGACGTGGTCCGGACCGGCGCCGATCGCCCCGTCCAGCGAGGCCCGCCAGTCGTCGTCGCTCTCACCGGGGGTGCCGTAGATCAGGTCCAGGTTCACGTGCTCGAAGCCCGCCGCCCGGGCCTCCGCGACGCAGGCCTCGGGGCGGCCCGGGGTGTGGGTGCGGTCGAGGACGCGCAGCACGTGCTGTTTCGCGCTCTGCATGCCGAAGGAAATCCGGTTGAAGCCGCCCTCACGGAGCGTGGCGAGGTAGGCCGGGTCCACCGACTCCGGGTTCGCCTCCGTCGTGATCTCCGCGTCCGGTGCCAGACCGAACTCGTCGCGGATCGCCCCGAGCATCCGTACGAGGTCGTCGGCGGCCAGCAGTGTGGGCGTACCGCCCCCGACGAAGACCGTGCGGACCTCGCGCGGGTCGTCGCCGAGCACCTTCCGGGCGAGCCGGATCTCGTCCGTCAGCGTGTCCGCGTAGTTGTCGCGGGAGGCCAGCACGCCGCCGGTGCCGCGCAGCTCGGTCGCGGTGTAGGTGTTGAAGTCGCAGTAGCCGCAGCGGGTCGCGCAGTACGGCACGTGCAGATAGAAACCGAGCGGGCGGTCGGCGGCCCCGGCGAGCGCGTCGGCGGGCAGCGCACCGTCGGCGGGGACGGGCTCGCCGTCGGGGAGTGCGGAAGGCATGCCTTCCATTGTCCAGCACCGGCGCGCCTACTCCGCCTGCAGCACCAGCAGCGCCAGGTCGTCCTCGGGCAGCCGGCCCCCGCCGAAGTCGTCCACCAGGCGGCGGATCCTTTCCGCGATCAGTTCGGCGCTGAGCCCGGCACAGCCGGACAGGGCGCGGGCGAGGCCGTCGCCGTCGTCGAACTGCCGGGAGCCGGAGCGCCGCTCGGTCACCCCGTCGGTGACGCACAGCAGGCTGTCGCCGGGCCGCAGGTCGAGGGTCTCGCTGGTGTAGGTCTCGTCCTCGACCACACCGAGCAGGGTCTGCGGGCGGGCGGCGGTGCGCACCGTGCCGTCGGGGCCCAGGACGAGCGGGAGCGGGTGGCCGGCGGAGGCGAGGGTGCAGCGGACCCCACCGCCCTCGTACGGCGTGAGCTCGCCGTAGAGCAGGGACAGGAAGCGGGTCTGCGGGCCGTCCCCGGAGGCCAGGGACCGTCCGCCCGCGGCGACGAGGGCGCGGGCCGCGGCGTCGGCGGCCTCGGTGGCGTCGTCCAGGAGGAGCTGGTTGAGCCGGTCGAGGACGTCGGCGACCCGGTAGCCCTCGCGGGCGAGGAGGCGGAGCCAGGGGCGGGCGAGACCGATCACGACCGCCGCCTCCGGGCCCTTGCCCTGGACGTCGCCGACGGCGAAGCACCAGCGGCCGTCACCGGCCGGGAACAGATCGTAGAAGTCGCCGCTGGGGCCGCCCTTGTCGCAGGGCTCGTACACGAGCGCGCTGCGCACGCCCGGGATCTCGGCGACCGCGCCGGGCAGCAGACCGCGCTGCAGGACGGCGCTGATGGTGGCCTGGCGGGCGTACTGGCGGGCCGCGCCGATGGCGAGGGCCACCCGGCGGCTGAGGTCTTCCACGAGCCCGGTGACCTCGTCGGGGAAGCCGAGCAGCCCGCACCGGCCGATGACCAGCGTGCCGAGCGGCCGGCCGCCCGCGATCAGCCGGTACGCCAGCGCCGTGCCGTCGGCGCCCTGCGGGCCGAGCGCGTGGCCGGGCCACGGGTACGCCTCCGGGCCCGAGCGCACACCGTCGCGCGGGCAGGGCGGCTCCTTCTCCAGGGCGCACCGCAGTTCCTCGGCGTGGCTCTCGCTGGCGTGCCAGACCCGGTCGGGACCGCCTCCCACGCCGCCGCGCACGGTCGCCTCGTCCTCCAGCCACACCGCGCACCAGTCGGCCAGCCGGGGCACGATGAGCTGGCCGGTCAGGGCCGTGACCAGGTTCTCGTCCAGCTGACCGGCGAGCAGGTCGGAGGCCTCGGCGAGGAAGGACAGCGCGCCCCGGCCGAGCCAGTCCCGGTCGCCGTCGTGGCGGTGCGGCTGCGGGGCGAGGTCCTGGGCGACCTCCAGGGCCGCGTCCGGCACGGGCGTGTCCGGGTCCGCCACACCGCCCGGGGGCAGCCGCGCCCAGACCGTCTTGGCGTCGGCCCGGTAGGTGACGCCCCAGGACTCGGCGAGCGTGGTGACCAGCCGCAGGCCGCGCCCGTACTCGGGGGTGTCGTACGCCCCCTGGGCGCCCAGGGGGTCGCGCGGGGCGCGGGAGGGATGGCGGTCGCCCACCTCCACGACGAACGCGCCGGTCTCCTCCAGCCGCCAGTCGACCTCCACGTCCGTGCCGGCGTGCACGACGGCGTTGGTGACCAGCTCGCTGACGACGGCCATGGCGTCGTCGAGGAGCCGGGCCGAGACCCCGGGTGCCGCGGTCAGCGCGGCCCGCACCAGCGCACGGGCCGAGCCGGGCGCGACGGGACTCCCGGACAGCGTGGCCCGCCCCTCCGCCTCCCGGGCCCGGGGCGCCTCGCTCTCCCGCTGCGTGGGTATGGCCGCCATGTCCATGCGGCCCAGGGTGACAGACAGAGGGCACTTATAAGCGCTGAGTCACTGAAGCGGACAGAAGAGGGAACCTTTTGAGCACCAGCGAGCACGAAGAGGGGCGCGGGGAACCGCGCGAGCAACCGCGGGACCGACCCGCCGCCGCCGTACAGCCCCCGCCACCCCTCCGGAACCGGGCTACGCCTCCCGCGTCCCGGCGTACATCTCGTCGATGAGGTGCTTGTACTCCCGTTCCACCACGGGTCGCTTCAGCTTCAGGCTCGGTGTGATCTCGCCGTGCTCCACGTCGAGGTCCCGCGGCAGCAGCCGGAACTTCTTGATGGTCTGCCACTTCTGGAGCCCGCTGTTGAGCTCCCGCACGTACCCGTCGACCATCTCGACCGTCTGCGGCGCGGCGACGACCTCGGCGTACGGCCTGCCCTCCAGGCCGTTCTCCTTCGCCCAGTCCAGGATCGCGATCTCGTCCAGGGCGATGAGGGCCGTGCAGTAGTTCCGGTCGGCACCGTGTACCAGGATGTTGGACACGTACGGGCACACCCCCTTGAACTGGCCCTCGACCTCGGCCGGAGCGACGTACTTGCCGCCGGAGGTCTTGATGAGGTCCTTCTTGCGGTCGGTGATGCGCAGATAGCCGTCGGGCGACAGCTCGCCGATGTCCCCGGTGTGGAACCAGCCGTCGGACTCCAGCACCTCGGCGGTCTTCTCGGGCAGCTTGTGGTAGCCCTGCATGATGCCGGGGCCGCGCAGCAGGATCTCCCCGTCGTCGGCGATGCGCACCTCCGTGCCGGGCAGCGGCTTGCCGACCGTGCCGGTGCGGTAGGCCTCGCCGGGGTTGACGAAGGAGGCCGCGGAGGACTCGGTGAGGCCGTAGCCCTCCAGGATGTGGATGCCGGCGCCGGCGAAGAAGTAGCCGATCTCGGGGGCGAGCGCGGAGGCACCGGAGACGCAGGCGCGCAGCCGGCCGCCGAACGCCTCGCGCAGCTTGCCGTAGACGAGGGTGTCGGCGACCTTGTGCTTGGCGGCCAGGCCGAACGGCACGGCGTGGGTGCCGGTGCGGCGGAAGTTGTCCTGGCTGACCTTGGCGTACTCGCGGGCGACCTCGGCGGCCCACTGGAAGATCTTGTACTTGGCGGGGCCGCCCTCGCGGGCCTTGGCGGCGACGCCGTTGTAGACCTTCTCGAAGATGCGGGGCACCGCCGCCATGTACGTCGGCTGCACCACCGGAAGGTTCTCGATGATCTTGTCGACCCGGCCGTCGACGGCGGTGACATGGCCGACCTCGATCTGGCCCGAGGTCAGTACCTTGCCGAAGACGTGCGCGAGCGGCAGCCACAGGTACTGCACGTCCTCGCTGGTGATCAGCCCGGTCGCGGCGATCGCCCTGGCCATGTACGCCCAGTTGTCGTGCGGGAGCCTGACTCCCTTGGGGCGGCCGGTGGTGCCGGAGGTGTAGATGAGGGTGGCGAGCTGGTCCTTGGTGATGGCGCCGACCCGCTCCTTGATCAGCTGCGGGTGCTGCTCCAGATAGGCGGCGCCGCGCCGCTCCAGCTCGGCGAGGGTGATCACCCAGTCGCTCGTCTCGACGCCGGCCGGGTCGATGACGACGACCTTGGCGAGGTCGGGCAGTTCGGCGCGCTTCTCGACGGCCTTGGCGGCCTGGGCCGCGTCCTCGGCGAGCAGCACCCGGCTCTCGGAGTCGGAGAGGATGAAGGCCGACTCGTCCGCGTTGGTCTGCGGGTAGATGGTGGTCGTGGCGCCGCCGGCGCACAGGATGCCGAGGTCGGCGAGGATCCACTCGACCCGGGTGGAGGAGGCGAGCGCCACCCGCTGCTCGGGCTGCACGCCCAGTTCGATGAGGCCGGCCGCGATCGCGTACACCCGCTCGGCCGCCTGCGCCCAGCTGAGCGACTTCCAGTCGTCGGGGCCCTGGCCGGCGGCGGGCACCGGATAGCGGTAGGCCTCGGCGTCCGGTGTGGCCGCCACGCGCTCCAGGAAGAGGGCCGCCACGGACGGCGGACGGTTCTCGATCAGGGTCTGTGTGTCGCTCACGACATCCTCCGGGGGCCCGCGACGGTGCGGCTGACTCGGTGCGGCTGGGTTAACTCACGGTGGGGGTTCGTGCTGCTGCTTCGCTATTGTTTAACTCGCGAGTAACTATCGAGCAGGGATCAGAGTAAGCCGCGACCGGCCGCTGCGTAAGGGGCTTCGGCCTGTCACTTTCCACGGAGAGCGACGCTACGCACGCGTAGGGGCCCACCGCGCTTTCGCACGACAGGCCCCCGCGTGTCCTTTATGGGCACGCAACCGGTTGTTACCTTCGGTTACTTCTTGCCCTTGGCCGACCCCGCGCTGTCATCGCTGGACAGGACGGCGATGAAGGCCTCCTGCGGAACCTCCACGGAACCCACCATCTTCATCCGCTTCTTGCCTTCCTTCTGCTTCTCCAGCAGCTTCCGCTTACGGGAGATGTCACCGCCGTAGCACTTGGCGAGGACGTCCTTGCGGATGGCGCGGATGGTCTCGCGGGCGATGACCCGGGAGCCGATGGCGGCCTGCACCGGCACCTCGAAGGCCTGCCGCGGGATCAGCTCCTTGAGCTTGGCGACGAGCCGCACGCCGTAGGCGTACGCCTGGTCCTTGTGGGTGATCGCCGAGAACGCGTCGACCTTGTCGCCGTGCAGCAGGATGTCGACCTTGACCAGGGAGCTGGTCTGCTCGCCGGTGGGCTCGTAGTCCAGCGAGGCGTAGCCGCGGGTCTTGGACTTCAGCTGGTCGAAGAAGTCGAAGACGATCTCCGCGAGCGGCAGCGTGTAGCGGATCTCGACGCGGTCCTCCGAGAGGTAGTCCATGCCGAGCAGGGTGCCGCGCCGGGTCTGGCACAGCTCCATGATCGAGCCGATGAACTCGGTCGGCGCGAGGATGGTGGCCCGCACGACCGGCTCGAAGACCTCGTTGATCTTGCCCTCGGGGAACTCGCTCGGGTTGGTGACCGTGTGCTCGCTGCCGTCCTCCATGACCACGCGGTAGACCACGTTGGGGGCGGTGGCGATCAGGTCGAGGCCGAACTCGCGCTCCAGGCGCTCCCGGATCACGTCCAGGTGCAGCAGGCCGAGGAAGCCCACGCGGAAGCCGAAGCCGAGGGCCGCGGAGGTCTCCGGCTCGTAGACGAGGGCGGCGTCGTTGAGCTGGAGCTTGTCCAGGGCCTCGCGCAGTTCCGGATAGTCGGAACCGTCGAGCGGGTACAGCCCGGAGAAGACCATCGGCTTGGGGTCCTTGTACCCGCCGAGGGCCTCCGTGGCGCCCTTGCTCTGGCTGGTGACGGTGTCACCGACCTTGGACTGCCGGACGTCCTTCACACCGGTGATGAGGTAACCCACCTCGCCGACGCCGAGGCCGTCGGCGGGGAGCATCTCGGGCGAGTTGACGCCGATCTCCAGCAGCTCGTGCGTGGCGCCGGTGGACATCATCTTGATGCGCTCGCGCTTGTTGAGCTGGCCGTCGATGACACGGACGTACGTCACGACACCGCGGTACGAGTCGTACACGGAGTCGAAGATCATCGCGCGGGCGGGCGCGTCGGCGACACCGACCGGCGCCGGGATCTCCTTGACGACCTTGTTCAGCAGCGCGTCCACGCCGAGACCGGTCTTCGCGGAGACCTTCAGGACGTCGTCCGGGTCGCAGCCGACCAGGTTCGCCAGCTCCTCGGCGAACTTCTCCGGCTGGGCGGCCGGCAGGTCGATCTTGTTCAGCACGGGGATGATCGTGAGGTCGTTCTCCATCGCCAGGTACAGGTTGGCGAGGGTCTGCGCCTCGATGCCCTGGGCGGCGTCGACGAGGAGGATGGTCCCCTCACAGGCGGCGAGCGACCGCGAGACCTCGTAGGTGAAGTCGACGTGCCCCGGGGTGTCGATCATGTTGAGGATGTGGGTCGTGCCCTGGTCGGGGCCCTCGGTCGGGGCCCAGGGCAGACGCACCGCCTGGGACTTGATCGTGATGCCGCGCTCGCGCTCGATGTCCATCCGGTCGAGGTACTGAGCACGCATCTGCCGCTGCTCGACCACACCGGTCAGCTGGAGCATCCGGTCGGCGAGCGTGGACTTGCCGTGGTCGATGTGCGCGATGATGCAGAAATTGCGGATCAGAGCCGGGGCGGTACGGCTCGGCTCGGGCACATGGTTAGGGGTCGCGGGCACGCAGGGTCCTGTCTCTTGAGGCGCCTTATGCCTCGGGTCGGATCGATACGTAGTCTCCATGGTCCCACGCGGAGGGACCGGGCACCGTTTTGGGCCGCTCGCAGGGCCACTGGTACTGTAGATGGCTGTGCCTCATGCCCTCTCAGCGCGAGGCGCGTCAGAGAAATTTTGGATCACCGGTACGGGACCCTCACGGCCCCGCACCAGAACCTGAAAAGGCTCCTTCGTGGCGAACATCAAGTCCCAGATCAAGCGGATCAAGACCAACGAGAAGGCTCGGCTGCGCAACAAGGCCGTCAAGTCCTCCCTGAAGACCGCGGTCCGCAAGGCCCGTGAGGCCGCTGCCGCGGGTGACGTCGAGAAGGCCACCGAGCTGCAGCGCGCTGCCGCGCGTGCGCTCGACAAGGCCGTCTCGAAGGGCGTCATCCACAAGAACCAGGCCGCCAACAAGAAGTCGGCGCTTGCTTCCAAGGTCGCGTCCCTCAAGGGCTGAACCCCTTTGTGATCTGACCGCCGGACGGACCCAGAGCGGGCCCTCTCTCATCCGCTCCCGCCCGGCACCCCAGAGCCTGTTCGCGGCCTGCGTTCGCCACGCGGGAACGGGCTCGACAGCTTGAACCGGAAACCCCGGCATCCCTCCCTTCCCCAGGGCGGGTGCCGGGGTTTCGGCGTGTCTACCCGCGCCCGCGGGACCGAGCGGCACGCGCCACGGTCACGACCGCCTTCTCCAACGCGTACTCGGGGTCGTCACCCCCGCCCTTCACCCCCGCATCGGCCTCCGCGACGGCCCGCATCGCCAACGCGACCCCGTCCGGCGTCCACCCCCGCATCTGCTGCCGCACCCGATCGATCTTCCACGGCGGCATCCCGAGCTCCCGCGCCAGATCGGCCGGCCGCACCCCGCGCGCGGAGGACAGCTTCCCGATCGCCCGCACGCCCTGGGCCAGCGCACTGGTGATCATCACCGGCGCCACGCCCGTCGCCAGCGACCACCGCAGCGCCTCCAGCGCCTCCGCCGTACGGCCCTCCACGGCCCGGTCGGCGACCGTGAAGCTGGAGGCCTCGGCCCGGCCGGTGTAGTACCGCCCGACGACGGCCTCGTCGATGGTCCCCTCCACGTCGGCGACCAGCTGAGACACCGCCGAGGCCAGCTCCCGCAGATCACTGCCGATGGCGTCGCACAGTGTCTGACACGCCTCGGGCGTCGCCGACCGTCCCACCGCCCGGAACTCCCCGCGCACGAAGGCCAGCCGGTCCGCCGGCTTGGTCATCTTCGGGCAGGCCACCTCGCGGGCCCCCGCCTTGCGCGCGGCATCCAGCAGCCCCTTGCCCTTCGCCCCGCCCGCGTGCAGCAGCACGAGGGTGATCTCCTCGGCGGGCGCCCCGAGATACGCCTTCACGTCCTTGACCGTGTCGGCGGACAGGTCCTGCGCGTTGCGCACGACCACGACTTTCCGCTCGGCGAAGAGCGAGGGACTGGTGAGCTCGGCGAGCGTGCCGGGCTGCAACTGGTCCGGGGTGAGGTCGCGTACGTCCGTGTCGGCGTCGGCGGCCTTGGCGGCGGCCACCACCTCCTGCACGGCACGGTCGAGCAGGAGGTCCTCCTGGCCCACGGCAAGCGTCACCGGGGCGAGAGGGTCGTCATTCGCAGTCTTCCTGGCCATCGCTCACAGCATCCCACGAGGCACTGACAACGGACCCACGCCGCGGTGCGCCGAGGACGGGCAAGCGGGCTGAGCCAGGGCTCCTCCCACATCCACCCGGGAGCGGGTCAGGGCTCCTCCCGCGACCCGAGGCCTGGGGTCAGGGCTCCTCCCGCCACCCGTCCCACTCCTCCGCGAACGCGTCCAGCTCCGCCGGATCCAGCCGCCCCTCCTCGTCGCGCAGCACCACCAGCCACTGCGCGTCCTCGGCATCGTCCTCGCCGGCCAGAGCGTCCCGGACGAGCCGCGGCTCCTCATCCAGCCCGAACCGCTCCCCCAGTGCCTCGGCCGCCTCCTCGGCGGCATCCCGGTCGGGCAGCACCAGTACGTGTCTCACATCGCTCACGGGGCCATTCTCCGGTACCGCACGAGAACCGAATCCCCAGGTCAGGCCTCGGGCGCACCCCGCACCTCGAGGTCGACCGGAGCGCGTGGCGGCGCGGACCGCCGGCTCGGCTCCGGATCAGGGGTTCGGCTTCCGGTTCCGCACCGTGGGCACACGGTCCAGCTCGATCCCGAACCGCTCCCGGTACACGGTCAGCACCTCCTCGTCCGTCTCCAACTCCCGTTTCCCCCGCTTCCCGTCACCCGCCGTCGTCTTCAGCACGCGCCCGCTGAGCGTGATCCTCCCCCCGTCCTCGGTGATCCGTGAGCAGACCAGCGACTGGGTGAAGTGCGACAACGGCGAGGTCCTGTGCCACCAGGCCCCGGCCACGAAGTCCCCGAGCACCCGGGGCCGGGTCTCCAGCCGGTACTGCGGCCTGCCGTCCCGTATGACGTCCAGGTCCCCGTCCCCCGCCGGGCCGCCGCCGCGCGCCCCGGCCGCGTCCGGCCCGGCCTCCGCGACCCGGAACACACCGCCCGGGTCGGCCTGCTCCGCGCGTTCCGCGTACCTCAGGGGGTAGTGGCTGTGCGCCCCGAACCCGACGTCCGCGATCCAGGTGTCCCCCTCCACCGTCCGCACCCGCAGGGCCAGGTGGTCGTACGGGATGCCGAGCCGCCCCTCGTCGCCGTACACCCGGGCCGCGAGCAGTTCGACCTCGTAGCCGAGAGCGGCGAGCAACGCGCCGAACAGGCCGTTCAGTTCGTAGCAGAAGCCGCCCCGCCCGCGTCCTGTCACCTTGTCCAGCAGCCACTCCTCCTCCAGCACGATCTCCTCGTCGAGGTGGATGGACAGGTTCTCGAAGGGGACGGACCGCAGATACCGCAGATGCAGCTCACGCAGGGCCCGCCCGGTGGGCCGCCGCGGGCGCTCGGCCCCGATCCGGCGGAGGCAGTCGTCGACCTGGCTCGAATCCATGCACCCAGTCTGGGTGAAACCCCGCTCTCAGTCCCTCGCCACCCGCACCTCCCCGTTGGCCCCTCCCGTCCCGCCGACCGCCAGCTCTCCGTCCCGGTCGGTGCGCAGCACCAGCGCGCCGCCCGCCCGCAGCGCGGCCACGGTCGCCGGAGCCGGATGTCCGTACGGGTTGTCCGCACCGCAGCTGATGAGCGCCACCCGGGGAGCCGCCAGCCGCATCAGCTCCGGGTCCTGATAGGCCGAGCCGTGGTGGGCCACCTTCAGTACGTCCACACCGGCCAGCTCGGCCGCCGCCGGTGACCGCGCCAGCGCCTGCTGGGCCGGCGGTTCGAGATCGCCCAGCAACAGCAGCCGCAGTCCGCCGGAACGGACCAGCATCGCGACGCTGGCGTCGTTCGGCCCGTCCGGCTCCGGCACGGGGCCCGGCCACGCCGGGTACCGCGGGTCGGACGACGGCCGCGTGCTCGGCGGGGGCCACAGGACCTGCCAGGAGAGCGGACCGGTGTGCCGTTCCTCACCCGCGACGGCCCGCGTGACCGGGATGTGCCGCGCCGCCGCCTGCCTGGTGACGAACTCGGCCTGGTCGGCGGGTTCCTCGAAGCCGGTGGTCGCGATCGCGGCCACCGAACGGCCCCGCAGGACACCGGGCAGCCCCGCCACGTGGTCGGCGTGGAAATGGGTCAGGACGAGCAGCGGGACGCGCGTGATGCCCAGCTGCCGCAGACAGTGGTCCACCAGCGCCGGATCGGGTCCGGCGTCCACGACCACCCCGGCCCCCTCGCCCGCCGCCAGTACGGTCGCGTCGCCCTGCCCCACGTCGCACATCGCGAACCGCCAGCCCGGCGGCGGCCAGCCCGTGATCACCCGGGTCAGCGGCGCCGGCCGCACCACCACCAGCACGAGCAGCACCGCGAGCAACCCGGTGCACCACGGGTGCCGCGACAAGCGCCGGCCGGCCAGGACGACAACCACGGTGACCGCCGCGAGCGCCAGCGCCCCCGGCCAGCTTCCCGGCCAGCCCACTCCCGCACCGGGCAGCGACGCCCCCGTCCGGGCCACTTCGGCGATCCACCCGGCCGGCCAACTCGCGCACCAGGCCAGCGCCTTGGCCGGTGCCATCGCCAGCGGTGCCGTCACGAGCGCCGCGAACCCCAGCACCGTGGCCGGCGCCACCGCCACCTCCGCCAGCAGGTTGCACGGCACCGCCACCAGGCTCACCCGCGCCGACAGCACGGCCGTGACGGGGGCGCAGACCGCCTGTGCCGCGGCGGCCGCCGCCAGCGCCTCCGCGAGCCTCGGCGGCACCCGGCGCCGCCGCAACGCCTCGCTCCAGCCCGGTGCCAGCACCAGCAGCGCGCCGGTGGCCAGCACGGAGAGCAGGAAGCCGTAAGTGCGGGCCAGCCACGGGTCGTAGAGCACCAGCAGCAGAACGGCCGTGGCCAGTGCCGGGACCAGGGACCTGCGGCGCCCGGTGGCCAGGGCGAGCAGCGCCACCGCGCCACAGACGGCGGCCCTCAGCACACTGGGGTCGGGCCGGCTCACGACCACGAACCCCAGCGTGAGCCCTCCGGCGAGCAGCGCGGTCACCCGCAGCGAGAGCCCCAGGCGGGGGGCCAGGCCGCGGCGCTCGACCTGCTGGGCCAGTCCGGGCGGCCCGATCAGCAGTGCGAGCAGGATGGTGAGGTTGCTGCCGGACACGGCCAGCGTGTGTGCCAGATCCGTCTCCTTGAAGGCGTCGTCCAGCTCGGGTGTGATCCGTGAGGTGTCCCCGACGACCAGCCCGGGAAGCAGGGCCCGCGCGTCCCCCGGCAGACCGCCGGTCGCCTCCCGCAGCCCGGCCCTGAGCCGTCCCGCGAGCCGTTGCGGCCCGCTGGGGCCCGCCACGATCCGCGGCCCTGGGCGGCCACGCACCCGCAGCACGGCCGCGGAGCGGTCCCCGCCGGTCAGTGCGGGTGCCAGCCGCCCACCCACCCGCAACCGCGTGGACGGCAACACCCTGAGCCAGGCCGCACGCGCACCCCGCGCGCCCCGGACCGCGGGGCCCACCGCACCCTCCTCCGCCGAACCGCCGTTGCGAGCGGCACCCTGCGGCGCCGGCACATCCGCGTCGACGACCAGCAGCACCGGAGTCCGCGTCCGCACACTCGTCCCGTCGGGCCGATCGACGCGCCGCACCTCCGCCCGGGCCAGTACCGCCACCGGCGTCGCGTGATCACCGCGCACTCGCGGCCGGCTCAGCCAGGGATCGCCGCTCACCTCGACCTCGGCGGTCACGGCCGCATACCGCCGGGCCAGCTCGGGCACCGGCCCGCGCCGTACATCCGCCCCGTGCAGTCCGGCAGAGGCGGCCGCGGCGGCGACGCAGAGCAGCACGGCGGCGATCGAGGCACGAGCCCAGGCGAACCGCTGGAGTGTCCGTCCGCCCTGTGTCCCCGGTCCGGCCCGGGCGGACCGTGTGGGCCGCCCGGACCGCGCGGGCCTGCGCGCCGACAACAGAACGATCCCGCCCACCAGGCAGACGACCGCGACGCCGGCCGTCCAGGCCGGCGGTGTCTCCAGGGTCAGGGCCGCCGTGGCCCAGGCGGCGAGCGCGGGCGGCACCAGGCGCAGGTCCATGGGCCCGGCCCGGTCGCCGCGCGCGGCCCCGTCCTCCCCGGGGGCACGGACCACGGCATCTGCGGAGCCCAGGACCCTCGGTCGCCCACGCCCTGGCCCGGCAGCGGTGCGTGCGCCGGGCCTTCCCCGTACCGGCGGCCCGCCGTCGGTGACCCGGCTCATGGCCGTACCAGTTTCCGCAGATCACCGAAGCGGCGGTCGCCGATGCCGTGGACCTCGCGCAGTTCGTCCACCGAACGGAAACCGCCGTGCTGGGTGCGGTAGTCGATGATGTGCTGGGCGAGCACCGGGCCGACCCCGGGCAAGGTGTCGAGCTGGTCCGCCGTGGCCGTGTTGAGGGAGACGGGCGCCGCCGGACCCGCAGCGGCCGGTCCGGGAGCCGGCCCGGCGGCCGGTCCGGGTGCCGGTGCCGCCCCGGCGGGCGCGCCTACGACGACCTGTTCGCCGTCGACCAGGAATCGGGCCCGGTTGAGCCCGTCGGTGCTCACGCCCGGGCGGACACCGCCGGCCGCCCGCAGCGCGTCGGCCACCCGGGAACCGGCCGGCAGGCGCCGGATCCCCGGTTCACGGACCTTGCCGCTGACGTCCACGACGATCTGTCCGCCAGGCGTCGGCGACGCGCCCGCTCGCGCACCGCTCTTCGCGTCGTCCTCCTTCCTGGCGTAGGGAGTCTGCGCCCGCACCACTTGAGGGGCGCTCACGGACTCCGTACGCCCGGCCCAGAAGTGCAGTGCGGCGAACACCGCGGCGGCCACGAGGACCACGGAGAGCGCCACGACTCCGCGCCGCTCCACGGCGACCTGCGCCTGCAACCGCACCGGCATCCGCTCTCGCAACGCCAGCCCGGCCCGCTCCCGCCATCCGGGACCGGCGGGCTTCCGGGGCGCCAACCGGTTTGCGGTGTCGGCAGGTTCGGGTTCCGGTGATGTGCTCGACGGTGGCCCCGTTTCGTCAGCCGGCAGGGCGTTCGGTGCTGTGGCCGGGCGAGGTACGGCAGTGGCCGCTGTCCTCGCCGGACTCGGACCGGATGCCGGGGCCGCCGTCGTCACCGTGTCGGTCACCGGACACTCGGGAGCCTCCCCGTCCGGAGGTCCGTTGCCCGACTCGCGCCATCGCGCGGCTCGTTCGCCGAAGAGGAGTTCGGCTCGGCGGCGCAGTTCCTCGGCCGGTGCCGGCGGGCGGCGGCGGTGGTCGATGCCGCGGCGGTGGCGGATTCGGCCGTCGGAGGTGGGACCGCGGCCCGGGCCGCTGGTCGCCGTGGCTGTGCGGGTACGTGATCGAAGTGCCATGCGACGAGGATGGAACATCCCGCCGATTCGCGATGATCTTGGTCAATTCCCGGGGACGACGGCCCGGTTGTGGACAACTCCACCACCCGCACGAGTGAAAGGGTCAGCCCGCGAAGGAAGGGCCGGCGGATGGTGAAGGATCAGCGGGGCGAGACCACCGCTCCCAGCAGCCCGGGACCGGTGTGTGCCCCGATCACCGCCCCGACCTCGCTGACATGCAGGTCTGCCAGGCCCGGCACCCGTTCCCGCAGCCGGTCGGCGAGCGCGGTGGCCCGGTCGGGTGCGGCGAGATGGTGGACGGCGATGTCGACCTCGGCGCCGCCCGCCCGCTCGGCGGCGATCTCCTCGAGTCGCGCGATGGCCTTGGAGGCCGTACGGACCTTCTCGAGCAGTTCGATGCGGCCGCCGTCCAGCTGGAGCAGGGGTTTGACGGCGAGCGCGGATCCGAGCAGGGCCTGTGCTGCTCCGATGCGGCCGCCGCGGCGCAGATAGTCGAGGGTGTCGACGTAGAAGTAGGCGGACGTGCCCGCGGCCCGCTTCTCGGCGGCCGTGACGGCCTCGTCCACGGTGCCGCCGGCCTCCGCGGTCTCGGCCGCGGCGAGCGCGCAGAAGCCGAGGGCCATCGCGACCATCCCGGTGTCCACCACCCGTACCGGCACCGGTGCTTCGCGCGCCGCGAGGACCGCCGCGTCGTAGGTGCCCGACAGCTCGGCGGACAGGTGCAGGGAGACGATTCCGCTCGCGCCGGACGCGGCGACCCTGCGGTAGGTTTCCGCGAACACCTCGGGGCTCGGCCGGGAGGTCGTGACAGGACGGCGTTTCTGCAGCGCCTGGGCGAGCGAGCGCGTCGAGATCTCGGTGCCCTCCTCGAGTGCCTGGTCACCGAGGACGACGGTCAGGGGCACCGCCGTGATGCCGTGACGCTCCATCGTCCGCGGCGGCAGGTAGGCCGTTGAATCGGTGACGATCGCGACATGGCGGGACATGACCTGGAGGTTACCTGCCGTAGTGCTCGCGCGGCAGCCCGGCCCCTGTGGTGCGGGCCGGGACGGCCGCTCAGGTGGTGCTCTCGGGGCGCGGCCTCTTCTGCCAGGGATAGGCGGGGCGGGGCGACGACGGGGTGACCTGCGGCGGCTCTTCGGCGGAGCGGGACGTGTGGGCGTGCCACGCTGCCGGGTCTTCCGCGGGGGACGAAGCCGTGGACCGAGCGGATGCGTCGGGCCGTTGACCGGGCGCCGGCGCGGGGCCGGCCGGGGTCCAGTGGCGCAAGGCGTCGGCCTCGATGTCTATCTGGTCGCTGAGCGCGCCCAGATCGTCCTCGACGAAGCGGCGCGCACGGTCACGGACGGCCCAGCGCAGTGAGTCCGCGGACTTGGTGATGCGCTCCGTGCGGGCGCGCAGCTCGGGCAGCCGTGCGGTGACCTCGGCCCGGTCCGGCTCCGACTCCAGGCGCCTGAGGTCGGCGTCCAGTTCGTGTCCATGAGCGCTGAGTCGCTCGAAGAGGCCGAGGGACTCCTTCAGTGACTCGTCCTCTGCCGCGCCCGCGCGCAGCGCGTCCTGGGTGGCGCGCATCGAGGTGCGCAGTGCGAGCCGCAGCTGCGCGATCTCGGCGGCCGGACCGACCTGGACGAAGGACTTGGCACGCAGCGTGTGGTCCTCGACCGTGCGGCGGGCCTGCTCGATCCTCCGGTCGACCCCGCGCTTGGCGGCGCCCACCACCTTGACCGTGACGTACGCGCCCAGGCCGATGAGGAGCAGAAAGAGCAGGGCGAACACGGCGATCACTGCTTCCATGACGCTCCTCCTCCGGCCGGCGCGGCACTCGCCGCTGCGCTTTCCACGGTAAACGCAGCGGGCAGGTCCGGAGTTCCGGAAGAACCCCGATCCTGCCCGTAGGGGACTACCCCGATGCCGGTCGTGGCCGGCGTCCGGTCACCAGCCCCCTGGCCGCGCTGTACCGATGTGCGTCACGCCGGAACGATGTTCACCAGCTTGGGTGCCCGGACGATCACCTTGCGGATGCCCGCGCCGCCCAGCGCCGCGACGACCTTCTCGTCGGACAGGGCCACCTTCTCCAGTTCCTCCTCGGAAATGGCCGGCGGCACCTCCAGACGGGCCTTGACCTTGCCCTTGATCTGCACGACGCAGGTCACGGTCTCGTCCACGACGTAGTCCGGGTCGGCGACCGGGAAGTCCCGGTGGACGACCGAGTCGGTGTGGCCCAGCTTGCGCCACAGTTCCTCGGCGATGTGCGGGGCCAGGGGGGCGATCAGCAGCACCAGCGGCTCGGCCACGGACCGCGGGACCGCGGTGCCGGCCTTGGTCAGGTGGTTGTTCAGCTCGGTGACCTTGGCGATGGCGGTGTTGAAGCGCAGGCCCTCCAGGTCCTGGCGGACGCCGTCGATCGCCTTGTGCAGGGCGCGCAGGGTCTCCTCGTCCGGCTCGGCGTCGGTGACGGTGATCTCACCGGTCGCCTCGTCGACGATGTTGCGCCACAGCCGCTGCAGCAGCCGGAACTGGCCGACGACCGCGCGCGTGTCCCACGGACGGGAGACGTCCAGCGGGCCCATGGCCATCTCGTACAGGCGCAGGGTGTCGGCGCCGTACTCGGCGGCGATCTCGTCCGGGGTCACCGCGTTCTTCAGGGACTTGCCCATCTTGCCCAGCAGGCGGCTGACCTTCTCGCCCTGGTAGTAGTACGCGCCGTCGCGCTCCTCCACCTCGGCGGCCGGCACCGCGATGCCGCGGCTGTCGCGGTAGACGTAGGCCTGGATCATGCCCTGGTTGAACAGCTTGTGGAACGGCTCGGCCGACGAGACGTGGCCCAGGTCGTACAGGACCTTGGACCAGAAGCGCGCGTACAGCAGGTGCAGCACGGCGTGCTCGGCGCCGCCGACGTACAGGTCGACACCGCCGTGCGGCCGGCCCTCGCGCGGGCCCATCCAGTACTGCTCGATCTCGGGGTCGACCAGCCGCTCGCTGTTGTGCGGGTCCAGGTAGCGGAACTCGTACCAGCAGGAACCCGCCCAGTTGGGCATGGTGTTGGTCTCGCGGCGGTACTTCTTCGGTCCGTCGCCCAGGTCCAGGGTGACGTTGACCCACTCCTCGTTGCGCGACAGCGGGGTCTCGGGCTGGGTGTTCGCGTCGTCCGGGTCGAAGGTGCGCGGGCTGTAGTCCTCGACCTCGGGCAGCTCCAGCGGCAGCATCGACTCGGGCAGCGCGTGGGCGATGCCGTCCTCGTCGTAGACGATCGGGAAGGGTTCGCCCCAGTAGCGCTGGCGGCTGAACAGCCAGTCACGCAGGCGGAAGTTGACGGTGCCCTCGCCGATGCCCTTGTCCTGCAGCCATGCGGTGATGCGGGCCTTGGCCTCGACGACGCCCAGGCCGTCCAGCGAGATCTCGTCGTTGGACGAGTTGATGATCTTGGCGTCGTACGACGCGAAGGCGTTGTCCCATGTCGAGGTGTCGGTGCCCCGGCCGTCGGTCGGCTCGACGATGCAGTGGATCGGCAGCTCGAAGGCGCGCGCGAACTCGAAGTCGCGCTGGTCGCCCGCCGGTACGGCCATGATCGCGCCGGTGCCGTAGCCCATCAGGACGTAGTCGGCGATGAAGACGGGGACCTGCTCGCCGTTGACCGGGTTGGTCGCGTACGCGCCGATGAAGACGCCGGTCTTGTCCTTGGCCTCGGCCTGCCGCTCCACGTCGGACTTGGACGCGGCCTGCGCGCGGTACGCGGCGACGGCCTCGGCCGGGGTGGCGTGACCGCCGGTCCACACCGCGTGCGTGCCCTCGGGCCATGCCTCGGGGGTGAACTTCTCGACCAGCGGGTGCTCGGGGGCCAGCACCATGTAGGTCGCGCCGAACAGGGTGTCCGGGCGGGTGGTGAAGACCGTGATGCGCTCGCCGTCGATCGGGAAGTCGACGCGGGCGCCCTCGCTGCGGCCGATCCAGTTGCGCTGCTGCAGCTTGATGGCCTCGGGCCAGTCCAGCTCCTCCAGGTCCTCCAGCAGCCGGTCGGCGTAGGCGGTGATGCGCATGTTCCACTGGCGCAGCTTGGCCTTGAAGACCGGGTAGTTGCCGCGCTCGGAGCGGCCGTCGGCGGTGACCTCCTCGTTGGCCAGCACGGTGCCCAGACCCGGGCACCAGTTGACCGGCGCGTCGGAGGCGTAGGCCAGGCGGTACTCGCCCAGGACGTCGGCGCGCTCGGTGGGGCTCAGCTCGCTCCACGCGCGCGTGGTGCCCGGGATCGCGCGCTCACCGGACTCGAACTGGCTGATCAGCTCGGAGATCGGGCGGGCCTTCCGCGCCTCGTCGTCGTACCAGGAGTTGAAGATCTGCAGGAAGATCCACTGGGTCCACTTGTAGTAGTCCGGGTCGATCGTGGCGAAGGACCGGCGCTTGTCGTGGCCCAGGCCCAGCCGGCGCAGCTGGGCCTTCATGTTCTCGATGTTGGCCTCGGTGGACACGCGCGGGTGCGTGCCGGTCTGCACGGCGTACTGCTCGGCGGGCAGGCCGAAGGCGTCGAAGCCCAGGGTGTGCAGGACGTTGTGGCCGGTCATGCGCTGGAACCGGGCGAAGACGTCGGTGGCGATGTAGCCCAGCGGGTGGCCGACGTGCAGGCCCGCACCGGAGGGGTACGGGAACATGTCCATGATGAACTTCTTGGGCCTGGCGGCCAGCTCGGCGTCGCCGGCCAGGTCACCCTTGGGGTTCGGCGCCGCGTAGGTGCCCTCGGCGTCCCAGAAGTCCTGCCAGCGTGCCTCGATCTCGGCCGCCACGGCAGCCGTGTAGCGGTGCGGCGCCGCCACCTCGGCGGCGGGGTTCGTCTCGCTCATGATCCTCAAAGCTCCATCGATCGTCTCTGCCTGCGGCTGTGACATTCAAAGAAACGAAAAAACCCCTCGCACAGGAGGGGACGCCGCGCCGATGCCGACCTCACGGTTCGACCGGGGGTCGGTACTGATCAGCGCGGCCCGCTAAGCAGAAGGCGTACGGCACGCATGGCGCTAGGGTACCGCAGGCCCCGAGCAAGCGGCGACGACCTCGGGCAGACGGGGACGGCTTGAGCAAGCCGCGACGCGCCTCCGTATCCCTTGTGGACATGCCAGGAACCCCGCCGGAACTGAACCAAGGTCAAGGATTACTTCGCGTACCGTCCGCTAAGGGACATCGTCCCAGTCACATCATCCGTTGATAACAACGCAATAACTCAAACCCCGTACTGATCGGTATGGCTCCACTTAGAGTTCGGCAGCGGGACCGCTTTCCCGAAACTGCTCGGAGTTGCCCCCATGAACCCTCGTCGTAGTACCAGCTCCCTTCCCAAACCGGGCCGCTCGGCCTATGGGGTGGCGTCGGCTGTCGTCCTGCTGCTCATACCCGTGGTCGTGCTGGTCGGAGGCAACCAGTTCCGCGACTTCCTGAACTTCGGCGCGGGCGTGCTCTCCCTCGTGTCGCTCAGCTGCTCGGTGATCTGGGGCCTGTTCGCCCAGGACCGGATCTTCCTGAACACGCGGCAGCGGATCATCGGCCAGGCGGTGCACCGGACGACGGCGGTCGCCTCGATCGCGTTCCTGCTGCTGCACATCACCACGAAGGTCGCGCTCGGCCACACCCAGGTGATCGCCGCGATCATTCCGTTCTCGCTCGGCGTCACGGGGATCGGCGGCCTGATCGGGCTGGGCTCGCTGGCGGGCCTGCTGATGATCTTCGTGGGTGTCACCGGCGCCCTGCGCAGCAATTTCGCCACCCCGGCCCCCGTCGCCGCCCGCTGGCGCGCCATGCACATGCTGGCCTACCCGGCCTGGTGTGCGGCGCTGATCCACGGCCTCTACGCGGGTCGCTCGGCCAAGCCGGTCTTCGTGATCCTCTACAGCCTGTCGCTGCTGGGCGTGATGGGTGCCGTCGCGCTGCGCGCCGCCCCGCGCCCGGTCAAGCGCAGGGTCGCCGACCGCCTGGTGGCGCTGTTCGGCAGCTCGGAGCGGCCGGGTCTCGAGGAGCTGGACGCCAGCCGCTCCCGAGTGGCCGAGCCGGCGCCGACGGGCTTCGAGGGCCGGCGCGAGCCCCGGGCGGGGGCCTCCCCCTCCGCGCCGCTGTACCAGTCCCCCGCCACCCCGGCCGCGGAACCCACGTCGGGCTTCGCCGCCGCCTACCGCGCCGTCTCCACGCCGGGCCGCTCCCAGCCGTCGTACGCGACCGGCCAGACCAGCCGCATGGACCTGCCGCTGGACCTGCAGGCCACGGAGGCCGTCCCGCGCGTGGACGGTCCCTCCAGCACCTCGGGCAGCTGGCCGATCCCGTCCCCGCCGCCGGTCGGCGAGGCCCCGCCGTCCGCGTACGACCCGCTCCAGGACACCGGGCAGACCATCCCGGTCTACGGCAATGCGGACACCGCCGGTTACGGCGGGAGTGACATGTACGACACCCGTGAGACAAACGGCTTCTACGGCGCGTACAACCCGAGTGACACGTACAACAGCGGTCCCGCTACCGAAACGCTGCCCGGCGCGTCGTACGACACACCGGGTTCGGGCGAACCTTGGAACATGCCGTCCGGAGGCTTTAAGTGAACGAGGCCCTGCCCGACGTCCCCGAAGTCCGCGTGGTCGGCCTTCCCCAGCTCACGTCGGGCTTCGACCTTGTGGAACGACTCGACCTGCCCATGCACCTGAAGGTGCACGGGCCGCTCGACCCGCTCGGCGGCGAGCAGCTCGCGCAGCTCGCCGAACGCATCAACCTCAAGGGCCGCGGCGGCGCGGGCTTTCCCTTCCACAAGAAGCTGCGCTCGGTCGCCGAGTCGGCGATCAAGCGCGGCGTGCGGCCGGTCGTCGTGGTCAACGGCAGCGAGGACGAACCGGCCTGCCGCAAGGACACGGTGCTGATCAACCGCGCCCCGCACCTGATCCTGGACGGCGCGCTGCTGTGCGCCGAGGCCCTCGGCGCACGGACGCTCGTGATCGGCGTCACCCGTGAGTCCACACAGCGCTCCATGGAGGCCGCGCTCGCCGAACGCGGGCTGAGCAACAGCCGCAGATCGGCGCTGCGCGCGTGGGTGCAGCGCAATCCTGTGAGGATGGTCACCGGGGCAGCCGCCTCGCTGATCCGCTCCATCGACGGCGGCCCGGCGATCCCTCCCGGCCGCAAGATCAGCGCCTCGCAGAGCGGTGTCGGCGGCGCTCCCACGCTGCTGTCCAACGCGGAGACGTTCGCGCAGCTGGCCATCGCCGCCCGCATCGGCCCCGAGCGCTACGGCAACACCGGCCTGTACGACGAGCCGGGCACCGTCATGCTCACGGTCTCCGGTGCGGTCGCCCGCCCGATGGTGATCGAGGTCCCCACGGGCGTGCCGCTGCGCTACGTGCTGCAGCTGGCGGGCGCCCCGCCGGTGCCGCAGGGCGTGCTGACCGGCGGCTACCACGGCAAGTGGATCGACGCGGCCACCGTCAACGAGGCGATCGTCTCCCGCAACTCGCTGGACGCCGTGGGTGGTTCGCTGGGTGCGGGCGCGATCCTGCCGATCAGCCAGGAGACCTGCCCGCTGGGCGAGTCACTGCGGGTGGCGCAGTGGCTGGCCGAGGAGAGCGCCGGCCAGTGCGGCCCCTGCTACCTCGGACTCCCGGCGGCGGCGCGCGGCATGGAGGACATCCTCAACGGCGGCGGACCGGCCGCCCTGGAAGCGCTGAAGCAGGTCGCGAAGAACGTCAAGCGCCGTGGCGCGTGTTCGCATCCGGACGGCTCGGCGATGTTCCTGGAGTCGACCGTCAAGGCGTTCACCGACGACCTGGCCGCGCATGTCCTCGGGAACGGCTGCGGACGGCCCGTGGAGGGCGTTCTGCCGCTCTTCGAGGGGGGCAAGGTCCCCACGGGCATCCCCGGCGGCGCGGAGCCCGAGGAGACCGGCTCCAGCCGCCAGAAGATCTACGTCGACTGGACGCTGTGCCGGGGCCATGGACTGTGCGCCGACATCCTTCCCGAGGTGTTCGAACTCGGTGCCGACGGTTTCCCGACCGTCGCCCAGGCGCAGGTGCCGCGCTACGCGGAGGCGAAGGCGCTGCGCGCGGTGCGTCGCTGTCCGGCGCTCGCCCTGCGCATCGAGGAGGACACGCGCGGGCAGGCGCCCTCCCGCAACCTGCCGGTCGTCTCCCAGGGCCGCGGCCGGCGCGCTCTCGGCCGCTGAGCACACGAGGGGGTGGGTCGTCCGAGCCGGACGACCCACCCCTTTGCCCGGCCTCGTCCTCGCGCAACACGCCGAAGGCGGACCATCCTTCGGATGGTCCGCCTTCGATTTCTGTGGAGCTAAGGAGAATTGAACTCCTGACCTCCTGCATGCCATGCAGGCGCTCTACCAACTGAGCTATAGCCCCTTGTTTTGTTGTTTCGCCCGGTTCCCCCGGCGACGACGTAAACATTACAGGCCCGGCGGCGCAGCACCAAATCGGTTTCACCTCTACACCCATACGACCGCTAATGTCGGCTTTTGTGACCATGAGCGCGTCGTCAACAGCCCCCCGTCGGATGCCGGTCGCGCTGGGGGTGTGCCTGGCGTCCTTCGCGGCGTTCTGGGCCGCGCAGCGCGCCGCGCACGTGTCGATGATCGATCTGCTGGTGTACCGGGCCGAGGGCGCCACCGTGCGCGCCGGCGGCGACCTGTACGCGCTGCGGGCGACGGCCGCGCATCTGCCCGCCACCTACCCGCCGTTCGCGGCCCTGCTCTTCACCCCGCTGACCCTGCTGGACACCGGGCCCCTGCGCGTCCTGGCGACGGCCGGGAACCTCGCGCTCCTGGTCGTCTTCGTACGGCTGTCGCTGCGGCTCGTCGGCCACGCGCGCGTGGATGCCGTCTGGTGGGTCGCGGCGGCGGCCGTGTGGTGCGAGCCGGTGTGGACGACCCTGCGCTACGGCCAGGTCAACCTGCTGCTGGCCGTGCTGGTGCTGTGGGATCTGTCCCACCGCCCCGCCCCCTGGTCGGGAGCGGGGCTGGGGCTGGCCGCGGCGGTCAAGCTGACGCCCGCGCTGTTCCCGGTGTTCCTCCTGGTGACGGGTGTCGTGGCACGACTGCAGGGCAGGGACGCGAGGCCGTGGTTGCGGCACGCGCGCGGGGCGGGCGTCGCGTTCGCCGCGGCGACGCTGCTGGCGGCGGCCGTCCTGCCGTACGCCTCGTGGCGCTTCTGGACGGGCCTGGGGTTCCGCCCGGGACGGGTCGGGCGTGCCGAGGACACCGCCAACCAGGCCCTGCGCGGCGTTCTGGCGCGCGTTCTGCACACACCCGCCCCGGGAGCCCTCTGGGTCGCCCTGGCGGCCGTGGTGGCCGTCCTGGGCCTCGCGGCAGCCGTGGCGGCGGAGTTGCGCGGGCGGCGGAACTGGGCGGTGTGCGCCTGCGCCGTCACCGCTCTCCTGGCCGGGCCGGTGTCGTGGACCCACCACTGGGTGTGGTGCGTGCCACTCGTGCTGCTGCTGTGGTCGCACGGCTCCAGGGCCGCGGCCCTGGGCACGCTGCTGGTCTTCTGCTCGTACGCCCCCTGGTGGGTGCCGCACGGAACGGGACACCCCGAACTGCACCTGGACGCAATGGAATTGACCCTTTCGGCCCTCTACGGAGGCGCCGGCGTGTGCTTCCTCGTGCTGACCCGGACATCGTTGCCGGAGCGCGGCGGCGTGTCCGGCGTCAAGCCGTCACGAAGGAGTAGAACCGCTTGAGTGTGCAGTGTTCCTCGAGGAGGCGGCCGTAGATCGGCTCGCCCTCCAGTTCCCGGTACGTCTCGATCGGGTCGCCTTTTATGATCAGCGCCCGCGCGCATTCCTCGCACCAGTACTGGTAGTCGGGATTGAGCGGCTCCATGTCACGGACGATCGGCGTACCGCTGCCACACCAGTCGCACTTTCGCCTGTGTGCACCCATCGATCAGCTCCAGCTGTGGCCGCAGGCCGTGCACACGTAGGAGATTCCGCCGTTGTCGCCCAGAACCTGGGCGACATGCGCGGAACCGCAGGAAGGGCAGCTCAGCCGGGTGGTCGTGTCCCGTATCAACGCCGCACCGAGGAGGTGGCCGACCTCCTCAAGGATGCTCGCAGGCATCGCTACTCCCTCCCGTCGGGCCGCGCCCCCTTCCGGCCGTTTGATTCTGCCACGGCCGGAGCAATACGGTCAGCGACGCCTCAGTACCAGTCCGGACACGGCCCCCGCCGCGGCCGTTGCGGCCAGCGCCCAGGCGCACACCGAAAACGCCTCCGCGGAGGTATACGAGCGCAGGACGCCGAGTGACTCAAGCCGGTTCAGGAACAGTGTGCCGAAAGACGCGACGCCGATCAGCTGACCGAGCTGGGCGACCGTCGCCAGCAGGCCGCTGGCGTCCGCCGCGTCCTCGGGCCGTACCGTGGCGAGCGCTCCCGTGAGCGTGGGGCTGAAGGCGAGCGCGAGCCCGGCGCCCACGCCCGTGTATCCGGCGTACAGGACCGCTCCGCCGTCGCCGCCCCCATGGAAGGCCAGCCCCACGACGGCCACGGACGCCGCGGTCAGCGCGAACCCGGCCGGGGTCAGGACGCGCCGCAGGCCGGCGGGCCACCTTCGCCAGGTCAGGCCGACGGCCCCGAAGACGGCGGCGGTCGGGACGAAGCTCAGGCCGGCCCGCAGCGCGCTGTACCCGAGGCCGCTCTGGACGTGCAGAGTCAGCGCGAAGAGGAAACCGGCGTTGACGGACATCACGGCGAGGATCCGGAAGACGGCCAGGCCGATCCCGGGATGGCGCACCACCCGGGGCGCGATCAGCGGGGCGCCGCCGCGCCGGGCCAGCCGGGACTCGTATCCGCAGAACAGCCCGAACAGCACCGCGGCTGCGGCCAGCGACAGCCAGGACCACACCGGCCAGCCCTCCTCCTGCCCGAGCACCAGCGGCACCGTCAGCAGCGACACCGCCGCGCCCAGCAGCACCAGGCCGGGCAGGTCGAGCGCCCGGGCCCGCTCCATGGGGCCCGGGCCGCCCATCGGCAGGGCCCGGCGGCCCAGTACGAGCAGCAGGGCACCCACGGGCACGTTGACCAGGAACACCGGACGCCAGCCCGTGCCGAGGAGGTCAGCGCCGACCAGCACTCCGCCCGCGATCTGCCCGGCCGCCGCGCCGACGGCGAGGACGGCCGAATAGGCGCCGAGCGCCCGGGCCCGCGCCTCGCCGGTGAACGTGCGCTGGATGAGGCTGAGCACCTGCGGGATGGCCGACGCCGCACCGGCACCCTGCACCAGCCGGAAGACGATCAGTTCGGTCGCCCCCTGCGCCAGGCCGCAGGCGAGCGAGGCTGCGGTGAACAGGGCGACTCCGGCGAGATGCACCCGGCCGTGGCCGAGCCGGTCGCCGAGCCGGGCACCGGTGATCATCAGCACGGAGTAGGAAATGGTGTAGCCGGCGATGACCAGCTGCAGATCGGCGCCCGAGGCATGGAGTTCGGAACCGATGGTGGGGGCGGCGACGTTCACGATGAAGACGTCGAGGGCCGCCATGAACAGCGCGGCGAGCAGGACCGCGAGCAGGAGCCCGGGCCGGTTGTCAGTGCCGGGTGCTTCACTGTCCGTGACGGAGGGATCCGCGCTCCCGGCGATCGATCGGTCACTGTCAGTGGCGGGCGCTTCACTGTTCGCAGGGTTCGGGAGGGGCTCGGTGCCCGGCCCGGTCCGGGATGTCGTCGTCATGGCGTCGAGCCTGACGACGGGCCGGTACCGGTGCCGAGTGCCCGGCGATGCTGGTACTGCCAGCACCTGGCAGGGCCGGGCCCGGGTGCCGACGATGGAGACGGGGACGACGGGGGGCTGGACGATGGCGACGGAGCCGACGATCACGACGAGGACGACACGGGCGCCGAGCACACAGCGGCGCAGGCCGGAGCTGGCCGCCTTCCTGCGCAGCAGGCGGGCGCGGGTGACACCCGCCGACGTGGGAATGCCGCCGGGCCTGCGGCGGCGCACACCCGGGCTGCGCCGGGAGGAGGTGGCCCAGCTCTCCGGCGTGGGCGTGACCTGGTACACGTGGCTGGAGCAGGGCCGGCCGATCAACGCCTCGCCGCAGGTGCTGGACGCGGTCGCCCGCACCCTGCGGCTGGACTCGCCGGAGCGGGAGCATCTGTACCGGCTGGCGGAGGTGCCGTTCGAGCCCGACCGGGAGGTCCTGACCCGGCGTGTGGATCCGCACGTGCAGGGCATCATCGACGCCCTCGATCCCCTGCTCGCGGTGGTCTACAACGCGCGCTACGACATCCTGGCCACCAACGCGGCCCACCGGGACCTGTTCGTGGTTCCGGACGCCCCCGGGATGGACGTGCCGAACGTGCTGTGGACGCTGTTCACGCTGCCGGACGGCGCCTGCCCGCTGGTGCGGCGGGAGCAGGAGCTGCCACTGATGGTGGCGACGCTGCGATCGGCGTACGGCAGACATGTGGGCGAGCCCGCCTGGGAGGACTACATACGCGGGCTGTGCGGGGCGAGCCCCTGGTTCGCGGCGCTGTGGGCCAGCGGTGAGGTGGTGCTTCCGGGGCCGCGGGTGAAGAGGTTCCGGCACGCCGCGGTGGGCGAGATGAGGATGAGCTCCCAGTCGCTGTCCGTCGACGGGATGCCCGAGTGCCGGATCGTCGCCTACACCCCGGAGGACGAGGAGTCGCGCGAGAAGGTCGCGCTGCTGCGGGAGCGACGGCAGCGACTGTGGGCACCGGCGTACACAACAGAAGATCCCGCCCCCTGAGGGACGGGATCTTCACCATCGATCTTTGACAACTCAACAGAGTGTCGAGTGGAGCTAAGGAGAATTGAACTCCTGACCTCCTGCATGCCATGCAGGCGCTCTACCAACTGAGCTATAGCCCCTCGCCACGCGGTGGAACCGCATGGAGTTTCGCTTCCCGCTCGGCGGGGCGAACAAGAAGAACTTTAGCCTGTGACCTGCCAGAAAGTGAAATCCGGGGTCCGGGAGCCTGCGGCGGTTCAGTCGTCGTCGCCGAGGACGGGCTCCGGAAGGGTGCCCGCGTTGTGCTCCAGCAGGCGCCAGCCGCGGGCGCCCTCACCGAGCACGGACCAGCAGCAGTTGGAGAGGCCTCCGAGGCTCTCCCAGTGCTGGGCCTCCAGGCCGAGGAGCCGTCCGATGGTGGTGCGGATGGTGCCACCGTGGCTGACGACGACGAGAGTGCCCTCCTCGGGCAGCTTCTCGGCGTGCCGCAGGACGACGGGTGCGGCGCGGTCGGCGACCTCGGTCTCCAGTTCGCCGCCGCCGCGGCGGACCGCCTCGCCGCGCTTCCAGGCGGCGTACTCCTCGTTGTAGCGGGCGATGATCTCCTCGTGCGTCAGCCCCTGCCACACGCCCGCGTAGGTCTCGCGCAGGCCTTCGTCGCGGGTGACGTCGAGGCCGGTGAGGGCGGCCAGCTCGGCGGCCGTGTTGGCCGCCCGCTGCAGGTCCGAGGAGATGATCGCGTCGGGTCCCAGGGAGGCCAGCAGCCGGGCGGCGCGGCGGGCCTGGCCGATGCCGGTCTCGGTCAGCGCGACGTCCGTGCTGCCCTGGAAGCGGCGCTCGACGTTCCAGGCGGTCTGCCCGTGCCGCCACAGGATGATGCGGCGGCCGCGGCCCTTGCGGTCGGTCACCTCTCCGGTGGCGCTCATCACCACTCCCCGCCCGGCTCCTGCTCGGCCTCGGCGGCCTGGAGCTTGGCGTGCTCCGCGGCCTTGCCGCGGGTGGCCTTGGCGTCGGCGGGCAGCTCCAGCTCGGGGCAGTCCTTCCACAGCCGCTCCAGGGCGTAGAAGACCCGCTCCTCGCTGTGCTGGACGTGGACGACGATGTCGACGTAGTCGAGGAGGATCCAGCGGGACTCGCGGTCGCCCTCGCGGCGGACCGGCTTGGCGCCCAGTTCCTTCAGCAGGCGCTCCTCGATCTCGTCGACGATGGCCCTGACCTGGCGGTCGTTCGGTGCGGAGGCCAGCAGGAAGGCGTCCGTGATCGACAGCACGTCGCTGACGTCGTAGGCGATGACGTCGTGGGCGAGCTTGTCGGCCGCCGCCTGGGCGGCGGTGTTGATGAGATCAAGAGAACGGTCGGTGGCGGTCACTACGAAGCTTTCGGTCGGCGGTCACTGGACCTCAAGGGTCTCACGGACCGTCGGGCGCACCCCACGCGATTACGGCGGCACGTGGGGTGCGCGGCCCCGGTCAGGATGCGGCGGGTTTGTAGTCCTGACCGAGGACGACCGAGACGTCGGCGCCCGAGGAGACCGTTCCCTTGGTCACGGAGCCGGCGGGCAGGCCCAGGGTCTTGGCGACCTCGGTGGCGTCCGGCTTGTGGGAGGCGTCCGAGTAGACCACCTTCGAGGCGGCCTGGGCGCCGGAGGCGGTGCCGCCCTCCAGGAAGGTGAAGCCGCCGTTGAGGAGCACCACGCGGGCCTTCTCGGTGTCGTCCTTCACACCGGTGGCGTTCTGCACGGAGACCCGGACCGCGGAGCCGGCGTCAGGGCTCTTGGCGGTGCCGCCGAGGATGTCCTTCACCACACTGTCGCTGGTCTTCGCGCTGAGGGTGCCGTCGGCCTGCACGGGCAGCAGGGCGGTCTTGTAGTCGCCGCTCTTGGCGAGGTCGGCCAGCTTGGCGAGGAAGGTGCCGAGGTCCTTGTCGGTGAGCGGCGGGTCGAGGATCTGCGCGAGGGTCTGCACGGTGATCGTCGCCGACGAGGGGTCGGAGGACAGCTTGCGCAGCACACCCTGCATGACCTGGCCGAACCGCTCCAGCTGGGCGTTCTCGGACTCGCCGGCGGCGCGGTAGGTGGCGTAGGCGACGGCCATCTTGCCGCTGAGGGTCTGCGCACTGCCCTTGTGGACGAGCGGCTCGGCGCCCTTCTTCTTGGCGTCCGGGTCGGGCACGTCGGTGTTGGTGTCGAGGTCGATGTTGCCGACCAGGTCGACGAGGTTCTGCAGGTAGGGGGTGTCGAGACGCCAGGTGCCCTGGATGTTGGTGCCGAGGACGGTGTCGAGCTGGTCGCGGGTGCCGGAGGCGCCGTCGTCGCCCACCGACTTGGCGAGCGTGGTGGTGGAGCCGTCGTCGCCGCTCAGGGCCAGGGAGTTGGGCAGCAGTACGGTGCTGCCCTGCTTGGTGGTGGTGTTGTCGACCAGCAGCGCCGTGGAGGTGCCGCCCTTGCCGGTGTTGTGCAGGTGGACGACGATCACGTCGCGTTTCTGGGCGCTGACGGGCGTGGCCGCGCCGGGCTTGGAGCCGGAGGAGGACAGGCCGGGCAGTTTTCCGGCGTACCAGAGGTAACCGACGCCGCCGACGGCGACGAGGGCGAGGACCACGAGGAGGGCGATGATCCGGCTGCGGGCGCGGCGGCGGGCCTCCTCGCGGCGCTCGGTGCGGTTCTCGGTGAACTTCAGCCAGTCGATGACGTCCTCGGAGTCGCCGTCCGGCTCCTCGACGAACGCGAACTGCTCGGTGTGGTAGTCCCGTTCGCCCTCCTCCTGCGGCTCCTGGGGGTGCGCCGGGGCGTGCGGGTGCTCCACCGGACCGGCCTGCTGCGGGATGTACGGGGTCTGCTCGGCGACCCGGGGCTGCTGCCCGCTGCTCGCGGCCTGCCCGTAGGGGTCGTAGCCGGTGCCGTGCTGGGTGCCGGTGCCATAGGCGTCGTAGGGGGCCTGGGAGCCGTAGGGGGCGTCGTACGACGGCGAGGGCCGGCCGGTGTCGTAGGAGGGTACCGGCGGCTGCTGGCCGGTGGCGTAGGGGTCGTAGCCGTAGCCCTGTTGCTGGGTGTACGGGTCGTAGGTCGCCTGCTGGGCCTGCTGTGCCGGGACGTGCCGGTACACGGGCTGGCCGTACTCGTCGTAGCCGACGAGTTCGTACGGGCCGGCGCCGTAGCCGCCGTCGCCCGTGTCGTATCGGTCGTTCACCGGTGCCCCTCTCGGCTCACTCGCCGCGGTACAGCTGGCGCTTGGCGATGTAGCGCACGACTCCGTCCGGCACCATGTACCAGATGGGGTCTCCGTTGGCGACTCTCGCACGGCAGTCCGTGGAGGAGATGGCCATGGCCGGCACCTCGACGAGCGAGACGCCTCCTTCCGGCAGACCCGGGTTGGTCAGGTGGTGTCCTGGGCGGGTGACGCCGATGAAATGGGCGAGGGAGAACAGTTCCTCGCTGTCCCGCCAGGTCAGCAGCTGGGCGAGGGCGTCGGCGCCGGTGATGAAGAACAGGTCGGTGTCGGGGTTCAGGGCGCGCAGGTCGCGCAGGGTGTCCACGGTGTAGGTGGGGCCGCCGCGGTCGATGTCGATGCGGCTGACGGAGAACTGGGGGTTCTCGGCGGTCGCGATGACCGTCATCAGGTAGCGGTCCTCGGCCGGGGAGACCTTGCGGTGGGACTTCTGCCACGGCTGGCCGGTGGGCACGAACACCACCTCGTCCAGCTGGAACTGCGCGGCGACCTCGCTTGCCGCCACGAGGTGCCCGTGGTGGATCGGGTCGAACGTTCCGCCCATGACACCGAGGCGTCGCTTGCCCGTGTGGGCGGGCGCGTTGCCCGGTCCGTACTGCGGGTGCTTCACCGTGTCGTCGGCGGACTCGTACGCCGGACCGGTAGGCATGTCCTGCTCTCCCATGCGTGCAGACCCTACCGGCCCGGCCTCGGGTGCCCGGCCGGGGACGGGGTCCCCGCTCAGCGGTCGCGGTTGAAGCGCGTGGTGATCCACAGCAGGAGCAGCAGGATGACCAGGGCGCTGCCACCGGTGACGGCGGGGTTCAGGCTGTTGTGGTTTCCGCCGTGCGGCTCGCCCTCGGCGGCAAGGGTGACCAACTGGGCTGCGGCGCTGTGGAAGCTCATCTTCGGCAGGACCTATCGCGTGTGGGCGGGATAAAGATGTCGGCTCATCGTAAGCGGGCGGCCTCGCGGCGATCACGCCGACTCCTCCGTTGGGGACGGCCGACCGGAACTTCCGGCGGCTGTCAGTCGTCTTTCCGCTTGTAGCCGCGCAGCAGGAACCAGGCGGTCAGCACACAGCCCAGGGCCATCACGATCAGGACGATGCGGAGCAGATTCCCCGACCCGTGCTGCTGCACGGCGCTCGAGGCGGCCTCGGTCAGCCAGGCGGCTGCGGGGTGGTGATCCATGAGTGGGCTCCTTCGGCTGTACTGCCCGTCAACGGTATCTCCGCCTAGGCTGGGCCCCGCCTCGGGGGCACAGTGGCACTCATACGCACTTGGGGGAAGACATGTCCGACGACGGCCCGCAGCACACGGGGCACGAGCGCGTGCCGAGCAGGCAGCGCAGGCGCTTCCCGGGGATCTCCTCGCGTGCCTACGAGCATCCGGCCGACCGCTCGGCCCTGGTCGCGCTGCGCAAGCTGAGCGGATTCGACACCGTCTTCAAGGCGCTCAGCGGGCTGCTGCCCGAGCGGAGCCTGAGACTGCTGTTCCTGTCCGACTCGGTGCGGGTCTCCGAGCGGCAGTTCCAGCACCTGCACGACATGCTGCTGGACGCCTGTTACATCTTGGACCTGGAGAAGGTCCCGCCGATGTACGTCACGCAGGACCCGCAGCCGAACGCGATGTGCATCGGCCTGGACGAGCCGATCATCGTCGTCACCACAGGGCTCGTGGAACTCCTCGACGAGGAGGAGATGCGGGCGGTCGTCGGCCACGAGGTGGGACACGCGCTGTCCGGTCACTCGGTGTACCGCACGATCCTGCTCTTCCTGACCAGCCTGGCGCTGAAGGTGGCCTGGATTCCGCTGGGCAACCTCGCGATCATGGCGATCATCACGGCGCTCAGGGAGTGGTTCCGCAAGTCGGAGCTGTCCGCGGACCGGGCGGGGCTGCTGGTGGGGCAGGACGTCCGGGCCTCCATGCGCGGCCTGATGAAGATCGCCGGTGGCAACCACCTGCACGAGATGAACGTGGACGCGTTCCTGGAGCAGGCCGAGGAGTACGACTCCGGGGGCGATCTGCGCGACTCGGTGCTGAAGATCCTCAACGTACTCCCCCGCTCGCACCCGTTCACCACCGTGCGGGCCGCCGAGCTGAAGAAGTGGGCCGAGTCCCGCGACTTCCAGCGGATCATGGACGGCCACTATCCGCGGCGTGACCAGGACCAGGACACCTCGGTCAGCGACTCCTTCCGCGAGTCGGCGGCCAGCTACGCGAGCGATGTGAAGGCCTCCAAGGACCCGCTGATGAAGCTGGTCACGGACCTCGCGGGCGGCGCGGGCGACCTGGGCGGCCGGGTCCGCCGAGGCTTCGAGGGCTTCCGGACCCCGCCCCCGCCGAAGGGGGGCCCGACGGACACCCCGGGGTACGAGGAGTAGCCCCCTTCCCTCCCCCCTCCGCCGCACCGGCATCCCCCTTCCCGTCGCAACGGCGCTCGGCCACCACGGCGGGTTCCGGGGTGCCGGCTCCTCCTCGGCCGTGGCCCCGACCCGGTTCCGGAAAACGCCCCTCTACGCCGTCGGCTGAGCCCCGGCGGCCAGCGTCCCGCACAGGGCCGCGGGGCTGTCCGTCCGATAGGGATCGGTGCCCGCGGGGCCGCCGGCGCGGGCCGTCTGGCCGGCGAGGAGGGGGCGGAGGTAGGCGGTGGAGTCCTCGGCGCAGGCGAGAGGGCCCGCCTGGACGTAGGACGTAACGAGCTGGACCTGGTGGGTGCGCAGATCGTCGCGGGTGAAGCGGAAGGTCAGCTCGCGGCGCACCGTGAACAGGGACACGGCCGCGTTCGCCGCGGCGCGGGCGGGGCGCAGGGCGTAGACGAAGGTGTGGTCGGCGGTGACCTCCAGCGCGCCCGAGTCGGTCTCGGTGGCCTGCAGGTCGCCCTGGACGCGGATCCTGTCGTCGGCGAGCTGGACGCGGGAGGGGTCGAGACGGACCAGCCAGCCGGTGGCGGCGTGCCGGCCGTCCGCCGCCGGGTGGTGGATGCTCTGGTCGAACTGGTCGAGCTGGCCGGCGTCGAGGAGGGACCGGGCGGGGTGCACCTGGCGGCCGGTGAGCACCTCGGGGTAGAGGGAGGAGCGGACGACGTAGTCCTTGGCGGTGGTGAGGGCGCTCACCACCTGGCTGTCGGAGAAGTGGGCGGTGCTGTGGGAGGCCGGCAGGGGTATGCCCTCCGCGCCGACCGCGTAGGGGGCGGCGGGGCTGTGCGCGTACAGGCTCTCGGCGTCGGTGGAGCCGGGTACCTTGCCCGTCGGGGCGAGCGGGATCACCGTCATCCGCAGGGGTTCGACGGTACGTCGGGCCTGCGGGGTGCTGTAGGGGTGGCGGACACCCATGTAGACGGCGGTGACGAAGGCGACGGCGATCAGCAGGACGAGGATCAGGACCTGCCTGGTGAGTCCGCGGTGCAGGGGCGGGCGCCGGCGTACGGCGGGCGCGTGGTCGGCCATCCGCTCCTGGGCGGAGTACTCCTGGATCCGGGCAGCACGGACGAACGACTCGTCGAAGACGACGGATCGGTACTCGTCCTCTCCACCTGGGGGGCCGCCCTCGGGCGTGCCCTCCGGTGGGTCTGCAGGCCCGCCCATACTTTCAGGGTAGGTCTCGTGGGCCTCGGGTAAACGCCCTGCTGCACGACAACTTCTGACAGGTGCTCACCAAGAGTGAAGCGGGCGTTCAGGGGGAGCGCGGGGTGGCGGAGGCCGCCGGCTGGGAGGTTTCGGCGGAGGCGGAGGGAGCGGCGGCGCTGCCCTGTTCGAGGCCGGTGGAGGCGGGTGTGGGTATCCCGTCACGGGTGGTGGCGGAGCCGCCTCGATAGACGGCGGCGAAGGCCAGGGCGACCATGCCGATACCCATCACGACGGCCAGCACCCAGGCGACGGGCCGGTGCCACCGGACCTGTTTGCCGTACCCGTCGAAGTGGCGGTCGCCGAGGACGTAGGTGTCCTCCAGCTCGTCGTCGTCCGGATCTTGACCGAAGTCGGTGCCCTCGGGGCCGTAGGCGTCGTCGTAGCGCTCGCTTCGGGCGTGGGCGCGGCGGGCCTCCGCCTCGGAGGCCTCTGCTCTGGCCTGCGCGGCGGCCAGGAGGCGTTCGACGGCGGTCGGCTCGTGGACCGTGGCCGCCTGTACGAAGGCCTCGTCGAAGACCACGGAGGCGAACTCTTCGTCCGACACCCCGTGGTCGTGGTCGTCGTCGGGCTCCCAGCCGTCCGAGAACGGCGTGCCCCCCACGTCCTCCGGCACGGATCCAGAGTAGACCTGGGGGGTCAATTTGGGCAGACGGTATGGAAATTCATCCGCCTGGTGAGACGCCTTCCGGACGCGCGGCCGAACGGGTGAGCCTCAGGGGCGCACGTGGCCGTCGCCGGTGACGATGTACTTGGTGCTGGTCAGCTCGGGCAGGCCCATCGGGCCGCGCGCGTGCAGCTTCTGGGTGGAGATGCCGATCTCCGCGCCGAAGCCGAACTGGCCGCCGTCGGTGAAGCGGGTGGAGGCGTTGACGGCGACGGTGGTGGAGTCGACCAGCTGGGTGAAGCGGCGGGCGGCCTGCTGGGAGGTGGTGACGATCGCCTCGGTGTGGCCGGAGGTCCACAGCCGGATGTGCTCGACGGCCTTGTCGAGGGAGTCGACGACGGCGGCGGCGATGTCGTACGAGAGGTACTCGGTCTCCCAGTCCTCGGCCACGGCTTCCACGACCGTCGCCTTGGAGTCCTCGGCGTAGGCCAGCACGCGCTCGTCGGCGTGCACGGTGACGCCGGCCTCGGCGAGGGCGTCGAGGGCGCGCGGCAGGAACGCGGGGGCGATGTCCTGGTGGACGAGGAGGGTCTCGGCGGCGTTGCACACGCTGACCCGCTGGGCCTTGGAGTTGATCAGGATGTCGATGGCCATGTCGATGTCGGCCGCCGCGTCGACGTAGACGTGGCAGTTGCCGGTGCCGGTCTCGATCACGGGGACGGTGGACTCGTTGACCACCGTCTGGATCAGGGAGGCGCCGCCGCGCGGGATGAGGACGTCGACCAGGCCGCGGGCGCGCATCAGCTCGCGGACGGACTCGCGGCTCTCGCCGGGCACCAGCTGGACGGCGTCGGCGGGCAGCCCGGCGCCGCCGACGGCGTCGCGGATGACGCGGACGAGGGCGGTGTTGGACTCATAGGCGGAGGCGGATCCGCGCAGCAGGACGGCGTTGCCGGACTTCAGGCAGAGGGCGGCGGCGTCGACGGTGACGTTCGGACGGGCCTCGTAGATGATGCCGACGACGCCCAGCGGGACGCGGACCTGGCGCAGGTCGATGCCGTTGGGAAGGGTGGAGCCACGGACGACCTCGCCGACCGGGTCGGGCAGCTTCGCCACGTCCCGGACGTCGGAGGCGATGGCGCGGACCCGCTCGGGGGTGAGGGTGAGCCGGTCCACGATGGCCTCGCTGATGCCGTTCTCCCGCGCCTTGGCGACGTCCTTGGCGTTGGCCTCGACGATCTCGCTGGTCCGGACCTCCAGGGCGTCGGCGATGGCGAGCAGCGCGTCGTCCTTCTCGGCGCGCGGGAGCGGCGCGAGGTCGGCGGCGGCGGCCTTGGCCCGGTAGGCGGCCTGGGTGACCGGGGACATCGAGTCGTACGGCGAGAGCGTGGTCATACCCGCAGGGTAGTGCGCCTGCGGAGGGGGGCGACAACCGTCCCGGAAGCCGAGACGGCGGGCCCGCCGGGGCGTGCGGGCTCCGTGCCACCGGCGGCTCCGGTGGCACGGGGCCCGGTCACGGGGTCAGATCAGCGCCTTCTTGTAGAAGATGTTCGAGCGGCGGTCGCCCGCGGCGCCGGAGGCGAAGCCGATGAAGAGGCGGGCCTGACCGGAGTCGGTGCGGTAGACGGCCAGCCCCTCCGGCTCGCGGTAGGAGAGGCTCTCGCCCGCCTTGGTGAGGACCGGCCCCTGCTTGACGGCCCCCGAATTGAGGTCGACGCAGGTGATGCGGGTGTTCCCGGGCCGCGGGTTGCTCGCCGAGTAGGCGTTGCCGGTCAGGAAGTACAGGTACCGGCCGTAGGAGGTGTACCCCTGCGCGGTGCCCGGGATCGAGGGCTGCTTGAAGTACGCCACCGGGCTGCTGAAGTCGCCGGCGGAGGCCTGGCTCATCCGGTAGGCGGCGATGTACTTGGCGCCGTTCTTCTGGTGGCGGACGACCATGATGCCGTTCACCTGGTCGATGGAGCAGGTGAACTCCACGCCGCTCGCCACCGGCCGGTACTTCTTGATCGCGGAGGAGGTGTGGGACAAGGAGCCGCCGCGCACGAACTTGAAGCGGCCGAGCCGGGTGCCGTAGCCGTTCTTGTTCGCGTCCACCTCCGTCCACAGCCAGCTGTCGCGGCCCCGCGGCTCGACGCCGAAGGCGACGCCGTGGCCGAAGCCCGTCAGGTGCATGGCCGAGACGCGGTTGCCGGCGAAGTCCAGCTCGGTGATGCAGAGGTCGCCGGACGTCTCACCGCTGCCGTTGCGTCGCTGTGCGACGAAGAGGCGCTTGTTGACGCTGTCGAAGGCGAAGCCCTGCTGGACGGTGTCGTCGTGCAGCTGCCGGCCGCGGAACAGGTCGTAGGACGGCGCGGTGAGCTCGAAGCGCGGCGAGGCGGCGATCGCGGCGGACGCCGTGCCCGACCCGGCCCCCACGCCCAGCGCGGCGATCCCCAGACCGCCCGCGGCCCGCAGGATCCCCCGACGGCCGATGGTGTGCTGCTCCATGGTCCCCCTTGTGTGGCGGTTGGTAAGCGGAGACACATGATCCACATGCGTCGCGCCGAACCTACCCGGCCGCCCCCGGCGGCCGGTGTGCGGGGCCCGGGCACCGGCGCGGGACCGGAAGGGGGCGGGATTCAGAAGGGGTGGACGCCGACGGGGGTGGCGGGGGCGGGCCCGTAGCCCTCGGCGATGCGCTGGTGGTAGGTCTCGCGGTCGATGACCTCCAAGCCGACGATCTCCCACGCGGGCAGCCCGGCACTCTGCCGGTGCTCCCCCCACAGGCGCAGGGCGACGGCGGCGGCGTCGTGCAGGTCGCGGGCCTCTTCCCAGTACCTGATCTCGGCGTGATCGGTGGCGTATCTGCTGGTCAGGAGGAAGGGGTGGTCGTGGGCCAGTTGCTCCAGGGCACGGCGCAGATCCGGCAGGGGGACGTTGTCCCCGGAGACGCTGAGGGTGACGTGCCACAGCCGGGGCAGGTCCCTGGGCTCCTCGTAGGCGTCCCCGGCCGCGACGCTCGTCAGAGCACCGCGGGTTGTCACCCCAGGGCGCACTCGTCTCACGACGGCCTCCTTCACCCAGTACTCGGAAACGTGTCCTGACACAAAGTTGAGCAGGCCCTACGGCACCGCGGGGCGGTTTTACGGAACGTCCCCCACCGGGGGCTGTCGTTACGTCCCGTTTTAGGAGTGCAGCAGCACCAGGTCGTCCCTGTGTACGACCTCACGTTCGTACGCGGGGCCCAGCTCCCGGGCCAGCTCGCGGGTGGAACGCCCGATCAGCCGCGGAATCTCCTTGGCGTCGAAGTTGACGAGCCCCCGGGCCACCGCGCGGCCCGCCGTGTCGCGCAGCTCGACGGGGTCGCCGGCGCTGAACTCGCCCTCGACGGCGGCGATTCCGGCGGGCAGCAGGGACGTGCGCCGCTTCACGACGGCGTCCACCGCGCCGTCGTCCAGGATCAGCGCGCCCTGCGGGGTGGAGGCGTGCTGGAGCCACAGGAGCCGGTCGGCGGAGCGTTTGCCGGTGGGGTGGAAGTGGGTGCCGGTGTCGGCGCCGCTCAGGGCGTCCGCCGCGTGCACGGCGCTGGTCAGCACCACGGGGATGCCGGCGGCGGCGGCGATCGCGGCGGCCTCGACCTTGGTGACCATCCCGCCGGTGCCGACACCGGCCTTGCCCGCGCTGCCGATCTCCACGTGCGCGAGGTCCTCGGGCCGCCGTACCTCCGCGATCCGGGAGGTGCCGGGCTTGCTCGGGTCGCCGTCGTAGACGCCGTCGACGTCGGAGAGGAGGACGAGGAGGTCGGCGTGGACGAGGTGGGCGACGAGGGCGGCGAGGCGGTCGTTGTCGCCGAAGCGGATCTCGTCGGTGGCGACGGTGTCGTTCTCGTTGACGATCGGGAAGGCACCCATCGCGAGGAGCTTGTCGAGGGTGCGCGAGGCGTTGCGGTGGTGGGCGCGGCGGCTCATGTCGTCGGAGGTGAGCAGGACCTGCCCGACGCGGACGCCGTAGCGGGCGAAGGAGGCGGTGTAGCGGGCGACGAGCAGGCCCTGGCCGACGCTGGCGGCGGCCTGCTGGCGGGCGAGGTCCTTGGGGCGGCGGCGCAGCCCCAGCGGGGCGAGGCCGGCGGCGATGGCGCCGGAGGAGACGAGGACGATCTCCTTCTCGCCGCCGCTGCGGCTCTTGGCGAGGACGTCGACGAGCGCGTCGACGCGGTCGGCGTCCAGGCCGCCCGCGGCCGTGGTCAGTGAGGAGGACCCCACCTTGACGACGATCCTGCGAGCCTCGTGTACGGCCTGCCTTGCCCTTGCCACCTTGTTGTCCGTCCCCTCACCCGGTCTTGCACCCGCACCGCAATCTACGCGAACGGGTGCGGGTGGTGCGCCCGCGTCCGGTGGGCGGACGGCACTCCCGTGGCCCGCTCAACGGGGCGGGCAGAACAGGTCGACGTCTTCTCCCTGGCCCAGCGGATAGCCCAGCGCAAGCATGACCGCCGCATTGACCTTTTCCGGCAGATTCACGTGGTCCGTCATGAAACGAATGGGGTGGTTCATCGTCATACTGGCCCCCAGTTTCAGGATGAAAAGATAGAAACTGGGATCGTCCAGCCACGTTCGATGTTCGCAGACCAGACGGGCCGCCGCCACGAAGGGCCAGTTGTCGTCCGCGTCGACCAGCCCCGCGCCACTCGGACCAGGTCTCGTCCGCGTCGGCGATCAGCGGGTCGTTGGGGAACCGCCAGCCGGCGCCGCCGTGGTACTCGTACCGGGTCGTCATGACCGGGTCGCCGTCGATGTCCGCTCCCCGGCCCACACCGGGGTCCACGGAGACCTGGGTGACGAGGTACTTCTTGAACCAGCCGGTCTCCGGGGCGGTGGAACCCCCGGGCGTCCATTTCCGCCAGAAGCAGTCCTGGGTGTTGGACGACTCGCTGGGCAGGTTGTTGATGTCGCAGGCGTCGGGCTGGCCGTAGGTGACGCTGGTCACCGAGCCGAGGTCGCCGTAGATCTTGTCGACGCGGCGGAAGTTGAGGGTGGAGGAGCCGACCTGGTTGTCCAGCCACTCACCGTTGAAGTTGATGACCGGCAGGCGCTGGTCGGGGCCGTCGCCGTAGCCCTCGCGCTGGACGTAGTCGAGCCACAGGGTCTTGCCGATGGTGCCGTCGGGGTTCGGCAGGCCGTACTTCATCTGGTACCGCATCGCCGGGTCCCACGTCGCACCGCCGTCGTCGCTGACGTAGGTCTTGATGTCCCACAGCATGTCGGTGCTGAAGAACGTGGGGTGGTACGTCTTGCCCGCACAGTAGTTGTCCGCCGAGGTGCCGTCGCACATCAGGTCGGTGGGCACGTCGGGGTACGAGTCGGGGTTGGCGGAGATGCCCGGGCAGGCCGCCGGCTCCTTGCCCAGCGGGTCGGCGTCGCTCATCCGCTCCACGCAGCGGCCGACGTGGCTCAGCTCCACCTTGGCGGGCAGCTTCGCGCCGGCGATCTGGGAGGCCCAGCCGTACTCGATCTTCGTCAGATGGCTTGCCGCGTCGTACTGGCGCGCCTTGTCGGTGTTGATGACCGAGCGGCAGTAGTTGGTCTGCTTGTCGTAGAAGTAGGCGTTCTCGACCTCGTTCGGGTCGACCACACGGTCCAGGTTCCAGCACCAGCCCTGGGTGCAGGGTTCCGGGAACTGCGAGTGGCACGGCTCGCCCGTGTCGTCACCGGCCACGGGGACGGTCAGCACGGAGTGGGTCGGGTCGCCGCTGCGCTCGGCGCGGCCCCAGCCGAAGTAGTAGCGCATGCCGTTCTGGGCGGAGATCACCCAGTACTCGTCGTCGGCGCGGCGGCCGTCCCGCTCGTCGCCGTCGGCGCCGCCGAGGGGGTCGCGCACGCCCGGCGCACGTCCTCCCAGGACGACGCCACACCCGGCTCGGTCACCGCGAGCAAGCGGTTCGACCTGACCGACCCCTCCGACATGCTCCTGCGGGAAGTGCAGCTGACCGGCACCCGCGTGCTGCAGTCGTTCGCCTTCGACAACACCCGCGGGCACCTCTTCACCGTGCAGCTGGTCGACGGCGGACTCCAGCTGCCCGGGGAGACCCAGACGTACTCCGGCGCCGACCGCGAGGCCAACGGCGACCTCGTCCTGACCCGGCTGGACCTCTCCGGGAACATCCTCGGCACGATGTATCTGCGCGGATTCGGGCACGGCGTGCAGATCGGCGTGGAATCCACCACGTCCGGCTCGTATCTGTGGACGGAGACGCACAACATCCGCACCGCGAATTCCGACGGCACCTCCACCGGTTGGGGCGACCGGCTCGCCCGGTTCGAGTTCGCCAACGGATCGGTGCTCACCGCGGACTCCCCCACGCTGCCCCAGCTACACCCTGGAGAGCGGCGTCGACCGCACCACCTGCGCCATCGACCCGGTCAACAACCGGCTCGCGGCCCGCTGCCGCGTGAACGGGGTCTTCCGTTTCCGCCTGTACGACCTCGCCGCCTTCAAGTCGGGCGGCAGGACCACCCTCGCCGGCGTCGCCCAGCCCGCCGACCTGCAGCCCGGTTACACCGACGTCTTCCAGGGGTTCACGAGCTACGGCAGCTGCCTCTACCTGCTGGCCGGCTCCGATTACGGCAGCAACGGCTCGGTGTCACCGGACGGCAACACGTACATCACCACCGTGGACTGGAACACCGGCACGGTCGTGGAGCAGAAGCCCACCAAGGCCGCCTCCTCGCTGCTCTACCGCGAGCCCGAGGGCATGGCCATCCAGATCCCCGACACCGCCAACCCGTCGGCACTGCGGCTGTGCAGCGGCTTCGCGTCGTTCACCTCGGACACCGACCAGAGCAAGCGGGCGAGCATTTACTACAAGGACGCACTGGTCTGATAGGAAGACGTACGGCCACCGGGGTGAGCCTTGCCACACCCCGGTTGACCAGCGACGGACGGTGCGAGGTAAGAACATCCCACTAGTCACGTTGGGGTAGGCTTAAATCAACGTTAACCTCGCACTCCTTGTGCCTTCTCGCCTCCCGTCCCGCGGTCCAGCAGCGGGACGCCGTTGCGTCTGAACCGACAGTCCAGGAGCCCCAAGCATGCCCCTCGCGAATGGAAGCGCTTCGCCGAAAATAAGCGTGGTTGTCCCTGTTTACAAAGTTCAGGGGTATCTGCGCGCATGCTTGGATTCCATCCTCTCCCAGTCCTTCGAGGACTTCGAGATCGTCGCCATAGACGACCACTCCCCCGACTCCTGCGGCCGCATACTCGACGAGTACGCCGCCCTGGACGACCGCGTCGTACCGGTGCACTTCGAGGAGAACCGGGGCATCGGAAAGGCCCGGGACGCCGGTGCGCTGAAGGCCCGCGGCGAGTACATCCTGTTCCTGGACAGCGACGACACCCTCGCCGAGGGCGCTCTGGAGGCGATTGCCGAGCGCCTCGAGGTCACCGACAATCCGGACATCCTGCTGCTCAACCACGTCCGCACCTACTGGACCAACCGCGTCCAGGCGAGCGCGGCCGGCGAGATGCTCGCCGCCGCCGGCACGGACGTCTTCACGGCCCTGGAGCGTCCCGAGTACCTCACCATGTTCGCCGTGGTGTGGAACCGCGCCTACCGCCGTGAGTTCTACGTCGACCGGCACAACTTCACCTTCACCGACGGTATCTACGAAGACGCGCTCATGGTCTACAAGACCATGCTGACCGCGGAGCGCATCGCCGCCACCGACCACGTCTGCGTCGAGTACCGCCAGCGCCGCCAGGGCAACTCCATGCGCACGCCCGGCCGCAAGCACTTCGGCATCTTCGAGCAGTACGCCCGGCTCTTCGAGTTCCTGGACGAGCGCCCCCACCTGGAGCCGGTGCGGGCGCTGCTGTTCGAGCGCGCGGCCAGCCACTACCTGTTCACGCTGGCCCGCGAGGACCGCATCGTCCCCAAGGACCGCGCGGAGTTCTTCAAGCTGTCGGCCGCCAGCTACAGGCGTTACAAGCCGAAGGGCTTCGTCCTGCCGGAGGGCTCGCAGGGCGTCCGGTTCCAGCTGCTGGAGCGCGGTTCCTACACGGCGTACGCGGCGGTGACGGCCGCCGGCAACACCCGCCGCCAGGTGATCAAGCGGGCCACCAAGGTCAAGACGAAGCTCGGCAAGGCGGCCTACAACCGCCTGTACCAGCTGCACCTGCGCCGTCCCGTCGACGAGAACCTCGCGGTCTACGCGGCCTACTGGAACCGCGGCGTCGCCTGCAACCCCGCGGCGATCTACCACAAGGCCAAGGAACTCGCCCCGAACGTCCACGGCGTGTGGATCGTGAAGCGCGACGCGGTGGACACCGTCCCGGCGGGCGTCGACTACGTGGTGGCGAACTCGCCCCGCTACTGGGAGGTCATGGCGCGCGCCAAGTACCTCGTCAACAACGTCAACTTCCCCAACAACTTCGTGAAGCGCCCGGAGCAGGTCCACCTGCAGACGCACCACGGCACCCCCCTCAAGCAGATGGGGATCGACCAGCAGAAGTACCCCGCGGCCGCCAAGGGCATGAGCTTCGCCAAGATGCTGGAGCGGGCCGACAAGTGGGACCTCAGCCTGACCTCCAACCAGCACTCCACGGAGATCTGGGAGCGGGTGTACCCCTGCGCGTTCGAGGCGGTCGAGTACGGCTACCCGCGCAACGACGTCTACTTCCGGGCCACCGCGGACGACGTCCTGCGGATTCGCCGTGAACTCGGCATCGAGGAAGGCAAGACCGCCATCCTCTACTGCCCGACGGTGCGCGACTACCAGAAGGGCTACGTGCCCCGCATCGACCTGGAGCGGTTCTGCCGCGAGCTGGGCCCCGACCACGTCGTCCTCGTGCGCACGCACTACTTCTACGGCGCCGACCCCCGGCTGGAGGCGCTGCAGGAGCGCGGTCTGATCAAGGACGTGTCGAAGTACCCGGTGGTGGAGGACCTCTGCCTGGCCGCCGACGCGCTGATCACGGACTACTCCTCGATCATGTTCGACTACGCCTGCCTCGACCGCCCGATCGTCACCTACGCGGACGACTGGGAGGTCTACCGCAAGGCCCGCGGCGTCTACTTCGACATCCTCTCCGGCGAGCCGGGTGAGACCCCGGGCGCGACCGCGACCACCGAGGACGAGCTGATCGAGGTCTTCCGTTCCGGCGCCTGGAACAGCGACCGGGCCGCCGAGCTGCGGGCCGCGTTCCGCGAGCGGTTCGTGCAGTTCGACGACGGGAACGCGGCGGAGCGCGTGGTGCGCCGCCTGTTCCTCGGCCAGGAGCCCACCCCCGCGGTGCTGCCCCTGGACGAGCGGACTCCGGCGCCCGCGCCGACCGCGTTCGCCCAGGCGCGTATTCCGCTGCAGCCGACCGGCGAGCGTGGCCTCATCGGCGCCTGACGTGCAGAACGAGAGAGACGAGCACCACATGGTTTCCCACCCCACCATCTCCAAGGCTGTCATTCCCGCGGCGGGTCTCGGTACCCGGTTCCTGCCGGCGACCAAGGCCACTCCCAAGGAGATGCTGCCGGTCGTGGACAAGCCGGCGATCCAGTACGTGGTCGAGGAGGCCGTGTCGGCGGGGCTCGACGACGTGCTCATGATCACCGGGCGGAACAAGCGTCCCCTCGAGGACCACTTCGACCGCAACTACGAGCTGGAGTCGGCGCTCGAGAAGAAGGGCGACGCCGAACGGCTCGCGAAGGTGCAGGAGTCCAGCGACCTGGCGACCATGCACTACGTGCGCCAGGGCGACCCCAGGGGCCTGGGCCACGCGGTGCTGTGCGCCGCCCCGCACGTCGGCCACGAGCCCTTCGCGGTCCTCCTGGGCGACGACCTGATCGACCCGCGCGACCCCCTGCTGCAGCGCATGATCGAGGTGCAGCGGCAGCACGGGGGCAGTGTGATCGCCCTCATGGAGGTCGCGCCCGAGCAGGTCCACCTCTACGGCTGCGCGGCCGTGGAGGCGACCGCCGACGGTGACGTCGTGCGGGTCACCGGACTGGTCGAGAAGCCGGACGCGGCGGACGCCCCGTCGAACTACGCGGTCATCGGCCGTTACGTCCTCGACCCGCACATCTTCGACGTCCTGCGCAAGACCGAGCCGGGCCGCGGCGGGGAGATCCAGCTCACCGACGCGCTGCAGCAGCTCGCGACGGACGAGAAGGTGGGCGGCCCGGTGCACGGTGTCGTCTTCAAGGGCCGCCGCTATGACACCGGCGACCGCGGCGACTATCTGCGTGCCATTGTCCGACTCGCGTGCGAACGTGAAGACCTGGGCCCGGGCTTCCGGACCTGGCTCCGCGACTATGTCGGCCAGGAGCTGACGGGCGACGACAGCTGACGCCGGCACCGAGAAGGTGAGAGGGCGGGCCGGAGGAAAACCTCCGGCCCGCCCTCTCTCGTTGCCGCTGCTGCGCGCGGTGGGGTGGAACGGCTCGGGCTAGAACGGCTCGAAGTCGTCGAACTGCCGGCTGGCCTCGTCGCGTTCGGCCTGCCGGTCCCGGCGCCGCTGGGTGGCGGGACGGGCCTCTTCGAAGCGGTGGTCCTCGCCACGGCGCCCGAGCATCTCCGCGCCGGCCGTGACCGACGGCTCCCAGTCGAACACGACCGCGTTCTCCTCGGGGCCGATGGCGACGCCGTCACCGGACCGGGCACCCGCCTTCATCAACTCCTGCTCGACACCGAGGCGGTTGAGCCGGTCGGCGAGATAGCCGACCGCCTCGTCGTTGTTGAAGTCGGTCTGCCGCACCCAGCGTTCGGGCTTCTCGCCGCGCACCCGGAACAGCGGCTCCCCGCCGACCTCCTCGCGGGTGACCGTGAAGCCCGCGTCGTCCACGGCCTTCGGCCGGATGACGATCCGCGTCGCCTCTTCCTTCGGCTTCGCGGCACGTGCCTTGGCGACCAGTTCGCCGAGCCCGTACGACAGCTCCTTCAGCCCGATGTGGGCGACCGCCGACACCTCGAAGACGCGGTAGCCGCGCTCCTCCAGGTCGGGGCGGACCATCTCGGCGAGGTCCTTGCCGTCCGGCACGTCGACCTTGTTCAGGACGACGATCCGGGGCCGGTTGCCGAGCCCGCCGTACTGCCGCAGCTCCTCCTCGATGACATCGAGGTCGGAGACCGGGTCACGGTCGGACTCCAGGGTCGCGGTGTCCAGCACGTGCACCAGCACGCTGCACCGCTCCACGTGCCGCAGGAACTCCAGACCCAGGCCCTTGCCCTGGCTGGCACCGGGGATCAGACCCGGCACGTCGGCGATGGTGTAGACGGTGGAACCGGCGGTGACGACACCGAGGTTCGGCACGAGCGTCGTGAAGGGGTAGTCGGCGATCTTCGGCTTGGCCGCGCTGAGCACGGAGATCAGCGAGGACTTGCCGGCGCTCGGGTAGCCGACCAGCGCCACGTCGGCGACGGTCTTCAGCTCCAGGACGATGTCCTGCACGTCTCCGGGCACGCCGAGCAGCGCGAAGCCGGGTGCCTTGCGGCGGGCGGAGGCCAGCGCCGCGTTGCCGAGGCCGCCACGGCCGCCCTGCGCGGCGATGTACGAGGTCCCGTGGCCGACCAGGTCGGCGAGGACGTTGCCGGCCCGGTCCAGGACGACCGTGCCGTCCGGGACCGGCAGGATCAGGTCCTGGCCGTCCTTCCCGGAGCGGTTGCCGCCCTCGCCGGGCTTGCCGTTGGTGGCCTTGCGGTGCGGCGAGTGGTGGTAGTCGAGCAGCGTGGTGACCGACTGGTCGACGGTCAGGACGACGTCACCGCCACGGCCGCCGTTGCCGCCGTCCGGGCCGCCGAGCGGCTTGAACTTCTCGCGGTGTACGGAGGCACAGCCGTGACCTCCGTTACCCGCGGCGACATGCAGTTCGACGCGGTCCACGAAGGTGGTCATGGTTCAGTGCCTCCAGAAAGTGCGGGTGTGTCTCGTCGTTGACACCAGGGTCAACACGCGAAAGGCGGACCCGCCTTCCCGACCGGGAAGTGAGGTCCGCCTCGCGAAGCGTTCGGTCGGAGCCTGGAATCTCAGACTCCTTGAATCAACCGATTCAGGCGACCGGAACGATGTTCACGACCTTGCGGCCACGGTGGGTACCGAACTCCACCGCACCGGCCTGCAGCGCGAACAGCGTGTCGTCGCCGCCACGGCCGACACCGGCGCCGGGGTGGAAGTGGGTGCCGCGCTGGCGGACCAGGATCTCACCCGCGTTCACGACCTGACCGCCGAAGCGCTTCACGCCGAGCCGCTGGGCGTTGGAGTCGCGACCGTTCCGGGTGGACGATGCGCCCTTCTTGTGTGCCATCTGTTCTCAGTCCCTTACTTCGCAGCCGTGGGGATCTCAGTGACCTTGATCGCCGTGTACTGCTGGCGGTGGCCCTGGCGACGGCGGTAACCGGTCTTGTTCTTGTAGCGCAGAATGTCGATCTTCTGGCCCTTGTGGTGGTCCACGACCTCGGCCTGGACCTTGATGCCGGCCAGCACCCACGGGTCACTGGTCACAGCGTCGCCGTCGACAACGAGCAGGGTCGAGAGCTCGACCGTGTCGCCAACCTTGGCGGTGGAAATCTTGTCAACCTCAACGATGTCGCCGACAGCAACCTTGTGCTGGCGACCACCGCTGCGCACGATGGCGTACACGCGGATCTCTCTTTCGCTCGTTCAGAACCGGCACCCCCGCAGGCCAGCCGCCCAGAAACACCATGGACGACCTCTCCCGGCCAACCCAGTGACCGGGAGGAAGAGGTTTACGGGGATGTGGCGTGCTCAGTGGACACGCCGACGGTCAAGGTTACGGGGCACGGCCGTAGGGGTCAAACTGGGCGTCGGGCTCATGCGGCGACCGCGGTGACGTAGTCCGCGTACGCCTCCTTGATACCCCTCGTCGACAGCTCGAGGTGCTCCAGGACGGTGTACCGGCCGGGCCGGGTCTCCGGGGCGAACTCCACGGCCCGGACGAACTCGTCGTCGCTGAAGCCGATCTCCTCCGCCACCACGGGCAACCCGTGCCGGCGCAGCACGTCGGCCATCAGCCGGGCCCCCTCGTGATCGCCGCGCAGGTGCGTGGCGAAGGCGGCACCGAGGCCCACCTGCTCGCCGTGGCTCGCCGCCCGCCTCGGATACAGCAGGTCGAGTGCGTGACTGATCTCATGGCAGGCGCCCGACGAGGGCCGGGTGTGTCCGGCGATCGACATGGCGACACCCGACAGCACCAGCCCCTCGGACAGCACGGTGAGGAACCCGTCGTCACCGCATCCGCCCGGATGGCGCAGCACGGCCTCGCCCGCCTGGCGGGCCATGGCGGCGGCCAGGCCGTCGAGCTTCTCGCCGTTGACGCGGTGGGACAGTTCCCAGTCCGCGACCGCGGAGATGTTGGACAGGGCGTCGCCGATGCCCGAGCGCACGAAGCGGATCGGGGCCTCCCGTATCACCGTGAGGTCGATGAGGAGGGCGATGGGGGTGGGCACGCCGTACGAGCCGCGGCCGGCGTCGTTGTCCAGGATGGACACGGGCGAGCAGATCCCGTCGTGGGAGAGGTTGGTGGCGACGGCGACCATGGGCAGTCCGATGCGCGCCGCGGAGTACTTCGCGCAGTCGATGACCTTGCCGCCGCCGAGCCCGACGACGGCGTCGTAGTGGCCGGACTTCATCTCGTCGGCCAGCCGGACGGCGTCGTCGAGGGTGCCGCCGCCGACCTCGTACCAGGTGGCGCCGGGCAGCGACGGGGCGATGCGCTCCCGCAGCCTGGCCCCCGAGCCGCCGCTGACGGCCACGGCGAGCCGGCCGGAGTGCGAGACGCGCTCGTCGGCGAGGACACTCGCCAGGTCGTCCAGGGCACCCGGGCGGATGTCCACGACGACCGGCGAGGGGATCAGCCGGGTCAGTACCGGCATGCGATCTCCCGCCCCCGGGCGAGGTCGTCGTGGTTGTCGATCTCGACCCACGGCACGTCGCCGATCGGCGCCACGTCGATCTTGAAGCCCCGGTTCACCAGCTCCTGGTAGCCGTCCTCGTAGTACAGCTGCGGGTCGCGCTCGAACGTGGCCCTCAGGGCGTCGGCCAGTTCCTCGGCGGCGTCGCCCTCGATGAGGGTGACGCCGATGTACTCGCCGGTCGCCTCGGCCGGGTCCATGAGCTTGGTGATCTTCCGAACACCCTTCTCGGGGTCGACGACGACCTTCATCTCCTCGTCCGCCAGGGACTTCACGGTGTCCAGCGCGAGAATGATCCTCTTGCCGTCGCCGCGGGCCGCGAGCAGCGTCTTCTCGACGGAGACCGGGTGCACGGTGTCGCCGTTGGCGAGGATCACGCCGTCCTTGAGGGCGTCCCGGCCGCACCACAGGGAGTAGGCGTTGTTCCACTCCTCGGCCTTGTCGTTGTCGATGAGGGTGAGCTTGAGGCCGTACTTCTGCTCCAGGGCCGCCTTGCGCTCGTAGACGGCCTCCTTGCGGTAGCCGACGATGATCGCGGCCTCGGTCAGACCCACCTCGGCGAAGTTGGCGAGGGTCAGGTCGAGGACGGTGAGGGCGTCCGGTGCGTCCTGTGCCCCGACGGGCACGAGGGCCTTGGGCAGGGTGTCCGTGTAGGGGCGCAGACGCCGTCCGGCACCAGCCGCCAGCACGAGGCCTATCATCGCGGTTCTCTCCTTTGTTTCCCATGTGCACCGGCTGTTTCCCCTGTGCACCGGCGTCGCGGCGGAGGTCTCGTCGCCACGACGCCGTCAGACCGGGTCCGGGGCACGGTGGCCCGGCCCGGCAAACGAGTGTGGTCCTGTCCGCACGGGGACAGGACCACACCGTGTCACGGCAGCGGATCAGCTGTCGTCGGCGGAGGACGACACCGTCTGCGGGCCCGCCGCGGTCTTCTTCGCCGTCGACTTCGCGGCGGCCGTCTTGGCGGTCTTCGCCGCCTTCTTGGCCGTCGTCTTCTTGGCCACCGTCTTCTTGGCCGCGGTCTTCTTGGCCACCGTCTTCTTGGCGGCAGCCTTCTTCGCCGTGGCCTTCTTGGCGGTCTTGCGGGCCGCCTTCTTGGCCGGAGCGGCCTCCTCGGCCGGCTCCTCGGCGACCGGGGCCTCCTCCGCCGCGGCCGACGGGACGACCACGACGGCCGCCTCCTCGGACGTGGCCGGCGCGCTGGCGACGCGCACGGCACGGCGGCGCGGGCGGGCCGGGGCGGCGCTCTCGGCGGGCGCCTCCTCGGCCGGCGCCGCGGCCTCGGGCTCGGGCTCGGGCTGTGCCACCGGGGCCTCGGCCGCGGGCGCGGTCTCCGGCACCGTCACCACGGCCGCCTCGGCACCCGCGGGGGAACCGGCCGGCGCCGACACCTTCCGGGTCGCACGACGGCGCGTACGGCCCTTGGGCGCGGCCTCCTCGACGGCCTCGGCCTGCGGTGCCGCAACCACCTGGTCCTCGACGGCGGCGGGCTCGGCCAGGGCCTCGGCGGCCGGCTCCGGACGCACGGGGCGCGTCGCCGCCTCCTCGGCGGTGACCTCCTGCGCGGTCGGCGCCTCGACCGTCGGGGCTTCCGCCTCAGCGGCCTCAGCCTGCGGAGCCTTCTCACGAGGAGCCTTCGCGGCCCGCTCCGCCTTCGGGGCGCCCGCCGGAGCCGAGGCCCGGCGGCTCGCCCGGCGCCGCGTACGGCCACGGGTGGCCGCCGCCTCCGCCTCGGCGACGCTGCTGTACAGCTCCTCGTCCGGCGCGAAGTCCGGGGCCGGGAGGGCGACCGGCTCGGCGACCTCGGCGGCCACCTCGACGGCCGTCTCGATCTCCGGCTCCACGGCCTCACCGGTCTCCACGGCCACGGCGGCGGTCTCGTGCACGTGCTCGTGCACGTCACCGCCCCGCCCGCGCTTCTTGCGCTTGCCGCCGCCACCGCCGGCGGCGGTCGGCTGCTCCATGTGCACGATGACCCCGCGGCCGTTGCAGTGGACACAGGTCTCGGAGAAGGACTCCAGCAGGCCCTGGCCCACCCGCTTACGGGTCATCTGCACCAGGCCCAGCGAGGTCACCTCGGCCACCTGGTGCTTCGTACGGTCACGGCCCAGGCACTCCAGCAGGCGGCGCAGCACCAGGTCGCGGTTGGACTCCAGGACCATGTCGATGAAGTCGATGACGATGATGCCGCCGAGGTCGCGCAGCCGCAGCTGGCGCACGATCTCCTCGGCCGCCTCCAGGTTGTTCCTGGTGACCGTCTCCTCCAGGTTGCCGCCCTGGCCGGTGAACTTGCCGGTGTTGACGTCGACGACGACCATCGCCTCGGTCCGGTCGATCACCAGCGAACCGCCGCTGGGCAGCCAGACCTTGCGGTCCAGCGCCTTGGCGAGCTGCTCGTCGATCCGGTAGGTGGCGAAGACGTCGACCTCGGAGGTCCACTTCGACAGGCGGCCGGCGAGGTCCGGGGCCACGTGCGAGACGTACCCGTGGATCGTCTCCCAGGCGTCGTCACCGCTGACGACGACCTTGGAGAAGTCCTCGTTGAAGATGTCGCGGACGACCCGGACGGTCATGTCCGGCTCGCCGTACAGCAGCGACGGGGCGTTGCCGTTCTTCGACTTCTTCTGGATGTCCTCCCACTGCGCCTGCAGCCGCTCGACGTCCCGGCGCAGCTCCTCCTCGCTCGCGCCCTCGGCGGCGGTGCGCACGATCACGCCCGCGTCCTCGGGGACGATCTTCTTGAGGATGGTCTTCAGCCGGGCCCGCTCGGTGTCGGGCAGCTTGCGGCTGATGCCGGTCATCGAGCCCTCGGGGACGTACACGAGGTAGCGGCCCGGCAGGGAGACCTGGCTGGTCAGACGCGCGCCCTTGTGCCCGATCGGGTCCTTCGTCACCTGGACGAGGACCGACTGGCCGGACTTCAGGGCGGATTCGATGCGGCGCGGGCCGTTGGCCATGCCCAGCGCCTCGAAGTTGACCTCGCCGGCGTACAGGACGGCGTTGCGGCCCTTGCCGATGTCGATGAAGGCGGCCTCCATCGACGGCAGCACGTTCTGGACCTTGCCCAGGTAGACGTTGCCGACGTACGAGGTCGACTGCTCCTTGTTGACGTAGTGCTCGACGAGCACGCCGTCCTCCAGGACGCCGATCTGCGTGCGCTCGCCGTGCTGGCGCACGACCATCACGCGCTCGACGGCCTCGCGGCGGGCCAGGAACTCGGCCTCGGTGATGATCGGAACGCGCCGGCGGCCCTGCTCGCGGCCCTCACGGCGGCGCTGCTTCTTGGCCTCCAGACGGGTCGAGCCCTTGATGGACTGCACCTCGTCGGACGGCTCGCTGGCCTTGCGCGGCTCGCGGACCTTGACGACCGTGCGCTCCGGGTCGCCCTCATCGGGCTCGGTGTCGACGGCGGTGTCACCGGCCCGACGACGACGCCGACGGCGGCGCCGGCTGCCGGCGCTGGAGGACGCGGCCTCGTCGTGGGCCTCCTCGGCGTCCTCTTCCTCCTGCTCGGCGGTGTCCTCGGCGTCCTGCGCGGCCTGCTCGGCGGCCAGTTCCTCGGCGTCCGCGCCCTCGCCGTCGGCGGCGTCCCCGCGACGGCGGCGACGGCCGCCACGACGGCGACGGCGACGCGAGCCGGCCTCCTCGAAGCCCTCGGCGCCCTCCGTGTCCTCGGCCTCGTCGGCTTCCTCGGCCTCTTCGCCCTCGGCGAGGTCCTCGACGGACTCCTCGGCCTGCTCCGGCTCCTGGGGCTCCTCGGCCTGGGCGGTCTCCTCGGCGCCGGCGGCGCCCCGGCGGCGACGGCGGCGACGCGAGCCGGCCTCGGCGCGCTCCTCCACCCGCTCCTCCGCCTGCTCCTCGGGCTCCTCCGCCTCGGCGGCCTCCGCGGCGGCCTCGGCTGCGGCACGCTCCGGGGTCTGGAACTTCGGCTCGGCGAACACCGGCGCCTGGAAGACGGCGACGGCGGGACGGGCGGGACGGCGCGGGGCGCCACCCTCGGCGTCCTCGGTCTCGGCGGCCGGCGCGGGCCGCGCGGGCTCGGAGAACCCGAACACGGGGCGCACGGCCCGACGCCGGGCACGACGCGGAGCGGCTTCCTCGGCGGGGGCGGGCTCGGTGGCGGGCGGAGTGACGGGGGCCTCCGAGGTGTGCGTCCCGGCGGCGGCGGACGCGGTCTCGGCGGCGGTCTTCTCGGCCTCGGCCTCAACGACCGGAGCGGCGGCGGCCTCGGCGGGCGCAGACACGCGGCGCGTGGCCCGACGCCGGGTCCGGCGCGGGGCGGCCTCCTCGGCGGCAGCGGCCACCTCGGCGACAGCGGCCACCTCGGCGACAGCGGCCACCTCGGCGACAGCGGGGGCCTCGGCAGCGGGAGCCTCGGCAGCGGGAGCCTCGGCAGCGGGGGCGGCCTCGGCGGCGGGGGCGGCCGGAGCTGCCTCAGCGGCGGCCGTCGGTGCCCCGGCGGGCGCGGACGCGCGCCGGGTGGCACGACGGCGGGTACGGCCGGCGGGCGCGCCCTCGGCAGGGGCCGGAGTCTCGGCGGCTGCAGGCTCCTCCTGGGCCTTCCCGGCCTCGGCGACAGCGGTCGTCTCCGCGGCGGCGGTGGCCGGCACGACGGTCTCGACGGCCTCCGCGGCCACCGGCGCCCCGGCCGGCGCGGACGCACGGCGCGTGGCCCGACGGCGCGGACGGCCGGCGGGAGCGGTCTCGGCGGGAGCGGCAGCCTCGACGGGGGTCGTGGGCTCGGCCGGGGTCGTGGGCTCGGCGGCCTCCTCCGGCACACCGGTGGCACCGGTGACACCGGTCGGCGTGGACACGCTGCGCGTGGCACGGCGGCGGGCGCGGCGCGGGGCGGCCTCCTCGCCGACGACGACCTCGCCGCCCTCGGCGACGGCGGCGGGCTTCTCCGTCTCGGCGGCGGGCGTGACCGGTACGACGGTCTCGACGGCCTCGGCGGTCGACGGCGCCCCCGCCGGCGCGGACGCGCGGCGCGTGGCCCGACGGCGCGGGCGGCCGGGCTCTGTGGTCTCGGGGCTCTCCACGGCGGCCTCCACAGCCTCAACGGCCTCTTCGGCCTCGATCGCCTCAAGGGCCTCTTCGGCCTCGGGGGCGGCTACAGCCTCTTCGGTGCCCTGCGTCGCAGCGGCCTCGGTGATCTCGTCGGAGTCCGCGGCCGGTATGGCCGGCACCGTCACCTCGGCGGTTGCCTCCGCGCCGGCCGGAGGCCCGGCCGGGCGGGATGCGGCACGGCGACGCCTGCGCGGCGGCAGGGTGTCGCTGGGAGTGTTCAGTTCGGAACCCTCATGGGGTTCGGTCGGCTCGAGCATGCGGGCGTTTCTCCCGTCAGGCTCCCGGGCGCCGCGCCTGGTCCGGCGCCGGTCTCGAGGGACCGACCGCCGTTGACGTCCGCGGCCCGCGTGATCCGCGATGGCCGCCGTCCGGGGCGCGGGCGCCGCACGGGAGCACTCTGTGTCCTGTCTCGCCGGTTCCGTACGCCTTGTCGGTACGGCCTGGCGAAAGTCTTCTGGTCGGTGCGCTGCCCGACCCAGGTGGCTCCCGAGTACGAGGGCGGCGCTACGACGTCCGTCCCTACGCGGGACCTTCCGGCGTCGGCGCCGTCGCGGCGGCAGCCGGCTGGGCCGTCAGGGCCTCGGCTGCCTCGCGGTCGGGCGCGAGCGGGTCGGTCACCGTGCCGGTCTCTTCATCGAACAGCCCCTGCGCCAGCCTGGTCACCGCTGCGGGGACCGGCGGCGCCAGGTCGGCCACGGCGCGGAGACCGGACAGGACGTCGTCGGGTCGTACGGCAGGCGTCACGTGCCGAACAACCAGCCGCAGTATCGCACAGGGCTGGTCGGTCGGCCTATCAGCCGGTGAACCGTGCGTTTCCAGGCTCACCACGGCAGGGCGGGCGTCGAAGGTCCGGACGCCGTTCTTGGTCATCCGCTGCACCTCGACGGTCCCGGCCTCCTGGAAGGCCAGGGCCGCGCGCTCGGCGTCGGCCGGGTCGACGCCGTCCAGCCGCAGCTCCCAGACGGAGGCCGTGAGCCGGTCGGCGAGACCCGAGGTCCGCGCCTCGACCGCGTCGACGACGTCGAGCCCGGCGGGCAGCGACTCGTCGAGGAGGACGCGCAGCGTCTCCGGGTCGCGCGGTGCGGTGAGCGCGATCTCCAGGTACTCCGCCTCACTGCCCGTGCCGGTGGGTGCGGCATTGGCGTACGACACCTTCGGATGCGGCGTGAACCCGGCCGAGTACGCCATGGGCACCTCGGCACGGCGCAGCGCCCGCTCGAAAGCGCGCTGGAAGTCTCGGTGGCTGGTGAACCTCAGGCGGCCGCGCTTGGTGTAGCGCAGTCGGATGCGCTGCACCGCGGGTGCGGGCGGCGGGCCTTCGGGCTGTCGCTTGCCCAGTGTCCTAGTCCTTCGTGAGTGCGGTTGTACTGCCACCAAGAGTACGTGTCGCGGACCCCTGGGGTTCCCGCCGGTCCACGGCGGCCGGCTGCCGGGGCTCTCCGAACAGCATCCGCCGGACGTCCGCCCGGGCCTGCCGTACCGTCTCGCGGGCGCCGGTCAGCGCCTCGCGCACGGCCCGGCCCACCACGCGCGCGCCCTCGGCGACGGGCCGCAGGACCGCGTCCCGGACGACATGGCCGACCGGGGTCAGGACGGTCCGGTAGACCCAGCGCACCGGCTCCACGAAGATCCACCGGAAGAGGGTCCCGAGCGCCCGGCCGACGGCCCGGGAGATGCGTCCGGCGATCCGCCAGGCGTGCCCGAGGGCGTCCCCGGCCTCCCGCGCCACGAGGGCGAGGAACCGGCCGACGGGCGCGAGGACCCAGCGCCACAGCGCGAGGGCGGGCAGGACGAGGAGGACGCGCAGGGTCCAGTACAGGGCGACGCCGACGCCGGTGGCGATCACGCCCAGCAGCCACCCCAGCCCGCGCACGCACCAGGCGACGGCACGTCCGACGGGCGCGAGGATCCACGCGTACACCCACCGCGCGGGCACGACGAGCAGATACCGCACCAGACAGGCGACGGCCGTGTACACGCCGGTGCCCACCGCGGCGAGCACGGCGCCGACGCCCCTCAGCAGCCAGGCGACCGCGTGCCCGACCGGGCTGAGCACGCGCGCGTACACCCAGGCGAGCCCGGCGCCCACCCCGCGCACCAGCCACGCGACGGCGTGCCCGACGGGCGTGAGCACGTACCGGTACACCCCCACGGCCGGTACGACGACGAGGACGGCGCCCAGCCACGCGAGCGCGTTGCCGACGGGGACCAGGGCATAGCGCCACAGACCCACGAACGGCCAGACGAACAGGGCCTTCGTGGCCCACAGCAGCGCCCGGCCGATCGGCCTGCACACGGTGTCCCGCAGAAACCTTCCGGTGACGACGAGGGCGTCCCACGCCATCCGCACCGGCACCACCAGCACCAGGACGAGAATCCGCAGGGGGACGCGGATCGCGACGGTGAGGCACCCTTCCGGCTGCCGGGGCTGGGGAGGCGGCTTGTACGGTTCCATACCGGGGTAGACGTCCGGCCCGCCCGTTCGGATCCGGCCAGGGGGTTTTGCCCTAGGTCGCACGCGCCTTGTACGACTCGGGATAGCGCTCGGTGCACTTCACGGCCAGCACCAGCAGCGCGATCGGGACGACCCAGTTGAACCAGTCGTCCTGGGCGGGGAAGCGGACGGCCAGCCAGGTCGAGAGCGCCATGAGGGCGAAGGCCGCGCCCCACAGTGCCGTCAGCACTCTGTTGATGTGCTTGAACACGGGCGAGTCCCACACCGCGGGCGGTGTGCGCTCCCGGGCGTACTGCGCGGTGAAGGGGTCGGCGAGCAGCGATCCGAGCGCGACGACGGCCACCAGTCCGTTCGAGATGACCTGGGCGTACGTCTCCACCCAGAGCAGCTGTCCGCGGTCCAGGGCCAACCCGAGCACCGACAGGACGGCGAAGAACACGATGCCGGTCATGTCGAGGATGCGGAGTCTGCCGGCCAGCATGTCCTGGCCCGACAGGACGATCGAGGCGACCAGTGCGGCGAAAGCCGCGTACTTCCAGGTACTGGGGCTGGCGACCACGCCGAAGACGATCCACGGGGCGAACGAGAGGAAGACGTCGCCCGTGCCGACGGGCTTCCTGGCCGGGGCCTTCGTCGCCGTCTGCTGCACCATGGGAGATCCTTCCGTCGGGGCGTCGGCGGTTCGTCACGGCAGGTCCTGTTCGGTCCAGATCGTCTTGCCCGTCGGGGTGTAGCGCGTGCCCCAGTGGTGGGTCATCTGGGCGATGATGAACAGGCCCCGGCCTCCCTCGTCGTCGCTCGCGGCGTGCCGCAGATTGGGCGAGGTGTGGCCGGTGTCGGAGACCTCGCAGGTCAGGGTCCGGTCGCGGATCAGGCGTACCTGGATCGGGCCGCCGGCGTAGCGGATGGCGTTGGTGACCAGTTCGCTGACGATGAGTTCGGTGGCGAACGCCAGGTCGTCCAGCCCCCAGTCGCCGAGCTGTTTGCTGACGGCGGTGCGGATGGTCGCCACCGCCGCCGGGTCCGCGAGCAGCGCCCACTCGGCGAACTGGTTCCGGTCGAGCCGGCGGGTGCGGACCGTGAGCAGTGTCGCGTCCACGTCCACCGCCCCGGGCAGCAGGGTGGTCACCGCCGTGTCGCACAGCGCCTCCAGTGACGTGTCCGCGCCGTCGAAGACCCGGGACAGCTGCGCGAGCCCGGCGGCACGGTCGTCGGCCGCCTGGAGGAGGCCGCCCGTGCAGAGGGCGACGAGGCTGCCCGGCGCCAGTTCCACGTCCATGCTCTGGTAGGGCGGGCCGCCGATGCCCAGCGGCGGTCCGGGCGGCAGCTGAAGAGGGTCGACGGCACCCCCGTACGGCGCCACGACCGCCAGTACCGAATCCCCGGCCCTCGCCAGGCTGCACTTGCCCGAGACCGGGTCGTACACCGCGTACAGGCAGCTCACACCCAGGGCCTCGTCGGGCTGGTGGCGCCGGATGCCCGGGCCGTGGCCGGTGCCGCTCTCGTCCCCGGTCTGGTCGACCAGGTCGTCCAGGCGGGACAGCAGTTCGTCCGGGGCCAGGTCCAGCCGGGCCAGCACGCGCACCCCCGTGCGCAGGCGTCCCATGGTGGCCGCGGCGCGCAGGCCGTGTCCGAGCACGTCCCCGACGACCAGCCCGATCCGGGTGCCGGACAGGGGGATGACGTCGTACCAGTCGCCGCCCACCCCGGAACCGCTGTCGGCGGGCAGATAGCGGCTCGCCGATTCCACGGCGGCGTGCGGCGGCAGGCGGCGCGGAAGCAGGCTCCGCTGGAGTTTGAGGGCCACGCCGTGGCCCCGGGTGACCATCGGCATCAGCAGGAGACCGATCAGCAGGGCGCCCAGACCCAGGACCGTGACCCCGCCCGTCCTGCCGATCAGGGGCAGGTCGACGGAGGTCGTGCCGTACCTGGGGTCCGCGTAGACGACGAAGGTGGCGTAGAGGAACAACAGGGCCATGGCCAGCCCGCCGAGCCCGGGCAGGACACCCTTGAAGACCAGGTCCCTGGCACTGCGGGTGAGGACCCTGCGGTGGTACCAGACGCAGGCGAAGCCGGTCAGTCCGTACTGGAAGGCGATCGCGAGACCGACCGAGTCGATCGAGTCGGCCAGGATGTTCTGGCTGAACGACGCCAGCAGGCCGAACAGGGCGATGGAGGCCGCTCCCATGCCGAGGGTCCCCCAGGTCGGGGTGAGGAACCTGCGGTGGACCCGGGCGAACCGGGAGGGGACCGCCTTGTGGACCGCCATCGAGAAGACCGTCCTGGCCAGGGGCAGGATGGTGGTCTCGGCGGAGGCCAGCGCGGAGGTCAGCACCATCAGGATCAGCAGCCTCGACAGCAGCAGGCCGGTGCCCTGGCTCCCGAACACGGCCTCGCCCAGTCCGGAGAGCACGTCGTCGGAGTTGTGCGTGTTGCCGAGCCCGAGGCCCGAGGTACCGACTCCCGCGAACGCCTGCGCCGAGGTGGACACCAGCCCGTACATGACTAGGAGCAGCACGGTGGACAGGACGGCGGCGCGGCCGGGGATGCGCGTGCTGTCGACGGTTTCCTCGTTGACCGAGAAGGCGGTGTCCCAGCCCCAGTAGATGAAGACGCCCGCGAGGAAGCCCGAGGTCAGGGCCGTCACCGAGGGGACCTGGAAGGGGTTGAACCAGGACGCGGAGACGTGGATCGCCGTCGGCGGAGGATCGGTGTAGACCCTGATGAGCGCGGCGACGGCGAAGAGGACCAGCATCACCACTTCCACACACAGCAGCCAGCGCTGGACGGCCGCCGAGACCTCGATGCCGACGTAGCAGACCGCGGTCAGCACGGCGATCCATACGATGCCCGCCACGGTGGTCCACAGCCGGTTGCCCGCCAGGTCGTCCAGGCCGACCAGCCGGAAGCCGTAGGCGGCGGCGATCGCGGCGAGGTTCGCCATGACGACGATGTTGGCGACGATCAGGCCCCAGCCGCCCATCCAGCCGGTGCGCGGCCCGAAGGCGCGGGTGGCCCAGGTGAAGGTGGTCCCGCAGTCGGCGTTGCTCGCGTTGAGCTCCCGGAAGGCGTACGCGACCAGGAGCATCGGGATGAACGCCAGCATCGTGACGATCGGGGCCTGCAGTCCGACCCCGGCCACGATGAGGCCCAGCGTGGCGGCCAGGCTGTACGCCGGGCCGGTGGATGCCAGGCCCATGGCCACCGAGGAGAACATGCCCAGGGCGTCGTTCTTGAGCCCCTTGTGGCCGGCCGCCGTCCCGGGAGCGGGGCGGTCGGCGGGCCCGGCGCCGCCAAAGTGCCTCACACTTGATTGCAACGCCGGTGCGCTCGCCTCCGCAACAGCGCGGGGCGGCGGGTGACACCGGAGACACCACTGAGCCCCCTCCGCGATCGGGACGGGGGCTCAGCAGGGCGCCTTCTCAGTACTTGCTGGGAATGACGCAGAAATCGATGTGGCTGAGGTCCGCGAACTTGCCGCTCGGGTTGATCGGGGCGTGGAGCGATCCGTCCATCGTGATGCCGTTGGGGAAGCCCGTCGTGCTGTCGTACGTGTAGACGTTGGCACCGCCGGTCCCGCCCTTGGCGGTCACCTTGACCGCGGCGCGCTGATCGCTCGCGGGAATGTTGAAGCTGAACACCTGTCCCGCCGTGGTGTCGGTGACGGTGATCTGCAAGGTCCCGTCGCCGGGGATCGATACGCTTCCGGTTGTGGGGTCCTCCACCCTGAACCCGGTCGCGCCCGCGGGACAGGACACGGGCGGGTTGTCGTCCACTTCCACGGGCTGCACGCCCGCGTTGCTGGGGGGACCCGCCTGTGCCAACGCGGGACCGGCGGCGATACCGAGTGCCGCGGTCGCGGTCAGACCGGCGCCGACGATCCTCACCCCCCATCTCGCCCGTCCCGACCGCGTCTTTGCTGGCGCTGCTCCTCGCATGACGAGTTTTCCTCCTTTTCCTCGGTGACCGGCAGTACCGGATTTCCGGATACCTGAGCTCGCCAACATTCGCATGGTCAGACTGTCATTCTGCTTTACGACTCCTTTCATTGGGCCGTTTGGCCGTGGCCGCGCGCGTGACACCGGCCGGGATGATGGGATCGCCCCCGGCCGTGGTGACGGTGGCATCGTCCGGGGTGGCAGCCCTGCCGCGCACAGTGGTGGCGGGGCCGCGAAGTGGCTGTCGGCTGCCGGGGCTGTCCACCGCCGAAGGACGGCGGGGCGTCCCCCTCCGCGGCGCCCCATGCGGGATCGGGGGTGGCGCCGAGCGTGTAGTCGAGGGTGCCGCCCTCACGTACGAAGGACTCCGGGAGCCAGGCCCTGGAGGACGCGGCGCCGTTGACCTTCAAGGCATGCACATAAGGCGTGTCCGCGTCCGCACCGGGCGCCCTGATCCTCATCGACGGGCCGCCGTCACGGTGCACGGTGACGGCCGGAAACAGGGGGCTGGCCAGCACCAGCTCGGCCCGGGCCGGCACCTGGGGATACATGCCGAGTGCCGACCAGACGTACCAGGACGACAGGGTGCCCAGGTCGTCGTTGCCCACCTCGCCGTCGGGGCCGGGGCCCCACAGGGTGTTGACGGCCCGGCGGACCACGTGCTGGGTGCGGTACGGCGCGCTCGCGTAGACGTACGCCCAGGGAGCGTTCAGGGACGGTTCGTTGCCGAGGAAGGCGTGCGGCACGTTGGGCCCGGCGTTGAATTCGGTGAAGAACGCGTCGAGCCGCGGGACGACCTTGCCGTTGCCGCCCATCGCGGAGAAAAGGCCGGCGAGGTCGTAGGGCACCATCCACTGGTATTGGGCGGCATTTCCCTCGACGTAGCCTTTGCCGTCGGCCGGGTTGAACGGCGACCCGAAAGAGCCGTCACGGCTGCGTGGCTGGATCCAGGAACTGGCGGGGTTGAACAGGTTCCGCCATTTCTGTGCCCGCTGCATGAACGTCGTCCGGGTACCGGTGTCGCCGAGCCGTCCGGCCAGTGCCGCGATTCCGAAGTCGGCGGTGGTGTACTCGAGGGTGGTCGACGCGTCGTCGGGCAGGTAGCCGAGTGACAGGTAGTCGGCGAGACCGGGCCGCTCGACGTAACGGGCGCCGGCCCCCTGGAGGGTGGTCGCACCCTTGACCATGGACGCCAGGGCTGCCGCGGCGTCGAAGTCGGTGGCCCCGAAGGCGTACATGCTGGCGAGGATCGAGTGGTACGGGTCGCCGTTCATGACGCCCGTGAAATCGTTGTCGACCGACCACCGGTCCCACACGTCACCGGCCTGGTGCGCCTGGTTGTACATGGACTGGGCGATGTCCGAGGCCACGTTCGGTGCGAGGAGGGCGAGCAGCTGCGCCTCACAGCGGTAGATGTCCCAGCCGGAGAAGTTGGCGTACTGGTGGTGGCCCTCGCGGACCGTGTGGACCCGGCCGTCGAAGCCGGTGTACCGGCCGTTCACGTCGTCGAAGACGTTGGGCTGGAGGAGTGAGTGGTAGAGGGCCGTGTAGAAGGTGGTCCGCTGGATGTCGGTGCCGCCGGCGACCTCGATCTGGTGCAGCCGGGCGTTCCACTGTTTCCGGGTCCCTTCCGCAACGGTGTCGAACGCCGCCGCGCCCTGCTCCCGCGCCGCGTTCTCGGCGGCGCCGGCCACACTGACGTACGACAGGCCGACCTTGACGCCCACGGTCTGTGACCGGGAGGTGTCGAAGGTGACGTAGGCCCCCGAGTGGGCCCCTGAGACACGGACGTCCCCGTGCGTCCCGTTGTCGCCACCGGGGGAGACGACGGCGTCGTGCCATGTGCCGACAGAGGCGAAGGGCTGGTCGAAGACGGCCGAGAAGTACACGCGGTAGCGGTTACGACTGCCGCAGAAGCCGCCGCTGGTGACATGGCCGGTGATGGTGCGGCGGGCCTTGTCCACGGTTGCTCGGGCGTCGGACGCGCCGCGCACGGACCTGGAGACATCGACGAGGAGGGACGCCGTACTGCCGGTGGGGTAGGTGAAGCGGCCGGCACCGGAACGCTGGGTCGCGGTCAGCTCGACCTTCGTACCGGAGGCCAGCGTGACACCGTAGTAGCCGGGCCGCGCCGACTCCGCGTCGTGCGAGAAGCCGTCCAGATAGGTGTCGGGCTCGGTGGCCGGCGACGCGACGACCGTGCCTGCGTGGGGCATGAAGGGCAGGTCCTGGGCGGCGGTGCAGCCGGCACCGGAAAGGTGGGTCAGGCTGAAGCCGCGGATCTCATGGTCGGTGTAGGCGTAGCCGCCGGGCTGGGGACCGCGGGTGTCCGGGCTCCACTGCACCATGCCGAAGGGGGCGTCGGCTCCGGGGAAGGTGTTGCCTCCGTCGTAGCTGGTACGGCCGGTCTTCTTGGTGCCGACGAACGGGTTGACGTACCGGGTGAGGTCCTGCGGAACGCCGCCGGCCCCGCCTTCCGTCGCCGCCCGGACGGAGGGTGTGGCAGCGGTCGGTATGCCGGCGGTGACAGCTATGGCCAGGAGTAACCGGCCCCATCGCCACGATTTCGTCAGCACTGGCACAGGAGGCCTCCTCCACCACATCGGCTCCTCAGCCATCCCGTCACCAGGAGTATCCATGGGATGAACGGTGAGTGAGTAAGTGGACGGGGCAAACGAGGCAGCGCACGCGGCCCAGGGAGTCATCTGAGGAATCGCCGGGTGGGTCCGGCTGTGATGACCGGGCCCGCGGGCTGTGAAGCCGGCATGGGGAATTCATCCACAGACGACGGCGTCCCTGGTCAGGTCTCGGCGCTGCCGCCTCGGCTCCGGCCCGTGCCGCGGGTCCACAGCGACAGGTCACTGCTCGTCGCGACGGCGAGAGTCCGCCCGGAGGGCGAGAAACCGAACGCTCGAAGCTCGGAGTAGTGGGAATGGAAGATGTGCCACCACTGCTCCCCGTGCGGACCCGAGTGGGGCAGTCCGCCGTCGCGGGAGAGGAGGACACGCTCGTTCGGCCAGGCCGGGGCAACGGCCTCCACGGTCCAACCGTCCGGGGTGCTGGTGTGGAATCCTCCCCCGAAGAGCCCTGCGATGCGCACCCTGCTGCCGGCGACCGGTCCCAGCCCGGGGCACGACAGGTCGGCGACCGCCTCGGGAGTGCTGCCCTCGGGGTCGGGGTCGCGGTCCCGGGCGATCTTCTCCCCCGTGACAGCGTCGAAGAGGCCGTGACCGTCGCTCGAGACGACCATCACCAGGTCGTGGCCGCCGTCGGGGTGCGACGCGAAGCCGATCCCGAGGAGCCCGCCGACAGGGACGCCGTACTCGTACTCGAAGACCGGCTGCCACGGTTCGGGAGCGGGCACCACGGGGGCCGCCAGAAACCGGTCCCGCAGAGCCTGTTCGTAGGCGGAGAACCTCGGTTCAGGACCTGACTGCTCCACCGGCGCTGCCTCCTCGTTCCACTTCATCGCCTCCTCATGATCCACGCATCGGTCCCGCCCTTGCGCCGGCCCCGCCGCGCTGTCAGGGTGCCGCGCGCGCTGTCAGGGTGCCGCGCCGTGAGTACGGACATTCATGGCGGCATCGAATGTCGTCATCCCGGCGTCGGTACCGAGCACTACGAGGGCGAGCCGTGGGCGGCTGCGTCGGGTGCGCTGCACAGCGCGAGCTGGGTCAGCTGGGCGGAGCTTGCCGCGATCGACCTCACGGCCGCACCCGATCACTTCGTCGGTCGGCTGACCTGGCGCGCGAAGGCGACACCATCGACGGTGCACCAACAGCTCGTATCCGATCAATGGCCGGCGGAAACCCTGTCCGCGACGGGCGCGCCGCCGGCGCACCTGCGCGACGCGACGGAACGCGTGGAATGGACCACTGACGAACTGACCTGCACGTACGAGCCGTTGACGGCCGGTGCCGTCCTGGGTCCCGAAACCCACTGGCCACACGTCTTCGCCGTGGTGAAGGCCCTGGCAGGCCGCTTCGGAGACGACGGCGTTCGCCTGGTCGTGGCGTTCGACTGACCGCGCAGAGCCCGCGCCCTCACAACGCGGCGGTTCGCAGCCCTTTCCCGCTGGTTCACTGCCGCACTCGCGCGCCGGAAGGCCGCGTCGGAAGTACACCCCGCCGCGAGGTGCGCATCGGCGGGCTCCCGGATCCGGTGGGTCGCCCGCACGAGGCGACCGTGGTGCGCCTCCGTCACCGACCGTCCGCCTCCAACGCCCAGGTGACCGCCTTGCGGACCTGCGGCCCCTCGACGTGTGCGGCGCCGGCCGTGTACAGCAGCCAGAGCAGTTCCAGGGATCCGAAGAAGGACTCCCCCCAGCTGTCCACCCAGACACGGACCCGCGCCGGGCCCGCCGGCACGGCGTCCCAGAACTCCCAGCCGCGGGAGTCCTCGTCCGGGTCGAAGCGGTGGATCCAGTTCTGCAGGGACCACGGGTTTCCTCCGCCCCGGTCCGTGTACGCGGTGCGGCCGTGCCGCGCGAACCCCTGAGGCGCCTCACCGTTGGGGGCACAGACCGTCGTGAACCAGTCCGGGAACCCGTCCGCCGGCAGATCCTCGTCGTCGAACTCCGCTGTGCGGGCCAGGTGGAGCGCCGCCGACAGGACGTCCCGTACTCGCCGCGCGTACGCCTCGGAGGACCCCTCGGCGACATCGACGGTGAAGACCGCCAGGACCGGCGGAGCCGACTCGGCTGCTGGGCGCTGCCGGACGCGGTCCCGTTCGGCTGCGACGCTCTCCTCACTGTGGATCACTGTTCGATCCTATGCCTGCGCAAACACCGAGCCGGGCGCCCAGACCCCTGCAGGGCTGTCGGGGCAGGGGCACCGGTCTGGGGTTCAGGAGGCCGCCGAGGGTGCGGTCCCGGGCCCGGAGGGGGCAGCACCGAGCCCTCTCCTGAGGAACCGGCGGTGGTGTTCGGGGAGGACGCCGACGGCGCCGACGGGCCAGGACGCGAAGCGCTGGCCGCAGCCGGCGCAGCCGCCACCTCGCTCTCACTCGCCCCGGCCGGCGCTTTGGCTGAACTGCGGCGGAGCGGGCGCGGGGCCTGACTGACCGGCGGCCTGGTCCCCGCCGTTCCCCGTGGCTCCCCGCACGATCTGGCACGTGTCTGGCACGGGATCGGCCGTCCGGTCTGTAGGTCTGCCTTGAGCCACGGACTACTCGTAGGTGGTCGCAGCTCGTAGGGCTTGCGCGAAGAAGCTCCAGGTGCGGACGGACGTTGAGGTCTGGAGTGTGTCCCATGGCCGTCGGCTTCCGGCAAGAGTGCACAGCACCGGCAAGGTCGAAGTCGGGTTACCCGCGACCTTCCAGGGAAAGATCTCAAGTGCATCTCAGTGAGTTCGGAGGGGGCTACTCATGAGCGGTACGTCACGGTCGCGTCCCGACAGGACGGAGCCGGGGCCGCCGCCCGAGCGCGGCTCCGATCGCTTCAGCGACGATCCCCCCGATCCCCTCGCCTCGCTGCTGGCCAAGGTCAACAAGGGAGAACACATTTCGACCCCTGGAGACAACGCGGGCGGCGAAGACCGTGACCCCCATGAGGAGGAATGGCGGGCACATGATCGTCGTGGCCCCTATGCGCAGGGGCGTCGCCGGAGGAACTAACGCACAGGGCGGAGTCCCCGTCTGCGGCAGCGCAGATGGGGAATTGCCGTGAGGGCTGCTCACGCGGGCTGGAGCGGGGCGGCGTGCAAGTCGACGAGCAGTCGGCGCGCGCAGGGCGACAACTCGCCCCCGTACGGGCGCATGCGGCCCGACCGTCTCAACGCGTGGGCCGACGCTTTCGAATGAGGCCTCGGTTAACTCGTGTCGTGCCCCGGACTGCTGCGCGGGCTGCTCGGTCAGTGAGCGCTTTCAGGGGACCACTGATCGGGTGCCGAGGCCGACGTCCGCAACGCACGAGGCTCCTGTGATCACAGGCTCACACGCCACCAGACACCACCGAGCCCCCTCCCCGTCAGGGAAGGGGCTCAGTGCAGGCAGCTTCCCACATCCGCCCCTTTGCCGAGCCGAGGGTGGTCGCCCACCTCCTGTCACCGCCTGCGTCGCTCCCTTGGCCGGCGTTCCTCGGGTAGCGATCGGCCAGCACCCTCTCAGCGCTGTCAGCTTGGGAAGCCGAGGTGAGCAAGGGATCTCTGCTTGCACAACAGCCACTGCCAGACATGGTGCGAAGGCGCTCCGGTCTACAGGTGACCAGGCGTGGGACACCTCTTGGCTGCGGTGGGTGGGCGCTCCTACTTGGTTTCGGCAATGAACCATTGCGCGGACCTCAGTCATCGACCACCGGTGGTGAGCCCCGCCTCGGGGGTCCAGGATGGAGACAGCGGCGGACCAGATGGCAAAACGGTGATCATGCGGTCGGACTGGTCATAGTCATGAATTCGTAGCGCTCCGCTGCTTGCGCCGGTGCTCTCGCTGAGCGCGGGTTGAGCAGATGACCACCGTGCGTGCCTGGCGGCCGCTCGGAGACCAGTCCATGAACGCAGGGATGCCGGGGTGAGGAAGGCTGCGATGACTACAGAGGCTGAACTGCTCAAATCCGACGATCAGCGGCTTGAGGAACTGTTCCGCAAGAGTCCGGCAGGTGAGATCCCCAGGGGCCCGATGGAGGGCCTGGCGATCTTCCCCGCGGCAGGACGTGCGGGAGCGTGGCTGCTCGCCAGTCTCGTGAACCTGACCGCGTGGCGAGGCAAGGTCTTCAGCCCGGACGGTTACCTCAGCAACCGGCTCACCGCGATGGACATCCTGTCCATCGCCGCCATGGTCGGGCCCGGCCCGAGCCGTCTGGACGACCAGGAGTGCATCGTCATCGACTACTCCCACACGTCTTTGGTGTTCGGAGGCGTGCGCGACGAGCTCCGTCAGGTCGGCCCGCACCTGTACCTGGGCCTGATCTGGCTGGCCGGCCGCAAGATCGGATGGTTTACGCTGCGCCACCCGGACTCTGCGGACAACAGCAACGCATAGGACCAACCGCACCGAAACCCCGGTGCCCTGATCACCGGCGTTCCAGCGCCCGCCGCGATAGGGCGGCCTCCCCGCGAACACTCAGCGAGACCCGGCAGCGCGTCGGTTATTCAGTCCGCGGGTGAGGGTTCAGCGCCGTGCCGACATCGCGAGAGGTCATGACCTTGCCTCCCTCTATGGATCGCCCTCACAGAGCCGCACACCACACGTCGCACGGCTCGGCACCGGCCAAGCTCTCCCGGCACCGGACGGTCGCTGCCCTGACGGCATCGGCCACCATGGCACTGGCCTTGACGGGACTGCTTGCCGCCACGCCCCCCAGCACGCCGACAGCGCTGCACGGAACAGTCACCAGTGCGGGAGAACCGCTGTCTCACGCCGACGTCACTCTCTTCACTGGAGATCGGCAAGGCGTCCGGGAACTGGGGCGCGCCATGACCGACGCCAACGGAGCCTTCCAGATCCGGTCCACCCGGCCCGCGAGCTCGGTGCTGTACGTCGACGCCACGCCCCACGGCGACCGGTCGCTGCGCCTGCGTTCCGTCGTGGGATTCGGCTCCGGAGGCGGCGTCACCCGACGCTCCGAGTCCGCTGTCACGGTCAACGAAATCACGACCGTCGCCGCCTCCTACGCACTGGCCCAGTTCACCGACTCCCACGGCATCGCCGGGCCGAGCCCTGGCCTGGAAAACGCCGCAGCCACGTCCTACAACCTCGCCGATCCGGCTTCCGGCAGACCTGGCAAGGTCGTCACCGACCAGAACAACGGCAGCAGGAACGACACCCTGGCCACCCTTGGCACCTTGGCCAACCTCGTCTCCCTCTGCGCGCCGGCGGCGCACACCGGGCGATGTCACGACATGCTGCGCCTGGCAACACCGCAGCACGGGAGCACTCCCGCCGACACGGCACAAGCCGTGCTCAACCTCGCCCACGACCCGCGCCTGGCCACCGGCAAGCTGTACGCCCTGACCCGGCAGGCACCCACCTACACCCCCGCGCTCACCGCGGCACCGGCAGCCTGGGTCCTGGCCCTGCACTACACCGCCCCCGACGTCTACGCCCCCGGCCGGATGGCCATCGACGCCAAGGGCAACGTCTGGGCCTCCAACAACTGGCTGCCCGGAACGAGAAACCCCAGCCCTTACGTCACCGTGCAGGACCCGGTGGGCAACCCCACTCTGAACAGCCCCATCAGCGGCGGCGGCATGAAGGCAGGCGCCTGGGGCATCGCCATCGACCACGATGGCGCCGTGTGGGTGCCCAGCTACGGCGGCGACGCCATGGCGAAGTACTCGTCGACAGGAAAGCCGCTGTCGACCGGCTCAGGATTCAGGAATGGTGACCTGGACCACCCCCAGGGCACCGCAGTCGATCAGAAGGGCAACATCTGGATCGCCAACTTCTACGGCTTGAAAGGCAACCGCGGCCAGGGAAGCGTGATCGTCTACCCCCACGGGGACCCCTCAAAAGCGATCACCATCAAGGGCGGCGGTCTCGACCACCCGTTCTCCATCCAGATCGACGGCTACGGCCGCGCCTGGGTCAGCAATGCCCGCCTCAACGGGGCAGAGCTCCTGGACACACGCGTGCCCAAGGGCCACGTGGGCGGGAGCGTCACCGTGATCGGACCCGACTTCAAGCCGACCTCGTTCTCCCCCGTCAAGGACAACTCACTCGACTGGCCTCTCGCCCTGGCCGTCGACTCCAAGAACAACGTCTGGGTGCCCAGCTTCGTCAGCAACTCGGTCACCGAGATCGAGCCGAGCGGAAAGGTCGCAGGCGCGTACAAACTGCCAACCGCCATCGCTCCCTGGTCCGTGGCCATCGACGGGTCGGACCGCATATGGATCGCCGGCTTCGGCACCCCCTCCGTCTCCGTCCTGTGCGGCGTAAACACCAGCGCCTGCCCGCCCGGCTCCTCCACCGGTTCGCTGCTGTCGCCGCCGCACGGCTACCGCAGCAACTCCATCCAGCACCTCACCGCCATCCAACTCGACCAGTCCGGCAACGTCTGGCTGGCCAACAACTGGTCCAAACTCGTTCCACCCACCGGCGGCAACGGCCTGGTCGAACTCATCGGAGTCGCCACACCTGTCTGCACACCTCTGACCCCGGTACCCGCCCGCCCAGCAGCGACCAGCTCCATCGCCTGTCCCGCCCAAACCAACACGCAGCCCAGATGAGAGCGCCCAGGCAATGCCGCTGTCGGGCGTGCCAGGTCGGCAGGGTCTTAACCGACCGCCCCAGCCACGACGTACCCCTTCCCTGGCCTCAGGCGGCTGATCGCTGTGTGTGCGGCACGGGCGCCGGCCGGCTGGAGCAGGGCAGGGCGGAGACAGGAGCGCAGACCCGGCCGGGGTCCGAGCAGTCGGGCAAGCCGGACCCGGCCGCAGCCAGCGCAGCCGCCACCTCGTCCTCGCTCGCCCCCGCCAGCGCCTCAACCACCCGATCGAGTGTCTCGCTCACGTCAGTGGGTGTGACCACTCGAAGCCGGCGTCGGACCTGCGTTCTTGACCGTCAGCGGCAGCAACTTCTTGCCGGTCGGGCCGATTTGGATGGCCGTGTCCATCTGGGGGCAGACACCGCAGTCGAAGCACGGGGTCCAGCGGCAGTCCTCGACCTCTGTTTCGTCGAGGGAGTCCTGCCAGTCCTCCCAGAGCCAGTCCTTGTCCAGGCCGGAGTCGAGGTGGTCCCAGGGAAGGACCTCCTCGTAGGTGCGCTCGCGGGTGGTGTACCAGTCGACGTCCACGCCGTAGGGGGCGAGGGCCTTGTCGGCGCAGGCCATCCAGCGGTCGTAGGAGAAGTGTTCGCGCCAGCCGTCGAAGCGGCCGCCGTCGTCGTACACCGCGCGGATCACCGCGCCGATGCGGCGGTCGCCCCGCGAGAGCAGGCCCTCGACGATGCCCGGCTTGCCGTCGTGGTAGCGGAAGCCGATCGAGCGGCCGTACTTCTTGTCGCCGCGGATCTTGTCCCTCAGTTTCGCCAGGCGGGCGTCCGTCTCCTCCGCGGAGAGCTGCGGGGCCCACTGGAAGGGGGTGTGGGGCTTGGGGACGAAGCCGCCGATCGAGACCGTGCAGCGGATGTCGTTCGAGCCGGAGACCTCACGGCCCTTCTGGATGACGTGCGTCGCCATGTCGGCGATCTGCAGCACGTCGTCGTCGGTCTCCGTGGGCAGGCCGCACATGAAGTACAGCTTCACCTGGCGCCAGCCGTTGCCGTAGGCGGTGGCGACGGTGCGGATGAGGTCCTCCTCGGACACCATCTTGTTGATGACCTTGCGCATGCGCTCCGAGCCGCCCTCGGGGGCGAAGGTCAGACCGGAGCGGCGGCCGTTGCGCGTCAGCTCGTTCGCCAGGTCCACGTTGAAGGCGTCCACGCGCGTGGAGGGGAGGGACAGGCCGATCTTGTCGTCCTCGTAGCGGTCGGCCAGGCCCTTGGCGATGTCGCCGATCTCCGAGTGGTCCGCGGAGGAGAGGGACAGGAGGCCCACCTCCTCGAAGCCTGTCGCCTTGAGGCCCTTGTCGACCATCTCGCCGATACCCGTGATCGAGCGCTCGCGCACCGGGCGGGTGATCATGCCGGCCTGGCAGAAGCGGCACCCGCGCGTGCAGCCGCGGAAGATCTCCACCGACATGCGCTCGTGGACCGTCTCCGCCAGGGGGACGAGGGGCTGCTTGGGGTAGGGCCACTCGTCCAGGTCCATGACCGTGTGCTTCGAGACGCGCCAGGGGACGCCCGACTTGTTCGGGACCACGCGGGCGATACGGCCGTCGGGGAGGTACTCGACGTCGTAGAACGCCGGGACGTACACCCCGCCCGTCTTCGCCAGGCGGAAGAGGACCTCCTCGCGGCCGCCGGGGCAGCCCTCGGCCTTCCACTCGCGGATGATCCGGGTCATGTCGAGCACGGCCTGCTCGCCGTCGCCGATGATCGCCGCGTCGATGAAGTCGGCGATCGGCTCCGGGTTGAAGGCGGCGTGGCCGCCGGCCAGGACGATCGGGTCCTCGATCGTGCGGTCCTTGGACTCCAGGGGGATCCCGGCGAGGTCCAGGGCCGTGAGCATGTTCGTGTAGCCCAGTTCCGTGGAGAAGGACAGGCCGAACACGTCGAAGGCCTTCACCGGGCGATGGGTGTCCACCGTGAACTGGGGGACGTTGTGCTCGCGCATCAGCGCCTCGAGGTCCGGCCACACGCTGTAGGTGCGCTCGGCGAGGACGCCCTCCTGCTCGTTGAGGACCTCGTAGAGGATCATGACGCCCTGGTTGGGCAGACCCACCTCGTACGCGTCCGGGTACATGAGGGCCCAGCGGACGTCGCACTCGTCCCACGGCTTGACCGTGGAGTTGAGCTCTCCGCCGACGTACTGGATGGGCTTCTGCACGTGCGGGAGCAGTGCTTCGAGCTGCGGGAACACCGACTCGGCGGCTTCGGCAGGCATCTCGCGAACCTTCGTGAGCTGACAGGGGTGACCATCAAGCGTAACCCGCCCGGCGGACTCCCCCGTACGCTCAGCCGGACGCCGCCGAGCTGATCTCCTTCCACAGGCCGGGCAGCTCCGCCTCGGCCTGCGCCGCCCGGGCCTCCTCGCGTCCGTACAGCACCCCGTACGTGAACGTGCTCTCCCCTGCCGCGTGTGCCACCGCGGACAGCTCGCGCAGGGTCAGCCGGGTCATGACGCTGTCCTGGTGGTCGCCGAGCAGGGTGGTCAGGGACTTCATGCCCTTGGTCAGGGTGCGGGCCGGTTTTCCGAGGGCCGGGGTGGCCGCCTCGGCCGCGTACCGGGTGCGCTTGGCCTTCTTGCGGGCCTCGTGCACGGCGAGGTCGCGTTCCTCGCCGGGCGGGGCGGCGATCGCCTGCTCGATCAGGGCGGACAGGGTCGCCAGGTCCTTGTCGACGGCCTTGGCGAGTGCCGTCTCCGGCCGTTTCGCGGCGGCCTTGCGCAGGGGTGGGTCGGCGAGCAGGGCGTCCAGGGTGTCGAGCAGGGTCAGATAGCGGCGGGAGTCCAGGACGGCGGTCAGATGGGCGTGTGCGCCGCCGTGCCGGGCCTCGGCCCAGGACGTGACGCGTTCGTGGACCGGGCCCATGACGAGGTGCGGTGGGAGGGCGTCGAGGGCGGCCCCCAGGCGTTCGGCCATCACCTCCTGGTCGCGGTCCAGGCCCAGCTCGCCCGCGAGCCACTTCAGCTCGTCCCCGACGGGGTCGGTGACGGCCCGGTCGAGGACGGAGCGGAAGCTGCGCAGGGTGCTGCGGGCCCGGCGGGTGGCGACCCGCATGCGGTGCACGGAGTCGGGCACGTCCCGGCGGACGGCGGGGTCCAGCTCGACCAGTGCGTCCCGCTGGGCGCGCAGATAGGCGAGGACGTGGTCGCCGGCCGTCTCCGGCGGTGCGGGCTCGCCCTTCCCGCTGGTCCGGCTGCGTTCCGGGGCGGTCTGCTCCAGGGCGCGGGCGAGCTTCGACGGCGACGCCGAAGGGCGCACCCCGGCCTTGCGCAGCCGTTTCTCCACCCGGTCGAGGAAGGCGGGGTCGCCGTCGTCGGCCAGTTCCACCTCGATCTCGGTCCACTGGGCTGCCCCGCCCCCGCCGGTGAGCCGCTCGGCGGTCACCGCGTCGACACTCGCCTCGGCCAGCAGGGCACCGTCGGCGTCGACGAGGTGGCGCACGTCACGGGCGGAGCGCAGCCGGACCAGCGGGACCAGCTCGGCGCCCCGGACCCGGGAGCGCACGAGGGCGGCGATCTCCTCGGGGACGGTGTCGGAGAGCGGGGCCCGGATCTCGTCCCGCACCCCGGGAGCGACCGGGAACTTCAGATGCCAGCCGGCGTCCGAGCCTCCGGTGCGGCGGCGCAGGGTGAGTGCGGCGGCGGCCAGGCATTCGTCAGCGGTGTCGTAGTAGGTGGCGTCGAGCTCCATCAGGCCCTTGTCCAGGACGGCCGCCACTCCGCCGACACCGGTGAGGTCGGGCAGCCCGCTGTCGTCGGACTCGTACTTGCGCTCGATCTCGCGTTTCGCATCCGCCATGAATTGAATCTAGTGGGCCGCGGGGCGGCGCGGCAGAGTCCGTCCCGGGTGAATGGCGGGAAAACTCCGGCCATTCACCCGGTGAACACCGGTCGGGGTCGCGGCGGGACCGCCACCGACCTACGCCGACATGGGTCTCTGCACCTTGATCGACTGCAGCAGTCCCACGGCCACCCAGACCGCGAACATCGACGAGCCGCCGTAGGAGACGAACGGCAGGGGCAGACCGGTGACCGGCATGATGCCGAGGGTCATACCGATGTTCTCGAAGGACTGGAAGGCGAACCAGGCGACGATCCCGGCGGCCACGATCGTCCCGTACAGCTCGGTGGAGTCACGGGCGATGCGGCAGGCGCGCCACAGCACCACGCCCAGCAGGAAGATGATGAGGCCCGCACCGAGGAAGCCCAGCTCCTCCCCCGCCACCGTGAAGACGAAGTCCGTCTGCTGCTCGGGCACGAACTGGCCGGTGGTCTGCGAGCCGTGGAAGAGGCCGGCGCCGGTCAGGCCGCCGGAGCCGATGGCGATGCGGGCCTGGTTGGTGTTGTAGCCGACGCCCGCGGGGTCCAGGTCCGGGTTGGCGAAGGCCGCGAAGCGGTTGATCTGGTACGCGTCCAGGATGTGCAGCTGCCAGATGGCGACACAGCCCATCACACCGGCGATGAGCAGGCCGAAGATCCAGCGGTTGGAGGCGCCGGAGGCGAGCAGCACGCCCAGGATGATGGACACCATGGCCAGGACCGTGCCGAGGTCGGGCATGAGCAGCACGATCAGGATCGGCACGGCCGCCAGACCGAGCGACTGCAGGACCGTGCGGTGGTCGGGGTACGGCTTGTCCCCGGCGTCGACCCGGGCCGCCAGTATCATCGCCATGCCCAGGATGATCGTGATCTTCACGAACTCGGCGGGCTGGAGCGAGAAGCCGCCGCCGAACACGATCCAGTTGCGGCTGCCGTTGATGGTGGCGCCGACCGGGGTGAGCACCAGCAGCACCCCGAACAGCGAGATGCCGTAGAGGATCGGCACGGCGTTGCGCAGGGCGCGGTGCCCGAGCCAGATGGTGCCGATCATCAGGGCGAGCCCGATGCCGAGGTTCATCAGGTGCCGGATCAGGAAGTAGTACGGGTCACCCTGGTTGATCTCAGTGCGGTTGCGGGTCGCGGAGTACACCAGCAGCGAGCCCAGCAGGGACAGCCCGGCGGCCGCGAACAGGATCGGCCAGTCGAGCCGGCGGGTGAGCGAGTCACGGGCGAAGATCCTGGTCCAGCGGGCCCGCTCGGGGCCGTACCCGGAGACGGAGAAGCTGTTCGCGCCGGTCATGAGGGCATCCTCCGGCTTCCCCTCCGGCGGTTGCCGCGTGGCCGTCTGCGGGTGTTGCGGTTGCCCGTGCCGGGCGAGGCCGTGGTGGCGGGCTGCTGGTCGTCCCCGTTGCTGGGGTTGTCCTGCTGGGCCTTCTCGGCGTCCTTCGCGGGGTCGCCGGTGACCTTGGGGTTGATGATCGTGCCGTCCGTGCGGACCTTCGGCAGGCCTGTCTGCGGCTTGGGCAGCAGCGCCTTCTTCTTGTCGATGGAGCCGTCGCCCTGGACGCCGTAGAGCGCGCTGTAGATGTTGCGCACGGCCTCACCGGCGGAACCGGAACCGGTACCGGCCTGGGAGATCGTCATGATCACCGAGTAGTCCTTGGAGTACGTGGCCAGCCAGCCCGTGGTCTGCTTGCCGTAGACCTCCGCCGTACCGGTCTTGCCGTGCAGCGGGATCTTGTTCTGCGGCCAGCCGCCGAACTTCCAGGCGGCGGTACCGCGGGTGATGACGCCCGCGAAGGCGTCGTCCATGCCCTTGAGGGTGGCCTGGCTGACCGGCAGTTTGCGCTGCACCTTGGGCTTGATCTCCTGGACGGTCTTGCCGTCGGGGCTGATGATCGCCTTGCCGATGGTCGGGTAGTACTCGGTGCCGCCGTTGGCGACCGCGCCGTAGATCATCGCCTCCTGGATCGGCGTGACGAGGGTGTCGCCCTGGCCGATGGAGTAGTTGATCTCGTCGCCCTCACGCATCTTGTTGCCCTCGAGGCAGTTCTCGTAGGCGATCTTCTCGACGTAGCTGCCGTCCTTCTTGCCGCTCTTGCACCAGGCGTCCTTGTTGGCCTTCCAGTAGTCGAGCTTCCACTGGCGGTCGGGGACGCGGCCGGCGACCTCGTTGGGCAGGTCGATGCCGGTCTCCTTGCCGAGGCCGAACTGGTGGGCGGTCTTGAAGAAGTAGTCCTTCGGCTGGCCCTTCTTGGGGTTGAGGCCGCCGTCCCTCTTCCACTCCCTGTCGGCGAGGCCGTAGAAGACGGTGTCGCAGGAGACCTCCAGGGCGCGGCCGAGGGAGATGGGGCCGAAGTTCTCGCCCTCGAAGTTCTTGAAGACCTGGCCGCCCACCGAGTAGGAGCTGGTGCACGGGTAACCGCCGTCCCAGACGTAACCGGCGTTGACGGCGGCGGCCGTGGAGACCACCTTGAACGTCGAGCCGGGTGCGGCCTGACCCTGTATGGCCCGGTTGAGCAGCGGGTAGTCGGAGTCCTTGCCGGTGAGGGCCTTGTAGTCCTTGGCGGAGATGCCGCCCACCCACACGTTCGGGTCGTAGGTCGGTGCCGAGGCCATCGCGACGATCCGGCCGGTCTTGGCCTCCATGACGACGACGGCACCGGAGTCGGCCTTGTAGTTCTCGCCGGTGATCTTGTCGTACGTTCCGCGGGCGGCCTTCATCGCCTTGTCGAGTTCGTACTCGGCGACGCGCTGGACCCGGGAGTCGATGCTGGTGACCAGGTTGGATCCGGACTCGGCGGCGTCCGACTTGGCCTTGCCGATGACCCGGCCGAGGTTGTCCACCTCGTAGCGGGTGACGCCGGCCTTGCCGCGCAGCTGCTTGTCGTACTGCCGCTCCAGACCGGAGCGGCCGACCATGTCGGAGCGCAGATAGGGCGAGTCGGTGTCCTTGGCCTTCTGGATCTCGGCGTCGGTGACGGGCGAGAGATAGCCGAGCACCTGCGCGGTGTTGGACTTGCCCGGCCCCGGGTAGCGGCGCACGGCCTCGGGCTCGGCGGTGACGCCGGGGAAGTCCTCGGAGCGCTCGCGGATCTGCAGCGCCTGTTTGGGGGTGGCCTCGTCGGTGATCGGGATCGGCTGGTACGGCGAGCCGTTCCAGCACGGCTGGGGGGTCTTGGCGTCGCACAGCCGGACCTTCTGGATCACCTCCTCGGGCTTCATGCCGAGGACACCGGCCAGCTTGGTGAGGACCGCTCTGCCGTCGTCCTTCTGCTTGAGCAGGTCGGTGCGGGAGGCGGAGACGACCAGGCGGGTCTCGTTGTCGGCGAGGGGCACGCCGCGGGCGTCCAGGATGTCGCCGCGCACGGCGGGGTCGACGACCTGCTGGACGTGGTTGCCGGAGGCCTCCTTCTGGTACTGGGCGCCCTCGCGGATCTGCAGGTACCACAACCGGCCGCCGAGCGTGCCGAGGAGGGAGAGGACAAGGATCTGGATCACGACGAGCCGGATCTGGACCCGTGGGGTCCGACCGGTCTCGGGGATGTTGGTCACTGCGGCTGTCTCCCCCTCTCAGTGCGCAAATGCGAGTACACGTACGAATGGTGAACGATCAGCCTGTGAGCCCGCGTTCCGCGAAGACTGACCCGTTCGAGTGAACTCGGGGGCACTCACAGCCGCTTGACCCCCTTGATCCGGCTGACCCGCGCGGAGCGGGTGCGCGCCTTGGCCTTCAGTGCGCCGAGGCCTCCGCGCTGGCTGCCGATGCGCAGGCCGGTGCCGGAGGAGAGCCAGCCGGTGGAGATGTCACCCGCCTTGGTGGCGGGGCCGGTCTCGGCGAGCGGGTCGTTGTCGGAGCGGCGGGCCAGCCACATGATCCCGGGGACCACGAACGGGGCGAGCAGCAGGTCGTACAGGGCCGCCGAGAACAGCAGCCCGGGCAGGCCGACATGGCGGGCGGCGGTGTCACCGACCAGCGCGCCGACGCCCGCGTACAGCAGCGTGGAGCCGATGGCGGCGGCGACCACCACGGCCATCGGGCCGGTCGCCGACTTCAGGCGGCCGTTCTCCGGCCTGATGAGCCCGGCGAAGTAGCCGGTGACGCACAGCACGAGGGCATAGCGGCCCGCCGCGTGGTCGGCGGGCGGCGCGAGGTCGGCGAGCAGCCCGGCGCCGAAGCCGACGAGGGCGCCGCCGACATGGCCGTACACCATGGCGAGGCCGAGGACGGTGAGCAGCAGCAGGTCGGGCACGGCGCCCGGCAGATGCAGGCGGGCGAGGGCGCTCACCTGGATCACCAGGGCCACGACGACCAGCGCGGAGGAGAGCAGGATCCGGTTGACACGCATGGGGATTCAGCTCCTACTGCTGCTCGTCGTTGGCGGTCGCGTCGGCGGACGGGTTGACGGTGACCGTCACCGTCGGCGTCGGAACCGGCTTGGGCTTGGCCGGCAGGACCTCGTCGCGCGGGTCCTTCTTCGGGGCCTGGACGACCACACCGACGATGTCGAGCTTGGTGAAGCCGACGTACGGGGTGACGTAGATCGTGCGGGTGAGGCCGCCGTTGGAGGGCTCGACCCGGGAGATCACGCCGACCGGGACGCCCGGCACGAACGGACGGTCGGCCTCCGAGCCGAAGGTGACGAGCCGGTCGCCCTTCTTCACCTCCGCCTTGCCGTTGAGCAGTTCCACGCGCAGCGGGCGGTCGCCCTGCCCGGAGGCGAAGCCGAGTTCGTCGCTGCCCTCCATGCGGGTGCCGACGGTGAAGTCGGGGTCGTTGGCGAGCAGCACGGTGGAGGTGTCGGGGCCGACGGTGGTGACCCGGCCGACGAGCCCGTCGCCGTTGAGGACGGTCATGTCCCGTTTGATGCCGTCGTTGGCGCCGGCGTCGATGGTGATGGTCCAGGAGAAGCCCTGCGCCGCGCCTATGGCGATGACCTGGGCGCCCTTGATGCCGTACTGGCCCTCGCCGGCGATCTTCAGCATCCTGTCGAACTGGTTGAGGCGGCTGCGGTTGCGGTCGTCGCTGCCGAGCTTCGCCTTGAGGGCCGCGTTCTCCTTCTCCAGGGTCGCGAGCCGGTCGTGCCGGCTGCCGGAGTCCCGGATCGCCGAGACGGCGTTGCCGACCGGGTCGACCGCCGAGGACAGCCCGTTCTCAACCGGGCCGAACACCGCGGCCGCGGCCTGCCGGGCACCGTCGACCGGGGAGTTCCTGCCCCCGCGGATGTCCACCGTGATCAGCGCGAATGCGATGGCAACCAGCAGGACCAGGAGCAGCCGGCTCTCTTTCGTGTCCCTCACGTGCGGCGGCCGTGCCCTTCCTCAATAGGAATTCGGGAGCCCCTTTGCGGGCGCGATACGCAAGCCCCAGGGGCCATTTGTGGGAGCTTATGCCTCTCATCAACGATCCGCCGCACGAGCGGAGAACGTCTCGTACGGCGGAATCGAAGTGTTATGTCATCTGCGCGGCTGGGCGTCCAGGACCTGCTGCAGCGCCTCGAACTCCTCGACGCACTTCCCGGAGCCGAGCGCGACGCTGTCCAGCGGGTCCTCGGCGATGTGGATCGGCATGCCGGTCTCCCGCCGCAGCCGCTCGTCGAGCCCGCGCAGCAGGGCTCCGCCGCCGGTCAGAACGATTCCTCGGTCCATGATGTCGCCGGACAGCTCCGGCGGGCACTTGTCGAGGGTCGTCTTGACCGCGTCCACGATCGCGTTGACGGGCTCCTCGATCGCCTTGCGGACCTCGGCGGCCGAGATCACGACCGTCTTCGGCAGCCCGGAGACCAGGTCCCGGCCGCGGACTTCGGTGTGCTCGTCGGCGTCGAGGTCGTACGCCGAACCGATCGTGATCTTGATCTGCTCGGCCGTGCGCTCACCCAGCAGAAGGCTGTACTCCTTCTTGATGTACTGGATGATCGCGTTGTCCAGTTCGTCGCCCGCGACCCGGATGGACTGGGCGGTGACGATGCCGCCGAGCGAGATGACCGCGACCTCCGTGGTGCCGCCGCCGATGTCCACCACCATGTTGCCGGTGGCCTCGTGGACCGGCAGACCGGAGCCGATGGCGGCCGCCATGGGCTCCTCGATGATGTGCACCTGGCGCGCACCGGCCTGGGAGGACGCCTCGATCACGGCGCGGCGCTCGACACCCGTGATGCCCGAGGGCACACAGACGACCACCCGCGGACGGGCGAGATACCGCCGCTTGTGGATCTTCAGGATGAAGTAGCGGAGCATCCGCTCGGTGATCTCGAAGTCGGCGATCACACCGTCCTTCAGCGGGCGGACGGCCACGATGTTGCCCGGCGTCCGGCCGATCATCTTCTTCGCTTCGGCACCGACCGCGAGGATCCCACCCGTGTTGGTGTTGATCGCGACGACGGACGGTTCGTTGAGTACGATTCCGCGACCCCTGACGTACACCAGCGTGTTGGCGGTCCCGAGGTCGACAGCCATGTCACGGCCGATGAACGACATTGAGTTCCCCATCCGGATTCATCTGGCCTTCCCGAACGTTTGAGGGCATGTCAGGACGGCGAGGCGGGTGCTGTGACGTGAAGGCTTCCATCGTAAACGCGCCTGCACGGACACTGTGCGAGGGTCTCCGCCATTGTCACCAGATGGCGGGCCGCCTCGCTTGTGGAGACGGTCCAACGGAGGCACGCGTTCCCCCGATCGGCAATGCATATGCCAAGGGACGGCCGGAAATGTACGGCCGTCCCTGGTCAGGCGCCACCCGGCGAAACTGACGCCCACTCAGAAAAATTACCGAAAACTCAGCTCGCCGCGGTTCACGCCCGGCCCGGGAAGAAGATCTTCACCTCGCGCTCGGCGGACTCCTCGGAGTCCGAGGCGTGGATCAGGTTCTCGCGGACGATCACGCCGTAGTCGCCCCGGATCGAGCCGGGGGCGGCGGCGATCGGGTCGGTCGGGCCGGCGAGCGCGCGCACGCCCTCGATGACCCGCTCGCCCTCGACGATCAGCGCCACGACCGGGCCGGAGGACATGAACTCGACCAGCGGCTCGTAGAAGGGCTTGCCCTTGTGCTCGCCGTAGTGCTGCTCCAGGGTGTCCTGGTCCAGGGTGCGCAGCTCCAGCGCGGTGATCTGCCAGCCGGCCTTGCGCTCGATACGGCTGATGATCTCGCCGGTCAGGCCGCGACGGACGGCGTCGGGCTTGAGGAGGACGAGGGTGCGCTGGCTCACGGGAGGACTCCTTGTTGACTGACGTCTGCGGTGGGACGAGGTTACAGGGCGTGTCGAAGGGCCCGTTACGCAGCGTCAGCCGGGGTGGATCCGGACTCCGCCTGCGCGGCGAACCTGGCCTTCGCCTCGTCCACCTTTCTGCCGAAGTGCACCGACGCCCACCACAGCGCCGCGAAGACCGCGCCCAGGAAGTACATGGTCGGGACGAAGACACCGGAGGCGATCAGCGCGATCTGCAGGGCCCAGCCGAGGGCCACCCCGCCGGGCCGGGTCACCATGCCGCACAGCAGCACGCTCAGCAGCATGGCGATACCGCTGACCAGCCACACCGTCGACAGGGACAGGCTCGGGTCCTTCATGGCGACGAGCCCGGCGAACCCGATGACGAAGAACTCGCCGATCAGGGTCGACGCACACAGCGTACGCATCTGCGGTCCTCAGCCCTTCCCCAGCAGCAGCCGGGCCTCGCCGACGGTGATGACGGAACCGGTGACCAGCACACCGCCGCCCGCGAACTCGCCCTCCTCCTCGGCCAGCGTGATCGCGGCCTCCAGGGCGTCCGGCAGCCGCGGCTCGACCTGCACCCGCTCCTCGCCGAACACCTCGACCGCGATCGCGGCCAGCTCGTCCGCGTCCATGGCCCGGGGGGTGGAGTTCTGTGTGACGACGACCTCGGCGAAGATCGGCTCGAAGGCCTCCAGCAGACCCCGCACGTTCTTGTCGCCGCTCGCGCCCACGACGCCGATCAGCCGGCTGAAGTCGAACGCCTCCTGCACGGCCTCGGCGGTGGCGCGGGCGCCCGCCGGGTTGTGCGCGGCGTCCAGCACGATCGTCGGAGAGCGCCGTACGACCTCCAGGCGCCCCGGCGACGACACGGCGGCGAAGGCCTTGCGGACGGTGTCGAAGTCCAGCGGTTCCGCGCGCTGCGCGCCGACACCGAAGAACGCCTCGACGGCGGCGAGGGCGACGGCCGCGTTGTGCGCCTGGTGGGCGCCGTGCAGCGGGAGGTACACCTCGGGGTACTCGCCACCGAGGCCGCGCAGCGTGAGCAGCTGCCCGCCGACGGCGATCTGCCGGTCGACGACCCCGAACTCCAGCCCCTCGCGGGCGACCGTGGCGTCCACCTCGACGGCCTTCTTCAGCAGCACCTGCGCCGCGTCCACCGGCTGCTGCGCCAGGATCACGGTGGCGTCCTGCTTGACGATGCCGCTCTTCTCACCGGCGATCTCGGCGGGCGTCTCACCCAGGCGGTCGGTGTGGTCCAGGTCGATGGGGGTGATCACGGCGACGTCACCGTCGATGACGTTGGTGGCGTCCCAGGAGCCGCCCATGCCGACCTCCACGACGGCCACGTCGACGGGGGCGTCCGCGAACGCGGCGTACGCCATGCCGGTGAGGACCTCGAAGAAGGACAGCCGGTACTCCTGCTGACCGTCCACCATCTCGACGTACGGCTTGATGTCCTGGTACGTCTCGATGAACCGCTCGGCGGAGACCGGGGCGCCGTCGAGGCTGATGCGCTCGGTGATCGACTGCACGTGCGGGCTGGTGTACCGGCCGGTGCGCAGCTCGAAGGCGCCGAGCAGGGCCTCGATCATGCGGGCGGTGGAGGTCTTGCCGTTGGTGCCCGTGATGTGGATCGAGGGGTACGAGCGCTGGGGCTCGCCGAGTACGTCCATCAACGCGGAGATCCTGCTGACCGAGGGCTCCAGCTTGGTCTCGCCCCAGCGGGTGGCCAGCTCCGCCTCGACCTCGCGCAGGGCCCGGTCGACCTCCGGGTCCTCCGGCCGCGCGGGCACGTCGGCGTGCGGCTGCCCGCCCTGGGTACGCAGGGTTCGGCTGCCGGCCTCGATCACGGCGAGGTCGGGGTCGCGGGTGGTTTCGGCCTCGATGATCTCGTCGAAGCTGTCGAGGGGCTCGGGGGTGTCGCTGGTGCCGGGGTGGTCGCTCACGGGGCCCAGTCTACGGAGCGGCAGTGACAAAGGGTGCGGTGGCTTCGGGCGCCGGTACGGGGTGGCTTGTCCCGTAGGCCGGCCGCGGGTGCGTCGTGGCTGATCCCGCCCACGCGGCGGAGCCGCACATCGGTACAGCCCCTTCCCCTTCGGGCACGCGAGGACCCCCGGTGCCTGAACGGCTCCGGGGGCCTTGGGCAGCGTACGGACGCTTACGCCTGCGGCAGGCGGTCCAGCTGGGCGCTGATGCGGGCGATGTCGTCCTCGGCCTTGGAGAGGCGCGTGCGGATCTTGTCCACCACGTTGTCCGGGGCCTTGGCGAGGAACGCCTCGTTGCCGAGCTTGGCCGTGGCCTGGGCCTTCTCCTTCTCGGCGGCGGCCAGGTCCTTCGCCAGCCGCTTCCGCTCGGCCGCGACGTCGATCGTGCCGGACAGGTCGAGCGCGACCTCGGCACCGGCGACCGGCAGGGTGGCCGTGGCCGTGAAGGAGTCACCCTCCGGCTGCAGACGCAGCAGCTGGCGGATGGCGGCCTCGTGCGGGGCGAGGGCCGTGCCGTCCAGGGTCAGCCGGGCCGGGACCCGCTGGCCGGGCTGGAGGCCCTGGTCGGCGCGGAAGCGGCGGACCTCGGTGATGACCGACTGGAGGGTCTCGATCTCCTTCTCGGCCGCCTGGTCCCGGAAGCCACTGTCCTTGGGCCACTCGGCGATGACGACCGACTCACCGCCGGTCAGCGTCGTCCACAGGGTCTCGGCGACGAACGGGACCACCGGGTGCAGGAGCTTGAGGGTGACGTCGAGAACCTCGCCGAGGACCCGCTTGCTGACCTCGGCCGGCTCGCCGCCCGCCTGGAAGACGGTCTTGGACAGCTCGACGTACCAGTCGAAGACCTCGTCCCACGCGAAGTGGAAGAGGGTGTCCGACAGCTTGGCGAACTGGAAGTCGTCGTAGAAGGCGTCGACTTCGGCGACGACCGAGTTCAGGCGGGAGAGGATCCAGCGGTCCGTCGCCGACATCGCGGACGGGTCCGGCAGCGGGCCCTCCACCGTGGCGCCGTTCATCAGGGCGAAACGGGTGGCGTTCCAGATCTTGTTGGCGAAGTTGCGGGAGCCCTGGACCCAGTCCTCGCCGATCGGGACGTCGACACCGGGGTTCGCACCACGGGCCAGGGTGAACCGGAGCGCGTCGCTGCCGTACTTGTCCATCCAGTCCAGCGGGTTGACCGCGTTGCCGAAGGACTTCGACATCTTCTTGCCGAACTGGTCGCGGACCATGCCGTGCAGGGCGATGGTGTGGAACGGCGGGGTGCCGTCCATCGCGTACAGGCCGAACATCATCATCCGGGCGACCCAGAAGAAGAGGATGTCGTAGCCGGTGACCAGGACGGAGTTCGGGTAGAACTTCGCGAGCGACTCGGTCTGCTCGGGCCAGCCGAGGGTGGAGAACGGCCACAGGCCGGAGGAGAACCAGGTGTCGAGGACGTCGGTGTCCTGGTGCCAGCCCTCGCCGGTGGGGGCCTCGTCGTCGGGCCCGACGCACACGACTTCCCCGCCCGGGCCGTACCAGACCGGAATCCGGTGCCCCCACCACAACTGCCGCGAGATGCACCAGTCGTGGAGGTTGTCGACCCAGTCGAAGTAGCGCTTCTCCATCTCCTGCGGATGGATCTTGACGCGGCCGTCGCGGACGGCGTCGCCCGCCGCCTTCGCCAGCGGGCCGACCTTGACCCACCACTGCATCGACAGGCGCGGCTCGATGGTCGTCTTGCAGCGCGAGCAGTGGCCGACGGAGTGGACGTACGGCCGCTTCTCGGCGACGATCCGGCCCTCGGCGCGCAGCGCGGCGACGATGGCGGAGCGGGCCTCGAGGCGGTCCAGGCCCTGGAAGGGTCCGTGGGCGGTGATGACGGCGTGCTCGTCCATGATCGTGATGGACGGCAGGTCGTGCCGCTGGCCGATCTCGAAGTCGTTCGGGTCGTGGGCCGGGGTGACCTTGACGGCGCCGGTGCCGAACTCGGGGTCGACGTGGGTGTCGGCGACGACCGGGATGGAGCGGTCGGTCAGCGGGAGCCTGATGAGCTTGCCGACGAGGTGCCGGTAGCGCTCATCGTCCGGGTGGACGGCGACGGCGGTGTCGCCGAGCATGGTCTCGGCGCGGGTCGTGGCGACGACGATGGAGTCGTCCCCGTCGCCGTAGCGCATGGAGACCAGCTCGCCGTCGTCGTCCTGGTACTCGACCTCGATGTCCGAGATGGCCGTCAGACAGCGCGGGCACCAGTTGATGATGCGCTCGGCGCGGTAGATCAGCTCGTCGTCGTAGAGCCGCTTGAAGATGGTCTGAACGGCCTGGGAGAGCCCCTCGTCCATGGTGAACCGCTCGCGCGACCAGGCGACGCCGTCACCGAGGCGCCGCATCTGCCCGGAGATCTGCCCGCCGGACTCGCCCTTCCACTGCCAGACGCGCTCGACGAAGGCCTCACGGCCGAGGTCGTGCCGGGACTTGCCCTCCTTGCCCAGCTCCCTCTCGACGACGTTCTGCGTGGCGATACCGGCGTGGTCCATGCCGGGCTGCCACAGCGTCTCGTAGCCCTGCATGCGCTTACGGCGGGTCAGCGCGTCGATGAGGGTGTGCTCGAAGGCGTGGCCCAGGTGCAGGCTGCCCGTGACGTTCGGCGGCGGGATGACGACGGTGTACGGCGGCTTGTCGCTCTTCTCGTCCGCCTCGAAGTAACCGCGCTCTACCCAGCGCTCGTACAGCGGCCCCTCTACATCGGCCGGCGCGTACTGGGTCGGCAGTTCGGGGTCGGGCGCGGGTGGCTGCTGCTGAGCGTTCTCGGTCACGGGGTCAGTTTAGAGGTGTCGGAGCGCCGCCCCGAAACCCAAGTCCCAGCAGGCAGTAGCTACCTGCATCCCCCTTCATCGAACACAGGTTCAACGTAGACAGGTACCGACTAGAATGTGCATGTCCACGTCACGCAAGGTTCAAGAGCAGGAGATTCGTTGAAAACCTATCGAATGGCAGCAGCAGGGGGACTTGCAGCGGCAGCCAGTCTCGTGATCACGACTCTCGCCGCTCCCCCTGCTGCCGCTGCCTGGAGGGAGTGCCCTGCCGTCTACTGGATGCACGGCAACCCGTACATCGCCGCCACCGGAGGCGGCAGCCAGACATTCACTGGCAAGAACTCTCTGGACGACGTCAGTCTCAAGGTCGAGGACACGGCGGCAGACGGGCGCAATGTAGCGGTCAGGCTGGTGACACGCCGATCGAACGGCACCGATCACTACTGGAGCTGGCACCACCTCTACGCAGGACAAGGCACAAGCCAGACCTGGTACACGACAGCATCCGATCCGGGCGGCATACGCCTGGTCTGGCGTGAGGTCGCAGTGTTCCAAGGGAGCTCTGAGCTCTCGAATTGCACCACACAACCCGAGAGAAACGACATTTGGTAGCCTGCCAGCCACTTCTGAGCCTGTCCCAGCCCTGACAGCTCTTCGCAGCGCGCCGGGCCGCATCGTTTGCATGTTTCGTAACGATGCGGCCCCCGGTGATTCAAGCTGTGGTGCCTTCCGCGAGGATTCCGTCCGAGGAACACACAACGGGAGGAACCCCAGCCATGAGCAACAACCAGCCGGGCCCGTACGGCGGGCCGCCCCAGCAGCCGGGTCCGTACGGCCAGCCGGGGCAGCCTGGGCCGTACGGCCAGCCGGGGCCCTACGGCCAGCCGGGGCAGCCGGGCCAGCCCGGCCCGTACGGCCAGCAGCCGCAGGCTCCGCAGCCCGGCTACGGCTACCCCCAGCAGGCGCCTGCGGGCCCGCCGCAGCCCGGGTACGGCTACCCGCAGCAGGGCATGCCGCAGCAGCCGAACCCGTACGGCCAGCAGCCGGGTCCCTACGGCCAGCAGCCGTACAGCATGCCGCAGCCTCCGGCTCCGGCCGGCGGCAAGAAGAAGACGGGCCTGATCATCGGCGGGGTGGCCGTGGTGGCGGCCGTGGCGGTGGCGGGGTACCTGCTCTTCAGCGGGAGCAGCAACGGCGTGGCGGATGACGGTCCGCACAAGCTGACGGCGCCGGAGGCGGTCATCAACGGGACGTACACGAAGCAGGCGAGCTCCAACTCCTCGGATCCCAGCGGCGCCGGTAAATCGGACTTCGAGAATTGGGGGGTGAAGAACCCCACGGAGGTGAGCGCCAAGTACCAGAACGGCAAGGGCCTGACCATGAAGGCTCTCGGCTTCCACGGCGTGTACGGGACCGTCGCCGACCCGGAGACGGTCGTCGACGGCTTGTTCGCCAAGGCCAAGACGGAGTCCGAGAAGGACCAGAGTGGTTCCGACACCAAGGGCAAGCTGATCGGCAGCCCCGAGACCGTCCACCCGGCAGGGTTCTCCAACGGCGTCATGAAGTGCCAGATGGCTCAGATCGACACCAGCGGCTCGTCGAGCTCGGAGTCGGGGGTGCCCAAGACCATGCAGGTGCCGATCTGCATCTGGGGCGACCACAGCACGGTCGTCACCGTCACGTCGTTCAGCGTCGCCTCTCTCGCCTCCGGCCAGGGCGGCTCGATGAGCGACGCCGCTGAGCTCACGGCCAAGCTGCGCAACGACGTCCGCGTGAAGATGTGATGTTGGCGTAGCAGTGCACCCCATCCGGCGGGGCGTCCACCGACAAGGTGGGACACCCTGCCGGACCCAAGAACTCAGCACCTAGGCCAAGCTGCAAGCGGCCGTCGCGTTATTTGTCGTTCTGATCGGCGCCTGCCGACGTGGCGGTCGCCAGCGGGACTGCACGGATGCAGATCCTGCCTCAAGAAATGACGTGTGCCCGACTGATTGTCTTCGCCGGGTGACGCACATGAGTGATGCCCGGCACCACCGGTGCCGGGCATCACTTCTGTGTGCGGTACGGCGCTACGCCGACTTCTGCTCCCCCGAGCCCCGCCCCCGCGCATCCCGAGGGATCAGCGTCGGGTTGACGTTGGACAGGACCACGTCGGCTGTGATGACCACGCGGGCCACGTCCTTGCGGGACGGGACCTCGTACATGACGCCCTGGAGGACTTCCTCCATGATGGCGCGCAGGCCGCGGGCGCCGGTCTGGCGGAGGATGGCCTGGTCGGCGATGGCTTCCAGGGCCTCGCGTTCGAAGTCCAGCTCCACGCCGTCGAGTTCGAAGAGGCGCTGGTACTGCTTGACCAGGGCGTTGCGGGGCTCCACGAGGATCTTGAGCAGTGCTTCGCGGTCGAGGTTGTGGACCGACGTGATCACCGGCAGACGGCCGATGAACTCGGGGATCATGCCGAACTTGACCAGGTCCTCCGGCATGACGTCCTCGAAGACGTCCTTGGACTCCAGCTCGCGCTTGGAGAGGATCGTGGCGCCGAAGCCGATGCCCTTCGCGCCTGCGCGGGCCTCGATGATCTTCTCCAGGCCGGCGAAGGCACCGCCCACGATGAACAGGACGTTCGTCGTGTCGATCTGGATGAACTCCTGGTGGGGGTGCTTACGGCCGCCCTGGGGCGGGACCGAGGCCGTGGTGCCCTCCAGGATCTTCAGGAGGGCCTGCTGCACGCCTTCACCCGATACGTCGCGCGTGATCGACGGGTTCTCGCTCTTGCGCGCCACCTTGTCGATCTCGTCGATGTAGATGATCCCGGTTTCGGCCTTCTTGACGTCGTAGTCCGCCGCCTGGATCAGCTTCAGGAGGATGTTCTCGACGTCCTCGCCCACATAACCCGCCTCCGTGAGCGCCGTCGCGTCGGCGATCGCGAAGGGGACGTTCAGCATGCGCGCCAGGGTCTGCGCGAGGAGGGTCTTGCCGGAGCCCGTGGGGCCCAGCAGGAGGATGTTGGACTTCGCCAGCTCGATGGCGTCGTCACGGCCGCTCGGGCCGCCGTTCTCGCCTGCCTGGACCCGCTTGTAGTGGTTGTACACCGCGACGGAGAGCGCCTTCTTGGCCGCTTCCTGGCCGACCACGTAGCCCTCGAGGAACTCGTAGATCTCGCGGGGCTTCGGGAGTTCCTCCCAGCGCACCTCGCTCGTCTCGGCGAGCTCCTCCTCGATGATCTCGTTGCAGAGATCGATGCACTCGTCGCAGATGTACACACCGGGCCCTGCGATGAGCTTCTTGACCTGCTTCTGGCTCTTGCCGCAGAACGAGCACTTGAGCAGATCGCCGCCGTCACCGATGCGTGCCACGGTGTGCTTCCCCTTCGCCTGGGAGACGCCTGGACGCTTTCGAATCCAGCGGCTCCTGGTGCTGCCTTATGTCCGACGGTACCTTGCCGGGCCCGGTGTTCGGGCCCCCCTTGGCAGGGTTCACTTTGACGTGCACCGTGCCAAGAGGGGCAAAGAGCGTGCCGCTTCGTGTCAGCGGACCGCGGCGTTGTTCAGCTTGCGGGTGGAGATGATCTGGTCGACGAGGCCGTACTCCAGCGCCTCCTCGGCCGTGAGGATCTTGTCGCGCTCGATGTCCTCGCGGATCTTCTCGATCGGCTGGTTCGAGTGCTTGGCCAGCATGTCCTCCAGCTGCTCACGCATCCGGGTGAACTCGTTGGCGATGATCTCCAGATCGGAGAGCTGACCGCGGCCGGTGGAGCCCGCCGGCTGGTGGATCAGAACGCGCGAGTTCGGCAGCGCCATGCGCTTGCCGGGCGTACCGGCGGCGAGCAGGATCGCCGCGGCGGAGGCCGCCTGGCCCATGCAGACCGTCTGGATGTCGGGCTTCACGAACTGCATCGTGTCGTAGATCGCCGTCAGGGCGGTCATGTCGCCACCAGGGCTGTTGATGTAGATCGAGATGTCCCGGTCCGGGTCCATCGACTCCAGGCACAGCAGCTGCGCCATGACGTCGTTGGCGGAGGCGTCGTCGATCTGGACGCCCAGGAAGATCACGCGCTCCTCGAAGAGCTTCGCATACGGGTCGTACTCGCGGATGCCCTGGGAGGTGCGCTCGACGAAGCGCGGGATGACGTAGCGGCTGTCGGGGCGGGGCCCTTCGTACATACCGCTGGCGGCACCGGAGAAGTTGCTCATGGGGTTCACCGTCCTGGTGGCGTTCGGGGGGCTGGTGTCTCGGCGGCGCGTGGCGCGGCCGGGCCGGTCAGGCACCGGTGCCGCCGCCTCCCGGAACACCCGAGGCATGCGTGATGATCTCGTCAATGAGACCGTACTCCTTGGCCTCTTCCGGGGTGAACCAGCGGTCGCGGTCGCCGTCGCGGATGATCGTCTCGACGGACTGGCCGGAGTGCAGCGCGGTCAGCTCGGACATGGTCTTCTTGGTGCGCAGCAGGTACTGGGCCTGGATCTTGATGTCCGAGACCGTACCGCCCAGGCCCGCGGAGCCCTGGTGCATCATGATGTCCGTGTGCGGCAGGGCGAAGCGCTTGCCGGCGGTGCCGCCGGTGAGCAGGAACTGGCCCATCGAGGCCGCCATGCCCATGCCGATGGTGATCACGTCGTTCGGGATGTACTGCATGGTGTCGTAGATCGCCATGCCGGCCGTCACCGAGCCGCCGGGGCTGTTGATGTAGAGGTAGATGTCCTTGGTCGGGTCGGCGGCGAGGAGCAGCAGCTGCGCGGTGATCTTGTTGGCGATGTCGTCGTCGACCTGCTGACCGAGAAACACGATCCGCTCGTCGAGCAGCCGGTTGTACACCTGGTCACCGAGGCCACCACCGATGGAAGGCTCGCCGGCGGCGGAGGGCATCAGATTCGTCACGTATCCACCTGCTCGTCTTGCGACGGCGCCGGGCCGTCTCATTGTTCTGCCTTTCATGGACCCTAACGCGAGGGTCCCTTCGGGGAATCCCGGAGATGGTGGTGTTCGCCGGGGGCGTAGCGCTCCGCGCGGACCGGGACCGTCCTCGCCGTCGGATGCGCGGTGCACCGGCGGCCGCGGGCCCGTTGTGGCCCGTCGCGCCCTTCCCCGTGCCCCTCGGGCCGGCTGCTGCCGCAGTACGGCACAGGCCCCCGGGAGAGACTCCCAGGGGCCTGTGTACGCGCTTCAGAGGCGCTGCGGGGCCGCTCAGCCCTCGGTGGTCTCCTCGGAGGTCTCCGACGCCTCGGCGGCCTCGGTCTCCTCCTCCTCGTCGTCCAGGTCGACGATCTCGCCGTTGGTGTCCTTCACCGTGGCGGCCTCGACCACGACGGCCAGGGCCTTGCCGCGGGCGACCTCGCCGACCAGGAGCGGCACCTGGCCGCCCTCGACGACGGCCTGGGCGAACTGGTCGGGGGACATGCCGGAGGAGGCCGCACGCCGCATGAGGTGCTCGGTGAGCTCCTCCTGGTTGACGTTGAGGTTCTCCTTCTTGACCAGCTCGTCGAGGACGAACTGGGTCTTGATGCCCTTGACCGCGGCCTCACGGGTCTCGGTGTCGAACTCCTCGGCGGTCTTGCCCTGGATCTCCAGGTACTTGTCGAGGGTGAGGCCCATCTGGCCGAGCTGGTGGTGCTCCAGGTTGTGCTTGCGGGTGTTGATCTCGTCCTCGAGCAGCTTCTCGGGGACCGGGACCTCGACCAGCTCGAGGAGCTTCTCCAGGACGCGCTCCTGGGCCTGGGTGGCCTGGTCGAACTGCTTCATGTTCGCGAGGCGCTTGCGGCTGTCGGCCCTGAGCTCGTCCAGGGTGTCGAACTCGGAGGCGAGCTGCGCGAACTCGTCGTCCAGCTCGGGCAGTTCACGGGCGGCGACCTGGGTGACCTTGACGGTGACCTCGGCCTCCTTGCCCGCGGCGGAGCCGCCCTTCAGCTCGGAGGTGAAGGTGGCCTCCTCACCGGCGGACAGGCCCTTGACGGCGTCGTCGATGCCGTCGAGCAGCTCACCGGAGCCGATGGTGTAGGACACGCCGTTGGCGATGCCGTCCTCCAGCACCTCGCCGTCGACCTTGGCCTCCAGGTCGATGGTGACGACGTCGCCGTCCTCGGCGGCGCGCTCGACCGGGGAGGTGGAGGCGAAGCGCTCGCGCAGCTGCTCGACCGACTTCTCGATGTCCTCGTCGGTGACCTCGACGGCGTCGACCTCGACCTCGATGCCGGAGTAGTCCGGGATCTCCAGGGCCGGGCGGATGTCGACCTCGGCGGTGAAGTTCAGCGTCTCGCCGTCCTTCAGCTCGGTGATGTCGACCTCGGGCTGGCCCAGCGGGCTCAGCTCGGCCTCGTTGACCGCCTCGGTGTAGAACTTCGGCAGCGCGTCGTTGACGGCCTCCTCCAGCACCGCACCGCGGCCGAACCGCTGGTCGATGACGCGGGCCGGGATCTTGCCCTTGCGGAAGCCCTTCACCGTGACCTGCTGGTTGATCTTCTTGTACGCCGCGTCGAGGCTGTCCTTGAGCTCCTCGAAGGGCACCTCGACAGTGAGCCGAACCCGGGTCGGGTTCAGGGTCTCCACGGCGCTCTTCACGGTTCGGTCTCCTTGTGGCTGACTTCTTGGGTTCTGCCGGAGCCAGACTGGTCCGGCGGATTTCGCCGCCCGGAGGAGTTCGTAGGCCGAGTGGGCCGGGACACACGGGCGCGCAGCTTGCATAGTAACCGCAGCCGGTCAGCGCCCCAAAAGGCGATCATCGCGACGTCGCGAGCCGTTGGTCGGGGTGGCGGGATTTGAACCCACGGCCTTCCGCTCCCAAAGCGGACGCGCTACCAAGCTGCGCCACACCCCGTCTGGTGCGACACGTAGGGTACATGCCCCGGACGATTACGTCGGCTGCATTCCCGCAGACGGCACGCGCGACGGCTCCGGGACCAACTCGTTGGCCTCGGCGGCGGGCGACCCGCTACGATGCCTCCAGTGCCGCGGTCACCGACCTGCGGCGCACTGTTGCGGGCGTAGCTCAATGGTAGAGCCCTAGTCTTCCAAACTAGCTACGCGGGTTCGATTCCCGTCGCCCGCTCTGGATGCCGAAGGCCCAGGTGAGAGGTTGATTTCCTCTTCCTGGGCCTTCGGCCGTCCTCAGCGCGTTCACGATCGCCTCGTCCGCCCCGTCGGCGATCTCCCGTTCACGTCGATCGGAAGTGTGCTGCCGGGCCGCGGGGATCGTTCGGTCTAGACCGTCGGGTGATCGAGCACGTTGCCGTTCGAGCAGCTGTTGGAGTGGATGGGGATGTAGTTGGCCAGGATGGGCAGCGCCGACACCTCCGCCCCTTCCAGCCCGCAGACGGATGCCGGCGCGAAGGTCCAGTTGGCGAACGGGGTCGAGGTGTTGTCCGCATGGGCGGGAGCTGCCATGGCGATGGCGGCCACGGCCAGCGTGGCGGTCATGATGATCTTTCGCATGCTCGCTCCAACGACCATGACGAACACCGGACACGGCTCCCCATGGGCGTGTCCCCCGCGTGCCCGCATCCACATGACCGCAGATCACCGGCGGCCCAGGCCGGTGATCATCGGCGTATCCGATTGTTCGACGGGTGACGGCCTCAGGGGTTCTGGAGGGTGTTCACGTCCACGCTGTACACCGAGCGCACGCCGTAGGGGACGTAGAGGGCGTCGCCCGACAGGACGGGGGCCCCGGGGGTGTCGGTGAAGCCGTCGGTGTCGCTGTCGTCGCGGCCGGGGAGCGTGCCGGTGACCCGGCCCGTGCGCAGGTCGAGGGCGGCCAGGCGGCCGTTGGGCGAGGCCACGTAGAGCCGGGTGGCGGAGGCGGTGGGCGGGCCGGGCTGTTCGACGGTGGAGTTGCTCTGCCACAGCTCGCGTCCGGTGGCCGGGTCGACAGCCCGGACGCTGCCGCTGGTGAGGGTGAGATACACGGTGCCGCGCACCAGGTAGGCGGCCGAGGCGGGGTGCGGCGCGGACAGCCGTACCGTCGTCACGACGTGCGAGTCGAGGTTGATCAGGGTCAGGCCGCTCAGCTTCTGCACGGTCGGGTCGGCGCCCAGTACCAGAGTCCGGTGTGCCTCGCCCAGCACGGCGACCCCGCCCTTGACCGTCCGCGTCCAGCGGGCCTTGCCGGTGGCGGGGTCGAGCTGGGCGATCGTGGTGCGGTCCGGGTCGCCGTGGGCGTTGATGGCGTGGCAGACCAGGTACGCCTGTCCGGCGGCGCCGGAGACCTGGCACTCTCCGTCGTCCTTCACGCCGTAGGGCATCCGGTGGTGCCAGCGGACGGTGCCGTGGGCGGCGTCGAGGAGGGCGTAGGAGTCGGAGTCCTTGCCGTAGGTGGTGAAGACGCCGGCCGGGGTCGCGACGGCGCCGCCGGTGTCCGGGCCCATGCCGTCGGTGTTGTCGGCGACGGTCGTCCGCCAGACGGCCTTGCCGGTGGCCGTGTCGAGGGACTGCACCGTGTAGCGGGTCTGGATCTCCGGATCCTTCGTCGACCCGGCGTTGCGCTCGTCGGTGCCGATGACGTACACGCCACCGGGGCGGGCGCCGATGACCGTGCCACCGTCCGGGGTCAGGGACACGGGCCTGTGGTCCATGGGCAGCGTCCAGGCGTTTCGGCCGTCGGCCAGGGCGAACCGGGCGGCCTTGATGCCGCTGCCGGCGCACACCAGGGACGTCTGCGAAGTGACACACCCGCTGAACGGACCGCTGGCGACCGCGATGCTCCGGTTCCTGCCCGCGGGGTCCCCGGCCTGCCGGTGCCAGGCGTGCCAGCCCGCCGGCAGGGCGTGCGGGGCGCCCCCGCCGTCACGGGCCAGGACGACGGTGCCGGTGGCGGCCAGGACGGCCGCTGCGACGGCGGCGGCCACCAGGGCCGCCCGGCGGCGACGGCGGGCCTGCTCGGTGGGCGTCCGGGACGGGTCGGGCCGGGCCGGGTCGAGGCCGGTGTCCGGGGCCCGGTCGGGCAGGCGGCCGTCGCGGAGGAAGCGCAGGAGTTCGTCGGGGGTGGGGCGGGTCTTGGGGTGCTTCTCCAGACAGAGGCGGACGAAGGGGAGCAGGTCGGCGGGGACGCCGTCGAGGTCGGGCTCGCGCTCGACGACCCTCGTCGCCGTCTCCCAGTGGCTCACGCTGTCGAAGGGGCCGTGCCGGGTGGCGGCGTACGCGACGACCGAGCCGAGGGAGAAGACGTCGGTGGCGGGGCCGACCTCGTGCGGGGAGGTGAACTGCTCGGGGGACATGAAGGGCGGGGTGCCCATCACCCGGCCCGTCTGGGTGAGGGCGTCGGCGGCGGTGGACTCGGCGGCGCGCGAGACACCGAAGTCGATGACGCGCGGGCCGTCGTCGGCGAGCATGACGTTGGCCGGTTTCAGGTCCCGGTGGACGACTCCGGCGCGGTGGATGTCGCGCAGCGCCTCGGCGAGGCCGGCGGCGAGTTCGCGCAGCCGGTGCGGCGGGAGCGGGCCGTGGCGGCGGACGTGGGTGCCGAGGTCCTCGCCGGGGATGTAGAGCGTGGCCATCCAGGGCCGCGGGGCGTCGGCGTCCGCGTCCACCACAGGGGCCGTGAAGGCGCCGCTGACCTGGCGTGCGGCGGCCACCTCGCGGCTGAACCGGATGCGGAACTCGTCGTCGTCGGCGTACTGGCCGTGGACGACCTTGACCGCGAGCCGGCGGCCGGAGGCGGACCGGGCGAGGTACACCACGCCCATGCCGCCGCTGCCCAGGCGGTCCTCGATCCGGTAGCCGCCGATCTCCGGCGGGTCCGTCTCGCGCAGCGCCATACCCGTGGGTCCCCCGTTGCTTCAGTTGTTCAGCGCGTTCCGCTCCGGTCGCCCCCGCACCGGTCAGAACTTGATCGAGCTGATGGAGTCCGCTATCGAGTTCAGGAAGCGGTCGATGGAGGGGGCCATGCCGGTCGAGGCGAGGAAGAAGCCGAAGAGGATCGCGACGATCGCGGGTCCTGCCTTGATACTCCCCCCTCTCAGCAGCACTACAAGGATGATCGCCAACAGCAGCACCACAGACAGTGAAATGGCCACAACTGATCACACCCTCGGTCGGTCCGCTCTCCCGGCCCGGGGGTACGGCCCGCGCACCCCCGCCAGAACCATCGTGCCACCAACCCGGCCGGCGTATGCGGCCCGTGACACAACGTCGGGCGCGGGCTCGGCACGGGGGACGCGCCTCACGGTAATTCGAGGAGGCACCCGCGGGAGCCCCCACGGGATATCGCGCGACTTCGTTTCGCTGCGCACACACCATCTGCGCAGGTAATTCGAATTGACCGCACAGGCACGACATATGCACCGATTGGCCGGGATGAACAGGACAACGGGGACGAACAGACAGCCTGCCGTGTGCCCATCATCACGTGGGTCCAGGCGTCGAGTTCGCTAAATCGGGGGTATACGAAGCCGCTAACCAGGAATGCCCGGGGGAGTTTTACGAAATCCCACAGGCGACGCTAGGGTGCCTCAGATGTTTGACGCCGCCTCGCTCCCCGGCCAGCACCGCAGGCCGCTCCCCCCGGCACAGTCGCCGGCGGACGGAGCGGCCGGTCCGCACACCCCGACGGGTGCGCAGGAGCGGCGGCCCCCGGCGGACAGACCGGGCAAACAGCGCGACGCGTTCTTCGACAACGTCAAGTACCTGGCGATCGTGCTGGTGGCGGTGGGGCACTCCTGGGCTCCGGTGAAGAGCGACAGCCGGATCCTCGAAGGCCTGTACGACGTGGTGTACACCTTCCACATGCCGGCGTTCATCATCATCTCCGGCTACTTCTCCCGCGGTTTCGACCTGCGGCCGGACCGGCTGAAGCGTCTGATCACCGGTGTCGCCCTGCCGTACGTGCTGTTCCAGACGGCTTACTCACTGTTCCGGCGCTACGTCGGCCACGTCACCGACCAGCCGTTCAACCTCTTCTCCCCCTGGTACCTGACCTGGTTCCTGTGCGCGCTGTTCGTCTGGCGCCTGCTCAGCCCCCTGTGGAAGCTGGTGCGCTGGCCGGTGCCCATCGCGCTGGGGGTCGCCATGCTCGGCTCGGTGTCCGCGGGCACGGGAGGCGGTCTCGACCTCGGCCGGGTGCTGCAGTTCCTGCCCTGTTTCGTGCTGGGCCTGTGTCTGAGGCCCGAGCACTTCACCATGCTGCGCCGCAGGTGGGTGCGGATCGCGTCGGTGCCGGTGGTCGTAGCGGCACTGGCCGTCGGCTGGTGGAGCGCGCCCCGCATGGACGTCGGCTGGTTCTACCGGGAGAGCGCGGCGCAGGACCTGGGCGCGCCCTGGTGGGCCGGGCCGCTCATGACGCTGGCGCTGTTCGGCTGCGCCGTGCTGCTGACCGCCTGCTTCTTCGCCTGGGTGCCGCGCCGCAGGATGTGGTTCACCGCTCTCGGAGCGGGCACGCTGTACGGCTATCTGCTCCACGGCTTCGTGGTGAAGGGCTGCCTCTACGCGGGCGCATTCGACTACGCCCAGCGGTACGGCCTGCTCGGTTCGGCCGCCGTCACCGTCCTCGCGGCCGCCGCCGTCACGCTGTTGTGCACCCGGCCGGTGCAGCGGGTGTTCCGCTTCGCGATGGAACCGAAGACCGAGTGGGCGTTCAGGCAGGACGCGGCCGAACTGGCCCGCGAGCGCCAGAAGAAGGAGCGCGAGAAGGTCAGCGTCTAGTCCTCCGACTCCGACTCCCCCGGGCCGAGAGGTGCGCACGTCCGGTGCGCACCTCTCGGTCGGTCGTTTCCGGGTCGGCTCGCCCGGGACCGCGCGCCGCTCCGGGCCGGCGTTGTGCGCCTGGTCGCGCGGTGCCATCATGTAATAGACACTATTCATGAGCACCTGTTACCTACTCATGGAGGGGCCGTGCCTTTCGGGAGTACTGCCGAAGCTGTACGCGCATGGGTGGAGGGCTGGGTCGTGTCGCGCGGGGCTGCCGAGCCGACGCGCGAACCCTGGGGTTTCACGGTCGAGGTCGGCCTGCCGAAGGAGGTGGCCCGGCATGTACTGACCGACGCCGACGAGGCGACCGTCCGGAAGCTGGCCGAGAACAGCGCCGCCGGTGTCGCGCTGAAGGCGTTCGTGCCGGCGCGGACCCTCCAGGCGTGGCTCCCGCCGGGGTGGAGGCTGCTGGACGGTCACGCCGCCTTCATGGCGGCCTCCTTGGCCGAGGCCGGGGCCGCGCCCGACCTCCCCGACGGCTACCGGCTGAGCAGTTGGAGCCGGGGCGGGGTCACCCGGGTCGTGGTGCGGGCCGCCGACGGGGCCTTCGCCGCGCGCGGGCAGACGGCCGTCACCGGTGCGACCGCCGTCGTCGACCAGGTGGAGACCGACCCGGCCCATCAGCGGCGGGGCCTCGGGCGCGTGGTACTGGACACGCTCGCCGCAGCCGGCGCCCGCCAGGGGGCGAGGGCGGCCGTGCTGGGTGCGACGGAGGAGGGCCGGGCGCTGTACGAGGCCCTGGGCTGGCGCGTGCTGGCCCCACTGAGCGCGGCCATGCGCGTCACGGACGCGGGGCCGGAGGCGGACCGGGCGGGATGTCGCCGAGCTCGTTGACGTCGGCGTGGACGAGTGCGCCGGGCCGGGCGGCCGGCAGCGGCCGGACTCCGCCCGGCGGTGCCGGGCGAGGCGCCTCGGCGGACAGGCCCTCAGCCCCCTTCTGACCCGCCCCGGCCGAGACCGAGGAGTGCGCGCATCCGGGCGTACTTCGCTGTCAGCCGCTTCCGGGTCGGCTCGTCCAGGACCGCGAGCCGCTCCGGGTCGGCGTTGTGGGCGAGGTCGGCCTCCTTCACCAGCAACGCACCCGGGGTGGCGAGGATCCGCCGCGCGTACGCCTCCGGCTCCTCGCCGGCCCGCTTGGTGACGGCGCCCACGATGTCCTTGGTGCGCCGGCTCAGGGCGGCCGCCGCGAGCCACTCCTCGCTCAGCGCGTCGTCCTCGACGGAGTCGTGCAGCCAGGCCGCCGCGATCTGTTCGGCATCCCCGCCCCGGGCGCGTACGCCCTCGGCGACGGCCGCGAGATGTTCGGCGTACGGCCGTCCCGCCTTGTCGGTCTGCCCCTCGTGTGCGGCCCGGGCGAGAGCCTCCACCTCGGCGAGCGTGAGCTGTGTCATCGGCCCAGTGTCTCGCGGGGCGGCGCAGGCCGGGAGGGTGACCGAGGCCGGGGCGAGGAACAGGACGCCGTCCGTGAACGCGCCGTGGACGAGCGACGGTGGGTACGGCCCCCCCGCCCCCGGAGCGGGGCCGGCGGTCTCAGCGGGTGAGCGCCGAGGCCTGGCGGCAGATCAGGAGGAGGGCCCTGTCGTCGTTGACGTCCTTGGCGACCGCCTCGATCAGGTGCCAGGCGGCACCGTGGAAGCCGCCGGCGACATAGCGGTCGGCCTCGCCGGTGAGGCGGTCGATGCCCTCGACGATGTCGCGGTCGGAGGTCTCCACCAGGCCGTCGGTGAACAGCATCAGGACGTCGCCGGGGCGCAGGGAGCCCTTCACGGGATCGAACTGGGCACCGTCGTACACACCGAGCAGCGGGCCCTCGGCGGCCTTCTCCTCCCAGCGTCCACTGCCCGCGCTCAGCTGCAGGCCCGGGGGATGGCCGGCGGAGTACAGCTCGTAGTCGCCGGAGTCCAGGTCCAGGACCAGGTGGATGGAGGTGGCGAAGCCCTCGTCCCAGTCCTGGCGCAGGAGGTAGCCGTTGGCGGCGGGGAGGAAGGCGTGCGGGGACAGGGAGCCGAGGAGGCCGCCGAAGGCGCCGGAGAGCAGCAGGGCGCGCGATCCCGCGTCCATGCCCTTGCCGGACACGTCCGTGAGGACGACCTCCAGGGTCCGGCCGCCGTTCGTACGGGCCGCGACGACGAAGTCGCCGGAGAAGGACTGGCCGCCGGCCGGGCGCAGCGCCATCTCGTGGTGCCAGCCCTGCGGCAGCTTCGGCAGCTTGCTCTGCACCCGGATCCGCTCGCGCAGGTCGAACAGCATGGTGCCGCCGCGCCGCCAGGGCACGCCGACCCGGCTGCGGAACTGGGCCGTGAGCAGGCCGAAGAAACCGCAGGCCGCCACGACCAGGACGACGCCCGGGGTGACCCGGGAGGGGCCCTCGGTGTAGGGGCCGAGCCGTACCGACTCCACGATCAGCGCGGTGGCCGCCGCCGCGTACAGGCCGAGCAGGCTCGCCGGGCGCAGCAGCAGGCCGCCCGCGACGATCGGCAGCACCAGCGTGGCCGGGGAGCACCACACCGAGTCGGCGAGTGTCATGGTCATGAGGAGCGGGACGGTGAGCAGCAGTCCGGCGAAGGCGATCCAGTCGGAGCCGTCGCCCCGGAAGTAGTCCACGGCGCTTCTGCGCAGGCCGACGCGGGCCCGGTGCCACTGCATCTTCCACCGGGCCGTGAACGTCTCGGCCTTCGCGCGCCGCCCTCGTCCTGCTGCCATTAGTTCGGGACCCTATCCATCGGACCGGCTGCTTGGCACGGGAGGTCCCACTTGTCCCCCGTGCGAGGCCCAACTTCGTGGTTCGTGCCGCGGTTCGCGCCGTGGTTCGCCTCGTGGTGCGTCCTCACAGTGAACGGCACACGGGGTCGTCGCGCCGCCGCCCGGGAGAAATTCGCTGGCTCGTCCCGCAATGCCCTGATAGGCATGGCTCATGGGGACTGACCGCTGGACCGGACCGAAGACGTTGCGCCCTGAGGAGTTCGACCGGTGGTGGGACCACCTGGTCCGTGCGTTCGGGGGCGGGCCGGCCTCTCCCGAGGAGCGCGAACTGGACAAATCCGTCACCGAGTTCGATCGCTCCCTGGCCGTCTGGGACGCGGACACGATCGTCGGTACGTCCGGAGCCTTCAGCTTCCGGATGACCGTGCCAGGCGCAGCGGTGGTGCCCACGGCCGGCGTGACCATGGTCAGCGTGGCCGCGACGCACCGGCGGCGCGGGATCCTGACGTCGATGATGCGGCGGCTGCTGGACGACGCGCACGCCAAGGGCGAGCCGCTGGCGGCCCTGTTCGCCTCCGAGCCCGCGATCTACGGCCGCTTCGGGTACGGCACGGCGACCCACCAGATCAGCGCCGAGATCGACACCGGCCGGGTCACCCTGGCACTGCCCGCGGGCACCGACGAGGTGCGCGTGCGTTACGCCCCGCCCGCCGAGGTCCTGAAGGAGTGCGAGGCGGTGTACGCGGCGCTGGTGCCCCGCCGCCCCGGCATGCTGGCCCGGCAGCCCGGCTGGGAGCAGGCCGGCCTGCTCGACCCGGAGAGCGAGCGGAACGGGGCGTCGGCCCTGCAGTGCGTGGTCGCCGAACGGGACGGGGAGGTCACCGGGTACACCCGCTTCCGCACCAAGGAGGGCTGGGGGCCGGGCGGACACGACGGCACGGTAACCCTGGAGGACCTGGCCGCCCTCGATCCGGCGACCGAGGCCGCGCTGTGGCGCTTCCTGTTCGGCATCGACCTGATGACGACGCTGGCGGTGCGGGGACGGCCGGTCGACGAGGCCTGGCAGCACCTGGTCTCCGACATCCGCCGCTGCCGGCTGCGGCTGCGGGACGCCGGACACCTGCGCCTCGTGGACGTGGGCACGGCCCTGTCGGCGCGTACGTATCTGGCGCCGGTGGACGTCGTGCTGGACGTCGAGGACACCTTCTGCCCCTGGAACGCGGGGCGCTGGCGGCTCACGGGGGACGCCAAGGGGGCATCCTGCGAGCGCACGTCCGATACGGCCGAACTGTCACTGTCCGTACGGGAGTTGGGCGCGGCCTACCTCGGCGGGGTCTCGCTGCTGTCGCTGGCGGGGGCCGGGCGGGTGCGGGAGCTGCGGCCGGGGGCGCTGGCGGAGGCGTCGGTGGCGTTCGGCTCGGCGGTGGCCCCGTGGCTGCCGCACGGCTTCTAGGGGGTTTCGTCCGGACCGGGGCGGACCCGGGCTGATCCAGACGAAAACCCCTGGATCCTCGCCGTCACCGCTTCTGACAGGCGGGGCACCAGAAGAGGTTGCGGGCGGCGAGGTCGGCGGTGCGGATCCCGGTGCCGCAGATGTGGCAGGGCAGGGTGGCGCGGCGGTAGACGTACACCTCGCCGCCGTGGTCGTCCACGCGTGGCGGCCGGCCCATGGCCTCCGGGGTGTGCTCGGGCCGTACGGTGTCGATCCGGTTGTTGCGCACGCCCTCGCGCATCAGCGTGACGAGATCGGCCCACAGGGTGTCCCACTCGGCCGGTGTGATGTCCCTGCCCGTCCGGTACGGGTCGATGCCGTGCCGGAAGAGGACCTCGGCGCGGTAGACGTTGCCGACGCCGGCGACGATCTTCTGGTCCATGAGCAGCGCGGCGATCGTCGTACGGCTGCGGGAGATCCTGCGGTACGCGGCGGCGGGGTCGGCGTCCTCGCGGAGCGGGTCGGGGCCGAGGCGGTCGTGTATCGCGCGCTTCTCCTCGTCCGTGATCAGCGCGCAGGTGGTGGGGCCGCGGAGGTCGACGTACGACGTGTCGTTCGCGAGCCGGAGCCGGACGGTGTCGGTCGGCGGGGGCGCGGGGGCGTCACCGAAGCCGACCTTGCCGAACAGGCCGAGGTGGATGTGGACCCAGTCGGTGTCCCGGAAGCGGAGGAAGAGGTGCTTGCCGTGGGCTTCGGTGGCCGTCAGCGCGGCTCCGTCCAGGAGGGCGGCGGCGTCGGAGAACTTGCCCTGGGGGCTGGTGACGCGGGGGGCCGTGCCGCGGAAGCGGGCGGCGTAGTCCTGGGCCAGCCGATGGATGGTGTGCCCTTCCGGCAAGGCGGGTGTCCTTTCACGTCTTTGCCCACCCACCCACCCGACTCGGTCGGCCGAGAGGTGGACGAACGGACCGGGCTGCGGCTGGGGCGGGCTGCGTCCGGGACGGGCTGACGTCGGGGGCGGGCTGCGTCCGGGGCGGGCTGACGTCGGGGGTGGGCGCACGTCCCGGCCGAGCAGCCGGACCGACCCGCCTTCCAGCCGACCGATCCGCACCGCCCAGCCTTCCAGCCCACCGAGCCCTGCCGCCAGCCTTCCAGCCACCGAGCCCTACCGCCGGCCTTCCAGCCACCGGGTCGCACCGACCGCCCTCCCAGGCCCGCCAGGCCGTACCGCCGGCCTTCCAGCCACCGGGTCGCACCGACCGCCCTCCCAGGCCCGCCAGGCCGTACCGCCGGCCTTCCAGCCACCGGGCCGTACCGACCGCCCTCCCAGGCCCGCCAGGCCGTATCGACCGGCCTTCCGGCCGGGTGAATCGGGCGGTCGGTCCTTCGGCCGGACGGAGAGGGTGGGCGGGTGGGCGAGCGGGGGCGGGGGGAAGCCCGCCGGAGGACGGGCTTTGGGCGGAGCGATCCGGCTCAGGCGGCGGAGGCTACTGCTGGGGGTGGTGGGCCGGGATCGGCGGGAGGTCACCCGTCGTCTCGTAGCCCGCCAGCATGTCGATCCGGCGGATGTGGCGCTCGTCACCGGAGAACGGGGTGTTCAGGAACACCTCGACGAACTTCGTCGCCTCCTCGGTGCTGTGCATGCGCGCACCCACGGCCACGACATTGGCGTTGTTGTGCTGCCGGCCGAGCGCCGCGGTCTCCTCGCTCCAGGCCAGCGCGGCCCGCACGCCCTTCACCTTGTTCGCCGCGATCTGCTCACCGTTGCCCGAGCCGCCGATCACGATGCCGAGGGCGTCGGGGTCCGCGGCCGCCTTCTCCGCGGCGCGCAGACAGAAGGGCGGGTAGTCGTCCTGGGCGTCGTAGATGTGCGGCCCGCAGTCGACGGGCTCGTGCCCCGCCGCCTTGAGCCAGTCGACGAGGTGGTTCTTGAGTTCGTAGCCCGCATGGTCGGAGCCGAGATACACGCGCATGCAATGAGTGTGACACGCCTCATGGGGGGGCAGCAGCGCCGGGTGGCGGCGTCCCAAAGGAGTGCCAAAAATGTGAGCCCGGCCATAGAACCTCAAGGGAACCTCAAGTAACGATACGGATTCAGAGGTTCCCGAATTCGTTCGCCTCGGATTCACTGGACCGACTCGTACACCGCTCATACGAGCTGCTCCTCCTGGCGCAAAGGAAATCCGTCCATGACCCCTGGTTCGGGCCTTCAAGCAGGACTGAAGAACCGCCATCTTTCGATGATCGCGATCGGTGGTGTGATCGGCGCCGGCCTCTTCGTCGGTTCCAGCTCCGGCATCGCCACCGCGGGACCCGGCATCCTCCTGTCGTACGCCCTCGTCGGCACCCTCGTCGTCCTCGTGATGCGAATGCTCGGCGAGATGTCCGCCGCCAACCCCACCTCCGGCTCCTTCTCGGCGCACGCCGACCGTGCCCTCGGCCGCTGGGCCGGCTTCTCCATCGGCTGGCTCTACTGGTTCTTCTGGGTCGTCGTGCTGGCCGTCGAGGCCACCGCCGGCGCCGGGATCCTCGCGGGCTGGGTGCCCGCCGTGCCCCAATGGGCCTGGGCGCTCATCGTGATGACCGTGCTCACCGCGACCAACCTCGTCTCCGTCGGCTCCTACGGCGAGTTCGAGTTCTGGTTCGCCGGTATCAAGGTCGTGGCGATCGGCGCGTTCATCGTCATCGGCCTGCTGGCCGTGTTCGGCGTCCTGCCGGGCGTGCACGCCGACAAGGCGTCCTTCGGCAACCTGACCAACCACGGCGGCTTCCTGCCGCACGGCCCCGGCACCATCCTGACCGGTGTGCTGCTGGTCGTCTTCTCCTTCATGGGCAGCGAGATCGCGACCCTGGCGGCCGGTGAGTCGGAGGACCCGCAGCGCGCGGTCACCAAGTCCACCAACAGCATCATCTGGCGGATCGGCGTCTTCTACCTGGGCTCGATCCTGGTCGTCGTCTCGCTGCTGCCGTGGAACGACCCGGCCATCAAGAAGGACGGCTCCTACGTCGCCGCCCTGAACTCCCTGGGCATCGCGCACGCCGGCGAGATCATGAACGTCATCGTCCTGACCTCGGTGCTGTCCTGCCTGAACTCCGGCCTGTACACCGCCTCCCGGATGGCCTTCTCGCTCGGCCAGCGCGGTGACGCCCCGAAGGCGTTCGCCCGCACCACCTCCCGCGGTGTGCCGATGACGGCCATCCTGGCGTCGGTCGTCTTCGGATTCGTGGCGGTGTTCTTCAACTACGCCTACCCGAAGACCGTCTTCCTCTTCCTGGTCAACTCCTCCGGTGCGGTCGCCCTGTTCGTGTGGCTGGTCATCTGCTTCTCGCAGCTGCGGATGCGGAAGATCATCCAGCGGGAGGCGCCGGAGAAGCTCGTCGTGAAGATGTGGCTGTACCCGTACCTGACCTGGGTGACGGCCGCCTTCATCGTCTTCGTGCTCGGCTACATGCTGACCGACACCAAGGGCGAGAGCAGCGGTCGTACGACCGTCCTGCTGTCCGTGGGCGTCGCGGCGGTCGTGGTGCTGATCGCCGTGGTGAAGCAGAAGGTCACGGCGGACCGCCCGGCCCCCGCGGCCGAGGCCCCGGTCGACAAGGTGTCCGTCGGCTGATCCGCCCTCCGGCCGGACATGGCCGCACAACCTGACGACTCCTGTCAGGTTGTGCGGCCATGCTGCTTTCTGCCCGTCGGGGTGCTCGTCACCACGCGGCGGCTGGGCGGGATCGGCGTCGGCCCCGGGGCCGTACCGTCCGGATCCAGGCCGGGGTGCGGCAGGGCCGGGTGGTCGCCGCCGGCGAGCCGTACGGGCCGGCGCCGCGCATGGGGGGCCTCCCACGCTTCAGGCAGTGGAGGAGGGACGTCCTTCACCTCGGCGGGGTGCCCGCCCGGCCGGCGTCGGACGCGGCGCCGTACCGCGAGGGGCGGTTTCCGGTGCGGCTGCCGGCGGCCGGGGAGCGCGATCAGGCGCGGCCCGTGCTGGACCCGGCGTTCGCGCTGCCGGACGAGGACGCCCTCGGACGCTCCCCCGACCTCACCCTCGCGGGCCGGGGACAGGAACACCGGGCTGTACGCCCCCAAAACACGTAAGAGGCTCGCCCGGGTCAAGGAGACCTGTGACCCGGCGAACCTCTTCCGCGGGAACTACGGCGTCTATCGCTTGTTCGCGAACTTCCAGGCGGTGGGCAGCATGCCCATCGCCAGGGCGGCCTTGAGGGCGTCGCCGATCAGGAACGGGGTGAGGCCGAGCGCGACGGCCTGGGAGAGGGGCAGGTCGGCGGCGAGGGCCAGGTAGGGCACGCCGACGGCGTAGATGATCGCCTCGCCGAGGATCATCGTGCCCGCCATGCGCAGCGGCGAGCGGTCGGCGCCGCGCCGGGCCAGGGCGCCGACGGCCGCCGAGGCGAGGAGCATGCCGAGGATGTAGCCGAAGGAGACCGAGGCCGCGCCGGAGGTGCCGCCCGCGAACCACGGCACGCCCGCGACACCGGCGAGCGCGTACAGGGCGAGGGAGAGGAAGCCGCGGCGGGTGCCGAGCGCGGTGCCGACGAGCAGCGCGGCGAAGGTCTGGCCGGTCACCGGCACCGGGGAGTGGGGCACCGGGACGGCCACCTGGGCCGCGAGGCCGGTGAGCACGGCGCCGCCGACGACGAGGGCCGCGTCGCGGACACGGGTGGGGGCACCGCCCCGCTCGAGCGAAGCCGAGAGCCTGGGGGAGGGCAGCAGGTCGGCGAGGACTGCGCCGGGGCGAGCGGTGGCGGTGGCGGTGCTCATGGGGACTCCGCGGGTGACGGGAACATGCTGGGACACGGCGACGCTATCCCGGCCGTCTCGGGCCGATCACCGTCGGCGTTCGACAAACCGCGGAACGAGAGCTTGATGGGATCCGGACAAAGAGTGGGGGCTGCATCGATCAGGCGTGACACTGGTCACTGAGGCAGGGAGGTGTCACCCACCCGCTGGGCCGCCATGGGGACTGTGGGATCCCACCAAAAGAACTCCGTGCGAACGGATGCCGGCGGTCTGGCCGGATTCGCCTTTCCTGCCCTACCCTTCCAGCCATGGTTGCCCAGGCCCGGTACTTCACGTCGCGTCGCTATGTCGACCTGCGACGCCAGGGCACGGCCACCTGTCGCCGCCCGGGGTAGGGGCGGGCCTCGCGGCGCGCCTCGCCTTTCCGAGACGTGTCGGCCCCGTTCCCGAGGACGGTCCTCCATGCCCCGTACCGCGGCATCCACTCTTGTCTCGCCCGTTCCGCGTGCCGCCGACAGCGACCGGCGGCGCACCAGCGCCAGTGTCGTGCTGCGGTCCGTGCTGGAGCACGGGCCGGTGGCGCGCAGCACCATCGCCCGGCTGACCGGGCTGTCGCCCGCGTCGGTGACCGAGCACTGCGCCCGGCTCACCGGACTCGGCCTGATCCGGGAGTCCGCCGTGCCCCGCCGCTCGAACGGGGTGGGCCGGCCGCATGTGCCCGTCGACCTGGACGACTCGGGGTTCCTGGTCGGCGGGGTGCACGTGGCCGTGCCGTACACGACGGTCGCGCTGCTGGATCTGCGCGGCCGGGTGGTGGCCCGGCGCGAGCTGCAGCACGAACGGACCGACGCGGGGTGGGTGCTGGCGCGGGCCGCCGAGGGGCTTTCCGAGCTGCTGGCCGGGGTGCCGGGCCGCCGGCCGCTGGGGGTCGGGGTGGCGGTCGGCGGCTGGGTGGACCGGGAGACGGGCAGCGTGGTCGAGCACGAGCTGCTGGGCTGGCGCGAGGTGCCGGTGCGCGAGCTCCTCGGCGCCCGCACCGGCCTGCCGGTTCATGTGGACGGGCACGCGCGGGCGTTGGTGAACGGGGAGCGGCTGTTCGGGCGGGCCCGGGGCAGCCGGAGCGTGCTGCACCTGTTCGTGGGGAACGTGGTCGACGCGGCCTTCGCCACCAACGACGAGGTGCACCACGGGCCGCGTTCGGCGGCCGGGGCGATCGCGCACCTGCCGGTGCCGGGCGGCACCGAGCCGTGCGCGTGCGGCCGTACCGGCTGCCTGCAGGTGGAGCTGAGCGAGCGGACGTGGTGCCGGCGGGCCCGGGCGGCCGGGGTGATCGACTCGGCCGACCCGATGCACGTGGTGGCCGCGGCGTCGGCCGGGGACGCGGTGGCCCGGCGGCTGCTGGTGGAGCGGGCCCGGGCGACCGGGCGGGCGGCCCGGCTGCTGCTGGACGTGCTCAATCCGGAGACGGTCGTGGTGACCGAGGTGGGGACCATCCACTTCGAGGACTGCCTGAGCGCGCTCCGGGAGGCAGCCGGAACACGGCGAGCGGCGGCCGTACTGCCGACGAGTTTCCCGGATTCCGTGCTGGCGGTGGCGGGCGGTTCGGTGATTCTCGACGTGCTGTTCCGGGATCCGCTGGGTACGTCACCTGAGGGTATTTAATTCAGAAACTCCGAATGTTGACAGGGATCGACGACGGACAGGAACATGCTGGTCATGAGCCTTCTTACGAGCTGTCGCACCCTTTGTTGCTGACACATTGCCGCGCGTGAAGCGCGTGTTTCCAGCTCCGTGCTCTGTCTTTCATCCGGCTTCCTCGCTCCGGAATTCCTCCTGCCTTTCCCCTCCTTTCCTCCGGGGAGTCCTCCCATGCACCGTCGTGTCTTTCTCACCTCCTTGCTGGGCGCGTCCGCCGCCGCCGTGGGCCTCAGCGGCTGCGCCAAGGGCGACGCCTCCGCCGACACCAGCGGCGCCGCGGCCGAACCGCTCGCCGACAAGGTCCCGGCCGGCACCAGCCTGAAGATCGCCTCTTATCAGGGCGTGCAGCAGCTGCAGTTCAGACTGGCGAAGCTGCCCAAGCTGCCGTTCACGGTGTCGAACTGGCTGAACATCGGGGCCGGTCCGGATGTCATCAACGCCTTCCGCGCCCATTCCCTGGACCTCTCGAACAACGCGGGCATCCCGCCGATCCAGGCGCACTACCAGGGCTTCGACGCGAAGATCGTGGCGATCGACCTCACCCGCAAGCCCAACTACGCCTTCGCCACCAAGCCCGGCAGCGACATCCGCGCGGTCGGTGACTTCAAGGGCAAGCGGCTCGCCTTCTCGCAGGGGCAGGCGCAGGGTGTCGTCCTGCTGCGGGCGCTGAGGCAGGCGGGCCTGACGTACGACGAGGTGACGCTGGTCCCGCTGACCAGCAACCAGTTCCTGACCGCTCTGCAGTCCGGTCAGGTCGACGTGGCCCCCCTCGCCAACAGCCAGGTGCCCGCCTATCTGAAGCAGTACGAGGCCAAGGGCGCCCGCACCATCCCCACCGACGTGGTCGACCTGCTGAACGTGCTGTGGGCGCCGCAGTCCGTGCTCGACGACCCGGCGAAGGCCGCCGCGATCGCCGCGTACATCCCGCAGTGGGCCAAGGGCCAGGTGTGGCAGTACGAGCACCCGGACGTGTGGAACGAGGAGTTCTACGTCAAGACGCAGAACCTGACCCTCCCGCAGGCACAGGGCATCAGCAGGCTCGCCAACAAGCCGTTGTTCCCGCCCGTTTGGGACGAGGCGATCCGATGGGAGCAGGAGACGGCCGATCTGCTCGCCGAGGGCGGCTTCGTGAAGAAGTTCGACGTCTCCTCGCTCTTCGACCACCGCTTCGAGCCGATCGCCGCCAAGGCCGTACCGGAGGAGTACCGGAAATGAGCGCCGTGACCACCACGACGACCGCCCTCGCGGCGGCGGAGGCCGGGGAGCTTCCCGGGGTCCGCCGGCGCCGCCGCCTCTCCCCCGGCCGCCGGCTGCCCGCCGCCCGGCTGGCCGGCCCCCTCGCCGTCCTCGCCCTGTGGGCCGCCGCCTCCGCCGCCGGAACCCTCGACACCGGCGCGATACCGGCGCCCTGGACGGTGCTGAGGACCGCCGGTCACCTGTGGACCGACGGCACGCTGCCCACCGACGTCCTGACCTCGCTGACACGGGCCGGGTACGGCTTCGCGATCGGCCTCGCCGCGGGTGTGCTCCTCGCCCTCGCCTCCGGACTCAGCCGGACCGGGGAGGCGCTGATCGACGGGACCGTTCAGCTCAACCGGGCGATCCCGACCCTCGGTCTGATCCCCCTGTTCATCCTCTGGCTGGGCATCGGGGAGACCTTCAAGATCGCCATCATCGCGATCGTCGTCTACATCCCGGTCTACCTCAACACACATGCCGCGTTGTCCGGCATCGACAGCCGCTTCGTCGAACTCGCCGAGGTGCAGGGCCTGTCCCGGCTCGCCTTCGTCCGCCAGGTGGTGATCCCCGGCGCGCTGCCCGGATTCTTCGTGGGACTCCGGCTCGGTGTGACCGGCTCCTGGCTGGGCCTGGTGGTGCTGGAGCAGATCAACGCCACCAGCGGGCTCGGCTACCTGATGTTCCAGGCGCAGAACTACGGCCAGAGCGACGTGATCCTGGTCGGCCTGCTGATCTACGGCGTCTTCGGCCTGGTCTCCGACAGCGTGGTCCGTCTGATCGAACGGAGGGTGCTGTCGTGGCGCCGCACACTGGGCAACTGACCCGGCCGACCGTCCGGCTCCGCGGCCTGACCCGGTCCTTCGACGGCCGTACGGTCCTCGACGGCATCGACCTCGATCTGCCCGCCGGCCAGTTCACGGCCCTGCTCGGGCACAGCGGCTCGGGCAAGTCCACCCTGCTGCGGGCGGTGGCCGGGCTGGACCACGGGGTGGCCGGGAGTGGACGGCTCACCGCCCCCGAGCGGGTCTCGGTCGTCTTCCAGGACTCCCGGCTGCTGCCCTGGCGCCGTGTGCTGGACAACGTCGTGCTCGGCACCGACGGCAAGGACGCCGAGGAACGCGGCCGGGCCGCCCTCACGGAGGTCGGGCTGAAGGGCCGCGAGCGGGCCTGGCCCGGAGAGCTGTCCGGCGGCGAGGCCCAGCGGGCCGCCCTCGCCCGCTCCCTGGTCCGCGAACCCGAACTCCTGCTGGCGGACGAGCCGTTCGGCGCGCTGGACGCGCTGACCCGGATCAGGATGCACGCCCTGCTGCGCGACCTGTGGCAGCGCCACCGGCCGTCCGTGCTGCTGGTCACGCACGACGTCGACGAGGCGATCGTGCTCGCCGACCGCGTCCTCGTCCTGGACCGGGGCCGGATCGGCCTCGACCTGACCATCGACCGCCCCCACCCCCGCTCCTACCGCGAGCCGGTCCTGGGCGAGTACCGCGAGCGGCTCCTGGCCGCCCTGGGCGTCACGGAGGACCACCAGTGACACAAAGACAGCTCCGTCTGAACGCGTTCCTGATGAACACCGGGCACCACGAGGCGTCGTGGCGGCTTCCGGAGAGCGACCCGTACGCGCACGTCGATCTCCAGCACTACGTGCGGCTCGCGCGGATCGCCGAGCGCGGCACCTTCGACTCGCTCTTCCTCGCCGACGGCCCCCAGCTGTGGAGCAACCTCGCCCAGCGCCCGGCCGGCGCCCTGGAGCCGCTCACCCTGCTGACCGCGCTGGCGACGGCCACCGAGCACATCGGGTTGATCGCCACCGCCTCCACGTCCTACAACTCCCCCTACAACCTGGCCCGCAAGCTGGCCTCCCTGGACATCATCAGCGGCGGCCGGGCCGGGTGGAACATCGTCACCACGGCGGGAGCCGAGGCCGCCCGGAACTTCGGGCTGGACGCCGAACCCGCGCACGCCGAGCGGTACGCCCGTGCCGCCGAGTTCCTCGACGTGGCGCGGAAGCTGTGGGACAGCTGGGAGGACGACACGGTCGTCGCCGACAAGGCGGCCGGTGTCTGGGGCGACGACAGCAAGATCCACCCGGCCCGGCACCGGGGCACCTACTTCGGTGTCGCCGGCGCCCTCAACGTCCCCCGCACGCCCCAGGGCTACCCGCTCCTGGTGCAGGCGGGGTCGAGCGAGGACGGCAAGGCCTTCGCCGCCCGGTACGCGGAGGCGGTCTTCACCGCCCAGCAGACCCTCGCCGACGCCCAGGCCTTCTACGCCGACCTCAAGTCCCGCACCGAGCGGGCCGGACGCGACCCCGAGCACATCAAGGTGCTGCCCGGGATCGTGCCGGTACTCGGGTCGACACAGGCGGAGGCACGCGCGGCCGAACAGCTGCTGGAGGACCACATCGTGTACGAGCACGGGGTGGACCGGCTGGAGAGCCTGCTGCAACTCCCCTCCGGGACACTGGAGTTGGATGCCGGGCTGCCCGCCGGCCTGCCGCCCGAGTCCGCCGTCGAGGGGGCCAGGAGCCGCTACACGCTCGTGGTCGAGCTGGCCCGGCGCGAACGGCTCACCGTCCGGCAGCTGATCGCGCGGCTCGGCGGCGGGCGCGGCCACCTCACCTTCGCCGGGACACCCGAGCAGGTCGCCGACCAGATCGAGACCTGGTTCACCCAGGGCGCGGCCGACGGCTTCAACATCATGCCGGCCGTGCTCCCCTCCGGCCTGGACGCCTTCGTCGAGCACGTCGTACCGCTGCTGCGCGCCCGTGGCCTGTTCCGCGACGCGTACGGCCCCCGGCAGACCCTCCGGGAGCGCTACGGCCTCCCCCGCCCCGCCAACCAGCACCTGAGCCCCGCGTTCGCCTGAAAGGAACCTCCATGTCCATCGAGATCACCAAGGTCACCGCACGTATCGGCGCCCGTGTCTCCGGCGTCGACATCACCCGGCCGCTCGCCCCGGAGGAGGTCGCCGGGATCCGCGAGGCCCTGAACGTCCACAAGGCGCTCGTCTTCGAGGCGGGTGCCGCCGGAGGGTTCGACGACGCCGGCCAGCAGGCCTTCGCCCGCCACTTCGGCGACCTGACCACGGCCCACCCGACGGTCGGCGCGGTGGACGGCGCCCCGAACGTGCTGCCGGTGGACAGCGAGCGGGGCCGCGCCAACCACTGGCACACGGACGTCACCTTCGTCCTCAACCCGCCGCAGGCCAGCACCCTGCGGTCGATCACCGTCCCGCCGTACGGCGGGGAGACCCTGATCGCGAACGCGGCGGCCGCCTACCGCGACCTGCCCGAGCCGCTGCGCCGCCTCGCGGACACCCTGTGGGCCGAGCACACCAACGACTACGACTACGCCGTACCGGACGAGGAGGTCGACGAGGAGACGGCCGCCCAGCGCGCCCAGTTCACCTCCATCACCTACCGCACCGCCCACCCGGTGGTCCGGGTGCACCCGCTGACCGGGGAGCGCGGGCTGTTCATCGGCGGGTTCGCGCAGCGGATCGTGGGCCTGTCGGCCGGCGAGTCCCGCAAGATCCTGGACCTGCTGCAGGCGTACGTGACCCGCCCGGAGAACATCCTGCGCCACCGCTGGGCGGAGAACGAGCTCGTCCTCTTCGACAACCGGATCACCCAGCACTACGCCATCGACAACTACGACGGGCTGCCGCGCCGCCTGCACCGGGTGACCGTCGCCGGTGACGTCCCGGCGGGCATCGAGGGCAAGGAGAGCTACTCGATCGAGGGGGACGCCTCGCACTACACACCGGTGGCCGCGTGACCCCGCGGTGACCCTGCGTACAGCAGGTGTCCGGATACTGGACGGCCCCTCCGCGTGAGCGGACGGGCCGCCCAGACTGGCGGCGTTTTACCCGCCCATTGCCCGGGAGAGCCGCGCCCATGCCCAGCAGCAGCACGACGACCGAGACGCCGCCACAGCACCAGGACGGCACCTCCCTCTCCCACGGCCTCAAGCAGCGCCATCTGTCGATGATCGCCCTCGGCGGGGTGATCGGCGCGGGCCTGTTCGTCGGATCGGGCGCGGGCATCGCCGCCGCCGGCCCGTCCATCGTCGTCGCCTACACGCTCTCCGGCCTCCTCGTGATGCTGGTGATGCGGATGCTGGGCGAGATGTCCGCCGCGTACCCGTCGTCCGGTTCCTTCTCGGCGCACGCCGAGCGGGCGATCGGCCCCTGGGCGGGCTTCGCCGCCGGCTGGTCGTTCTGGGTGCTGCTGTGCACGGCCGTCGGCCTGGAGGGCATCGGCGCCGCGCACATCGTCTCCGGCTGGCTGCCCGGTACCCCCGAGTGGCTCTGGGTGGCGCTGTTCATGGTCGTCTTCTGCGGCGCGAACCTGGCCGCCGTGAAGAACTTCGGCGAGTTCGAGTTCTGGTTCGCCGCGCTGAAGGTCGGCGCGATCTCCCTCTTCCTGGTCCTCGGCGTGCTGGCGATCACGGGCGTGCTGCCCGGCACGGACGCCCCCGGCACCGCGAACCTGACCCACTTCCTCCCGCACGGCGGCAACGGCCTGATCATCGGCCTGCTCGCCTCCGTCTTCGCGTACGGCGGCCTGGAGACGGTCACCATCGCGGCGGCCGAGTCGGAGAACCCGGTCAAGGGTGTGGCCTCCGCCGTCCGTACGGCGATGTGGCGCATCGCCGTCTTCTACATCGGCTCCATGGCGGTCGTGGTCACCCTGGTGCCGTGGGACTCCAAGGACGTCGTGGAGAAGGGCCCGTACGTCGCCACCCTCGACCACCTCGGCATCCCCGGCGCCGGCCAGCTGATGAAGGTGGTCGTCCTGGTCGCCCTGCTCTCCGCGATGAACGCCAACATCTACGGCTCCTCGCGCATCGCCTACTCGCTGGTCGAGCGCGGCCAGGGCCCGAAGGTGCTGGCGAAGCTCTCCGGCGGGGTCCCGCGCGTCGCCGTGCTGACCTCCTGCGTCCTGGGATTCGTCTGCGTCCTGCTCAGCTACTGGCGGCCGGACGACGTCTTCAAGTGGCTGCTGAACATGATCGGCGCGGTCATCCTGGTCGTCTGGATGTTCATCGCGGTCTCCCAGCTGCTGCTGCGCCGCCGCATCGAGCGCGAGGCCCCCGGGAAGCTCGTCGTGCGCATGTGGGCGTTCCCGTGGCTGACCTGGATCGCGCTGGCCGGCATGGTCACGATCTTCGCCCTGATGGCCCGCGAGCAGGACACCCGCGTGCAGTTGTACTCCACCGGCGCCATGACCCTGTTCCTGGCGGCGGTCGGCTACGCCTGGCAGCGGGCGCGCGCCCGGCGCTGACGCCGCCCGACACCGGCGAGGCCCCCATGTGCGACACATGGGGGCCTTTGCGTTGCCCGTACGCTCTTGTTGCTAGCGTGTAGTTGCAAGATACTTGCAATAAGGTTCCGGAGGGGATCACCCATGCCCGTCTACACGCTGCCCGACCTGCCCTACGACTACTCCGCGCTGGCCCCCGTGATCAGCCCGGAGATCATCGAACTGCACCACGACAAGCACCACGCGGCCTATGTGAAGGGCGCCAACGACACGCTGGAGCAGCTGGCCGAGGCGCGGGACAAGGAGTCGTGGGGCTCCATCAACGGCCTGGAGAAGAACCTGGCCTTCCATCTGTCCGGCCACATCCTGCACAGCATCTACTGGCAGAACATGACCGGCCCGAAGGACGGCGGCGGCGAGCCGCTGGCCCAGGACGGCGTGGGCGAGCTGGCCGACGCGATCAAGGAGTCCTTCGGCTCCTTCGCCGCCTTCAGGACCCAGCTGTCCAAGGCGGCGGCCACCACCCAGGGCTCCGGCTGGGGCGTGCTGGCGTACGAACCGCTCAGCGGCCGGCTGATCGTGGAGCAGGTCTACGACCACCAGGGCAACGCCGGCCAGGGCTCGACCCCCATCCTGGTCTTCGACGCCTGGGAGCACGCCTTCTACCTCCAGTACCGCAACCAGAAGGTGGACTTCATCGAGGCCATGTGGCAGGTCGTCAACTGGCAGGACGTGGCCCGCCGCTACGAGGCCGCCAAGTCCCGCGCGGACGTGCTCCTGCTCGCCCCCTGAGGCGCCCCCCGTCGTCCTGCCTCGTGATCGTCTTCTCACCCTTCACGCGGGCAGGCGGATGAGAGGAGACCCCCGCAAGGACGTGACTTGCGGGGGTCTTCCCCACCCCGGGGGTCCACCGAACGGCTGACCCGAAGTTCCACCGAGCACCCGTGTCCGCCACATGCCCTGCTCAACAAGGCTCTTGGGCATGAACTCACTGACTGTGCGCATGGCACGCCTGAGCGCCCGGCACCCCTGGCGGGCGCTCGGCGGCTGGCTGCTCTTCATGGCGCTGTGCCTGGGCGTCGGCAGCGCCGTCGGCACCGACAGCGCGAAGACCGCCGACTACCGGGTGGGCGAGGCAGGGCGGGCCGAGGCCATGGCCGCCGAAGGGCACCTGGGCCGCCTGTCCACCGAACAGGTCCTGATCTCCGCCCGCACCGGCGCCCTGGACGAGGGGCCCGCCGCATCCGCCGCGCAGGAGCTCACCGCACGCATGCGCCGGCTGCCCGAGGTCGCTCAGGTGGCAGCCCCGGTACGGTCCTTTGACGGACACGTCCTCATGGTCGAGGTGTCCCTGAAGGGCGAGGAACTGGAGGCCGACGCCAAGGTCGGCGCGCTCCTCGCGCAGACCCGGGCCGTGCAGCGGGCCCACCCCGGGCTGCTGGTGCAGGAGACCGGCTCCGCCTCCGTCAGCAAGGGAGTGGACCAGCAGCGCGACGACGACCTGGCCCTGTCCGAGAGGATCAGCCTGCCCCTCACCCTCGTCACCCTGCTGATCGTGTTCGGCTCGCTCACCATGGCCGCCGTACCGCTGCTGCTCGCCCTGTCGTCGATCGCGGCGGCCATCGGGCTGGCGATGGTCGCCTCGCACCTCACCCCCGACGCCGGGGTCGGCAAGAACGTCATCCTCATGATCGGTCTCGCGGTCGGCGTCGACTACACGCTCTTCTACCTCAAGCGGGAGCGCGAGGAGCGGGCCCGCTCCGGCGGCCGGCTCGGCACCGAGGCGCTGGTGGAGCTGGCGGCGGCCACGTCCGGACGGGCCGTGGTGGTCTCCGGGCTGGCGGTGGCCGCCTCCACCGCCACCCTGTACCTGGCCTCGGACGTGATCTTCTCCTCGCTCGCCACCGGCACGGTCGTGGTCGTCCTGGTCGCGGTGGCCAGCTCGCTGACCGCGCTGCCCGCACTGCTGACCCTGCTGGGCAGGCGGGCCGAGCGCAGGGCGCGGCGCCGCGCGGAGCGCGGCAGGTCCTCGCGACGGGCGCGGGGCGGGGGCGACAGCCGGTTGTGGTCCGCGCTGCTGCGCCCCGCCGCCCGGCATCCGCTCGCCACCCTGTGCTGCTCCCTCCTGGCCCTGCTCGCCCTCACCCTCCCGCTGACCGGCCTGAAGATCACCGAGATGAGCCGGGACACCCACTCCCGCGCGATCCCCGCCATGCGGGTGTACGACCGCCTCAACGCGGAGTTCCCCGACCGGCGGGTCACCCACCAGGTCGTCGTACAGGCCCCGGCCGCGCGCTCCGCCCAGGTCACCGGGGAACTGCGCGCCCTCGCCCGCCGGGCCGCGGCCGACCCGCTGTTCACCGGCTACGCCCGCGTCCGCACCGCCGCCGACCACCGGACCAGCACCCTCGAACTGCGGGTGCCCCACCTGGGCGACTCCCCGCAGGCGCAGGCCTCCCTGCGGCATCTGCGGCACGACTACCTGCCCGCCACCGTCGGCAAGGTCACCGGCGCGCGGTACGGCGTGAGTGGCGACGTGGCCCGCTACACCGACTATCCGGCCCATCAGGACGGCAGACTGCCCCTGGTCATCGGCGCGTTGCTGCTGGTGACGTTCCTGATGACGCTGTGCGCGTTCCGCTCGGTCGTGCTCGGCCTGCTCGGTGTCGTACTGAACCTGCTGTCGGCGGCGGCCTCGCTCGGTCTGCTCGTGCTGGTCTTCCAGCACACCTGGGCCGAGGGGCTGCTCCACTTCCGCTCCACGGGGACCATCGGTTCGCGTGTGCCGCTGTTCCTGTTCGTGATCCTCTTCGGTCTGTCGATGGACTACCAGGTCTTCGTGGTCAGCCGGATCCGGGAGGCGGTGCTCGCCGGCACGCCCACCCGGCAGGCCGTCGTCGAGGGCGTCCGGCGTTCGGCGAGCGTGGTGACCAGCGCGGCCGTGATCATGACGACGGTCTTCGTGAGTTTCGTCTTCCTGCACCTCATCGAGATGAAGCAGATCGGTTTCGTGCTCGCCGCGGCCGTCCTGCTGGACGCCTTCGTGGTGCGCGTGCTGATCCTGCCGGCGGCCCTGCTGCTGCTCGGCGAGCGCACCTGGTGGCCTGTGCGGCCCGCCCGGACCGCCGCCGTCACGAACTCCGCCCTGCTCGACGTAGGTTGACCGACATGACCAACACCGCCGACGCCCTGTGGGCGACCTCGCTGCGCCGCTGGAACGCGGTGTGCTGGGTCCTGTTCGCCGCGATGGCGGTCGGGATCACGGCCCTGAGCCACGGCGCCGACCGGTACGCGGCCCTCGCCCTCCTGGGCAGCGTGGCCGTGTGCTTCGCCGTACTGGTCCGCTTCCCCGCCCATCCCGTCGTACGGCCGCACGGCTACCTGGCGGTGCTGGTGATCGCCCTCGCCGGTCTGGCCTATCTGCGGACCAGTTACGCGGCCCTGTTCATGGTCACGCTGCCGCACTACTGGATGTTCGGCCGCACCCCGAGGGTCTCCCTCACCTTCCTGGGGCTGGCCACCGCCGGCACGCTCCTCGGGGGCTGGGTGCGGCAGGGCTGGTCCGGCAAGTTCTTCGGCGAGACGGTCGTGGGCACACTGATCGTGGTCGCGGTCGGCGTCCTGATCGGGCTGTGGGCCCGCGCGGTGGTCGAGCAGAGCAGTGAACGCGCGCGGCTGATCGGGGAGTTGGAGCGCACCCAGGCGGAGCTGGCCGAGGCGCACCTGCGGCAGGGCGCGGCGGAGGAGCGCGAGCGGATGGCGCGGGAGATCCACGACACGCTCGCGCAGGGCTTCGCCTCGATCGTCGTGCTGGCCGAGGCGGCCCGCGCCGGGCTCGCCACCGACCCCGGACGCACCGCCCGGCAGCTGGTGTCGATCGAGACGACCGCCCGGGAGAACCTGGCGGAGGCCAGGGAACTGGTCGGCTCGGGCCGGCCGCCGGGCGACGCGCACGCCGGCTCGGTGGCGCAGACGCTGCGGCGGATCGTGGACCGGTTCGCCGAGGACACCGGGCTGAGTGTGACCGCCGAACTGGCCGACCTGGACTGCGACCAGCAGACCCGGGTCGCGCTGCTGCGCTGCACCCAGGAGTCCCTGGCCAACGTGCGCAGGCACGCCCGCGCCTCGACGGTCGGGGTGGTACTGGCCCGGCGTCCCCACGGCGTGGAACTGGAGATCACGGACGACGGCACCGGGTTCGTGGTCGAGGCCTCCCCCGGCTTCGGCCTCGACGGAATGCGCAAACGGCTCGCCGAACTGGGCGGACGGCTCACGGTGACCAGCTCGGTCGGGGACGGGACCAGGATCCTCGCGGTGATCCCGGTGGAGGGAGCGGCATGAGCGAGGACAGGCTCCGGATCGTCGTGGTGGACGATCACACCGTGATGCGGGCCGGGGTGATCGCCCTGCTGGACGGGGAGGCGGACATCGAGGTCGTCGGCGAGGCGGGCGACGGCCGCGCCGCCCTCGGCCTGGTCGCCCGCCACGATCCGGACGTGGCCCTGGTCGACCTGCGCATGCCGGTGCTGGACGGTGTCGCGACGACCACCGAGATCGTGACCCGTCACCCGCGCACCCGGGTGCTGATCCTCACCACCTACGACACCGACGCCGACATCGAGCGCGGGGTCGAGGCCGGCGCCATCGGCTACCTGCTCAAGGACACCACCCGCGAGCAGCTGGTCGACGCGATCCGCTCGGCCGCGCGCGGTGAGACCGTGCTCGCGCCCCGGGTGGCGGAGAAGCTGGTCGCACGGATGCGGCGCCCCGTCCACGATCCGCTCACCGCCCGCGAGACGGATGTGCTGACCGCGGTGGCCGACGGGCTGACCAACGCCGAGATCGGCCGCCGCCTCGTCATCTCCGAGGCCACCGTCAAGACACATCTGCTGCGCCTGTTCGCCAAGCTGGACGTCAACGACCGGACGCGGGCGGTGGTCGTCGCGATGGAGCGGGGGTTGCTGCGCGGGCCGTGACGTCACGGCGGCGGGAGCCGCCGGCGCGGGAACGGGCCCGGCGCCGGCCGCCGGGCCCGGCGTACGGCCTACAGGTTGCTGAAGTCGGGGCCCTTGGTGCGGGTGCGCTTGATCTCGTAGAAGCCCGGCACCGAGGCCACCGCGAGCGTGCCGTCCCACAGGCGGGCCGCCTCCTCGCCCTTGGGGGCCGGGGTGACGACCGGGCCGAAGAAGGCGATCTGCTCGCCGTCGGGGCCCGGGACCGCGATGACCGGGGTGCCGACGTCCTGGCCGACCTTCTCGATGCCCTCCTTGTGGGAGGCGCGCAGCTCGGTGTCGTAGGTGTCCTTGTCGATGAACTCGATCAGGTCGGCGGGCAGGCCGGCGTCGGCGAGGGCGGCGGCGATGCTGTCGCGGTTCACGCCGAGGCCCTCGTTGTGGAAACGGGTGCCGAACGCGGTGTAGAGCCTGCCGACCGCCGCGTCGCCGTGCAGCTGCTGGGCCGCGATCGCCACGCGGACCGGCCCCCAGGTCCTGCCGCCGGGCCGCATGTTCTCGGCGTACTCCTCCGGCAGCTCGTCCAGCCTGTTCTCGTTGAGCACCGCCAGGCTCATCACGTGCCAGCGCACCTCGATGTCGCGGACCTTCTCCACTTCCAGGACCCAGCGGGAGGTCATCCAGGCCCAGGGGCACACCGGGTCGAACCAGAAGTCGACGGGGGTCTTGTCCGACATGTCTCTCCTCAAGGGGAACTCTTTTCCCGGAGAACGCCTTTGGCCGTCCGGCCATTCCCTGCTGCCCCCTGTCAGGGGCACATGGCAGGATCGGTCCTGTTCAGCATTCGAGACGCCCTGAGGGAGAATCGCCCGTGCCCGGTGAGAATCTGTCCCGCGACGAGGCCCGGGAGCGGGCCGCTCTGCTGTCCGTCGACGGGTACGACGTGTCCCTGGACCTCAGGTCCGCCGTCGGCGACGGGGGCGGGGAGCCGCGTACGTTCCGCTCGGTGACCACGGTCCGCTTCCGCTGCAACGAGCCGGGCGCGGCGAGCTTCGCCGATCTGATCGCACCGAGCGTGACCGCCGTCTCCCTCAACGGCCGGGACCTGGACCCGAGCGAGGTCTTCGACGGCTCCCGGATCACCCTGGAGGACCTGGCCGCCGAGAACGAGCTGGTGGTGGACGCGCAGTGCGCCTACTCCCGCACCGGCGAGGGACTGCACCGCTTCGTCGACCCCGAGGACGGCGAGGTCTACCTCTACACCCAGTACGAGCCCGCCGACGCCCGCCGGGTCTTCGCGAACTTCGAGCAGCCGGACCTGAAGGCGCCCTACCGTTTCGAGGTGCGGGCCCCGGAGGGCTGGACGGTGTGGAGCAACGGCGCGGGCGAACGGGCCGACGGGGTCTGGCGGTTCGCGGAGACCAAGCCGATCTCGACGTACATCACGTGTGTGGTGGCGGGGCCGTACCACTATGTGACGGATTCCTACGAGCGGGTGTTCGAGGACGGCACCAAGCTGGAGATCCCGCTCGGCGCGATGTGCCGCAAGGGGCTCGCCCCGCACTTCGACGCCGACGACGTCTTCCTGGTCACCAAGCAGGGCCTGGACTTCTTCCACGACCACTTCGACTACCCGTACCCGTTCGGGAAGTACGACCAGGCGTTCGTGCCCGAGTACAACCTGGGGGCGATGGAGAACCCGGGTCTGGTGACCTTCCGCGAGGAGTACATCTTCCGCGGGAAGGTGACGCAGGCGTCGTACGAGGCGCGGGCCAACGTCGTCCTGCACGAGATGGCGCACATGTGGTTCGGCGACCTGGTCACCATGGAGTGGTGGGACGACCTGTGGCTGAAGGAGTCCTTCGCGGACTTCATGGGCACCTTCGCGAACGTCGGCGCGACCCGCTTCAAGGACGCGTGGATCACCTTCGCCAACCGCCGCAAGGCCTGGGCGTACCGCGCGGACCAGCTGCCGTCCACGCACCCGGTCACGGCGGACATCCGTGACCTGGAGGACGCCAAGCTGAACTTCGACGGCATCACCTACGCCAAGGGCGCCTCGGTGCTCAAGCAGCTGGTGGCCTACGTCGGCCAGGACGCGTTCCTGGAGGGCGCCCGCCGCTACTTCAAGCGCCACGCGTACGGCAACACGCGCCTGGGCGATCTGCTGTCGGTGCTGGGCGAGACCAGCGGCCGGGACATGAGCGCGTGGGCCCGCTCCTGGCTGCAGACGGCCGGGGTCAACGCGCTGACGCCGCAGGTGCTGCTGGACGCGCGGGGCCGGGTGGCCGAGGTGGCGGTGGTGCAGGAGGCGCCGGAATCGCATCCCGAGGAGCGTCCGCACCGCATCGCGGTGGGCCTGTACCGGCGTACGCCCGAGGGCGCGCTGGAGCGGTACGCGCGCGTGGAGACGGATGTGGAGGGCCCGCGCACGGTCGTCGCGGACCTGGCGGGTGCCGAGGCCCCGGACCTGGTCCTGGTCAACGACGACGACCTGACGTACTGCAAGATCCGCTTCGACACCACCTCGCTGGCCACGCTCAGGGAGCACCTGGGGGCGCTGACCGACCCGCTGGCCCGTGCCCTGTGCTGGTCGGCGCTGTGGAACCTGACCCGGGACGCGCTGCTGCCGGCACGGGACTTCGTGGACCTGGTGCTGCGGTTCGCGGGCCGCGAGTCGGACATCGGGGTGCTGCAGATGCTGCACGCGTGGGCGAACTCGGCGCTGGTGCACTACGTGGCACCGGAGTGGCGGCAGACCGGCGGGGAACTGCTGGCCGAGGGCGCGCTGCGGGAGCTGCGGGCGGCCGGGGCGGGCAGCGAGCACCAGTTGGCCTGGGCCCGGTTCTTCGCGTCCGTGGCCTGTGCCGAGCCGGACCTGAAGCTGCTGCGGGAGCTGCTGGACGGCACGTCGGCGATCGAGGGCCTGACGGTGGACCAGGAGCTGCGCTGGGCCTTCCTGGAGCCGCTGGCCGCGCACGGGGCGGCGGACGAGGCGGTGCTGGCGGCGGAACTGGCCCGCGACGACACGGCGTCCGGCAAGCGTCACCAGGTGCGCTGCCTGGCGGCCCGTCCGTCGGCCGCGGTCAAGGCGCAGGCGTGGGCACAGGTGGTGGAGTCCGACGCCCTGTCCAACGCCCTGGTGGAGGCGACGATCGCGGGCTTCGGCCAGCCCTCGCAGCGGGAGCTGACCGCGCCGTACGCACAGAAGTACTTCGCGGCGATCGAGCGGCTGTGGCGGGAGCGGTCCATCCAGATCGGCATGGACGTCGTACGCGGCCTGTTCCCGGCCCTCCAGGACCGCCCGGAGACCCTTCGGGCGACGGACGCGTGGCTGGACGCGCACCGGGACGCGGCGCCGGCACTGCGCCGGCTGGTGCTGGAGGCACGGGACGACCTGGCGCGGGCGCTGCGCGCACAGGAGTGCGATGCGACGGCCGTCGGCCCCTGAGCCTTGGCCTGAGCTTTCCCGGCCGGTGACCGTTACGAAATTCGGGCAAGAGTAGCCGTAACCCCTGGTCCGCACCCGATCGGACCAGGGGTTTTGCTTCCCTACTCGGCATCCGAACACCTGACCTTTAGTCCCAGCTTGTCCGCATTTCTCGACGGGCGTGTAACAGCGGTTACAGCGGGGACCGGGCGCGGGAACTTCGACGCCATGACGCACAACACCCCGCTCTCCCCCCGCCCCCTCCGCCACCTCTCCGACGTCCACCGCCGCGTCCTGACGGCGGCTCAGCTCCGCGCCCACGGCGTGACGACGGCCGAGCTGACCGAGCAGTGCCGCCCCGGCGGCCCCTGGCAGCTGCTGCTGCCGAACGTGGTCCTGCTGCACCCCGGACCACCGACGAGCGAGGAGTGGCTGCACGGGGCCCTGATGTACGCGGCCCGCGAGTCCACGCCCGGCGTCCCGGCCCAGCCGACGGCGCAGGAACCGCACCGCCCGGTCTACGCGGAGGCGATGCTCACGGGCCTGGCCGCCCTGACCCTCCACGGCTTCTCGGCCACCCCGCCGCTGCAATCCCTGGACCACGTCGACGTCCTCGTCCCGCGGCTGCGCCGGCTGCGCTCCACGGGCTTCGTCCGCGTCCTGCGCACCCCCTCCCTGCCCAGGCCCAGGCTGGTCACGGGCCTGCCGGTGGCACCGGTGCCGCGGGCCCTGGCGGACGCGGTGGCGGAGCTGACGGACGCGGAGGCGGTACGCCGGCTGCTGACCGAGGCGGTGCGCGGCGGGCACTGCGAACCCGCTGCGGTGGTACGGGAGTTGACCCACGCCAAGCTGCTGAACCGCCCGCACGTGGTGAACGCGGTGGACGCGCTCGTGGCGGAGGGCCGCTCGATCGCCGAGGACCGGCTGTACCGGATGGTCGCCGAGTACGGGCTGCCCGACCCGGTCTGGAACGTCGACCTGCGGCTGCCCGGCGGCCCTCACCTCGGCGGCCTGGACGCGTACTGGCCCGACCAGGCGGTGGCGGTGGAACTGGACACGCGCGCGACCCGGCAAGGCCCTCGGCAGGACGAGGACGCCCTGTGGTCGGAGTACGCCCGCAAGCGCGAACACCTGGAACGCCTGGGGATCACGGTCGTGTACATCACCCCGAAGAAGCTGCGGGAGGGGATGGAACAGCAGGCGGCGGTGATCCGTACGGCCCTGATGGCGTCGGCCGACCGCGACCCGGCCGCCTATGTCGTGGTGCTTCCCCGGTAGTGACGGCCGGAGAGGACACCAGGAGGGGAGAGGAGGGGCCACCGCATCCGGTGGCCCCTCCTCGTGCGTGCCGCCACCCGTCAACTTCTGGTGCGCCACCCGGGTGAGGGTTCACCCGGGCGGACGAGCACGGCGGGCGGGGCCGGGCGGCCCCGCGATAGGAGGGGAGTCATGAGACAGTCCCGAACAGCGGCGGGTGCCTGCTCCCTCCTCCTGGCGGCTGCCTGCGCCTTCGCCGACCCCGCGACGGCGCAAGTGGCCCCCGCGGCCACCGGCTATGTGGCCCTCGGAGACTCCTACTCGGCCGGCGTCGGAGCCGGCGACTACCTGTCCTCCGGCAAGGAGTGCAAGCGCAGCGCCCGGGCGTACCCGGTCCTGTGGGCCGAGGCCCACGCACCGTCGTCGTTCGCCTTCGCCGCCTGCAACGGCGCCCGCACGACCGACGTCCTGGCCGACCAGCTCGGGCACCTCAGCGCGCGCACGGGCCTGGTCACCCTCACCGTCGGCGGCAGTGACTCGGGCTTCGCCGCGGTGATGGCGACCTGCGCGCTGGGCGGCGACAGCCGGTGCCTGTCCGCCGTCTCCCGTGCCCGCGCCTCGATGGACGGGACGCTCGCCCGCAACCTCGACCGCCTCTACACGGCGATCAGGGACCGGGCGCCCGCCGCCCACGTCGTGGTGCTGGGATATCCGCACCTGTACCACCTGAGGGGCACCTGCCGGCTGGGCCTCGCGGACAAGGACCGCGCCGCCGTCAACAGCGCCGTGGACCACCTCGACGGGGTGATCGCCAAGGCCGCCGTCGACCACGGCTTCACCTTCGCCGACGTCACCGCCGCCTTCGCCGGCCACGAGATCTGCTCGGCCAGCCCCTGGCTGCACGGTGTCGACGTGCCGGCGATCACCGAGTCGTACCACCCCACGGCACCGGGACAGTCCCTCGGCTACCTCGCGGTCCTCACCGGGGTGTCCTGACCGCGGGGTGTCCGGACGGGGGTGTCCTGACCGCTACAGCGGCTCGGGCAGCGTCGGCAGCCGCGTGGCGCTGCTCAGGTGGACGCCGTCCAGCAGCGCGGCGTACGCCGCGATCATGCGGGTACGGCTGAAGCGCTCGCGGCTCGCCGCCAGTGCCGGGGCGAGACCGGCGCGGCCGGCGACCGCCGCGCTCCAGGCCAGGGCGACGGCCTCCGGGTCCTGCGGGGTCACGAAACCGTGGCCCCGGACGATGTCCGCGCTGTCCCCCACGTCCGTCGTCACGGGCACGGCGCCGCACATCATGCCCTCGATCAGGCACAGCGGCGCCGCCTCCCCCGAGGCGGAGGTCAGCGCGACGACGTCGGCGCCGGCGTAGACGGTCTCCATGTCGCGGCGCACACCGAGAAGGCGGATCCGCTCCGCGAGCTGCCGGTCCGCGCCGAAGGCGGCCTCGATGTCGGACCACAGGGCGGGGTTGGTGTCGTTCATGCCCGCACCGCACATCAGGACGTGGCCCTCGGGCTCGCGGGCGAGCCAGGCGCGGGCGGCGCGCAGGAGGAGCGGGATGTTCTTCATCGGGGCGTAGCGGGCCGCGAAGACGACCACCGGTGCGGCGGCCGGGACGCCCAGGGACGCGCGGAACGCCAGCCGGGCCGCCGGGTCCGGACGGAAGCGGAGCAGGTCGACGCCGTTGGGGATGACGTGCAGCAGCCGGCCCGGGATGCCGGCGGCCTCGTAGGCGGCCCGCGTGGACTCGGCGCAGCACACGCACGCGGCCACGGTGCCGTCGGCGATGGCGGCCTTCAGCTCGTCCAGTGCCGGACCCTGGTTCTCCGGGTCCGAGCGGTGCAGGCAGACCACGACCGGGCGGCGCGGCAGGCCGGCCTGGTTCAGCAGGGCCAGCGGCTGCTCCTTCAGGGAGAGGATCACATCGGCCCCGGCCATCGACCGGGCCGTTTCGGCCATCTCGGGCCCGCTGAAAACGTTCGCCGCGAGAGCCCCGTCCACCAGGCCCGCGCTGCGGCCGAGCGAGGTGACGCCGATGCCGTCGGCGGTCAGCGCCCGGTAGCAGGCGTCGTCCTCCATGCGCTGCCGGGTGGCCTCGCGCCGGACCTCGCCGTGGATGCTGAGGACCTGGTGGGACTGGCCGCCCTCGGCCAGTCCCCGTATGACGTCGCTGTGCACGATCCGGGCTCCTCCGGAGAAGAAACCCTCGTAGACCGACAGCACCCGGAGTCCGTGCCTCTGACGCACGCGACCACCCGCCTTGCATAAATGATCGAGAAGATCGAGCCATCCCCGTCCAAAGCGGGTTAGCCGATATGAGGCGGTACGGACGTTACATACGGGTTAACACGGAATGTCGCGCGCGAAACGGTGGCTACCAGAATTCCTCTCCGCGGGAGTGGATCACTTTCAGCCCTTCTTCAGCACCAGCTCCGTGTTCCGGTCGGCCGCGCCGCCCGCGAGGGCCTTGCTGGCGCCGGGCGCGTTGTAGGCCAGCTCCCGGTAGAGGGCGGCGAGGCCGGTCTGGGAGAGGTCGGTGTAGTCGGTGCGGTGCGGGGCGGCGGACTCGATCAGGGTGGTGAACACGGAGATCGTGCCGTCCTTGTTGTCGGCCAGTTCGATGATGCGGGCCAGGTGGGGGAAGTCGATGTGCGAGGCGGTGGAGATCTCCCAGAAGGACCGGCCGCCGGAGGTCGGGTGCGGGGTGATGACGTTCCTGTGGACGTGGCCGTTCACCCAGGCCAGGACGTTGGCGTGGGCGGAGAGGACGGAGAGCACCTCGGCACCGGTGTGGCGCCCCTCACCGGGGCGGGCAGGGTCCGGGCGGGTGTTGTTCATGCTCGTGCTGGTGTGGTGGCTGAAGACGACCGCGTACGCGTCCTTGTTGTCCCTGAGCGTCCGGTCGAGCCACCTGAGCTGGGCGGTGCCGATCGAGCCGTTGTAGTGGCCGCCGGGGTCGGTCGTGTCGAGGCTGATGCCGATGACGTCCTCGGAGACGCGGAAGGCGTAGTACTGGGTGCCCGCGTCGACGTTCGCCGAGGAGTAGCCGTGGCCGACCGGGCCGTGGCCCTGGTGGGCGGGGTCCAGGTGGGCCTTGAGGTAGTCGGCCGGGGTGTACGGGGCGCGCCTGTCGTCCGGGGTGACCGAGCGCATGGACCGGGCGTGGGCCTTGAGGAAGTCGCGGTAGCCGGTGCCCTTGGGGTCCTTGGCGTTGTTGATGGCGTCCAGGAGCTTTCTGGCGTCGGCGGCGGGGACGCTCATCAGCTTCTTGCCGCCGATGGCCGCCTCGGCGAGGTAGGGGTCGCCGTGGGAGCCGTACGCGCCGAGCGGGAGGGCGTCGTGGTTGCCGACCGTGGAGTACCAGGGCAGGTCGAGGCCGGGGCTGCGCACCTCGCGGACCGCGGCGGCCAGGAAGCCCTGCAGGTGCGGGAAGCCGAGGGCCTTGTCGCCGTCGCGGGTGGCGGAGTCGGGCTGCCAGTACAGCTTCAGACCGCTGTTCTGCACACCCTCGTAGTGCCTGGGGTCCCCGGTGTCGGGGGTGATGCGGCCACCGCTCATCACCTTCATGAACCACTCCAGTTCGGAGTGGGTGTTGTTGTCGGTGTTGTCGCCGGTGGTCATGACGAACTGGAGCGGGGCACCGGTGACGGGGGCGGCCCGCAGCGCGTTCACCCGCTCGACGAGCGAGACGGCGCCGGGCACGGTGAGCGCCTCGTGCGGGCGCCAGGAGTGCGGGTCGGCCGAGCGCAGGAACTCCCAGCGCAGGGGATGCTGGACGTCCATCAGATGCAGGTCGGTGAACTGGACGAACGCGGCGAGGGTCGAACGGCGGTCCGCGCGGCCGGACTTGGGGGCGGCCAGCTCGCTGCGCACCACCCGCTTCCAGCCGGGGCCGTCGGCCAGGCGCCGGTAGCCGGAGCTGTTGCGGGGGGTGGCGACGGAGGCGAGGGTGGTGCCCTTGGTGTAGGGGGCGAGCGAGGCCGCGGCGGAAACCCTCCGGGAGGCCGCCACGGGAGCCCCGGTCGAGGAGGCGGCGGCCTGGCTGTCGGTGGGGCGCAGGGCGTAGCCGACGCCCCCGGAGAGCGAGACCGCTCCGGCGGCGGCGAGGACGGTACGGCGGTTGACCCCCAGAGCGGAGGTGGCGACAGAGCGTGTGCGCGACATGGCGCGATCTCCCCGGGTGCGAACGCGTCGGCAGTGGTCGCGGGCCGTCGCCTGCGCGAACGCCCCGCTCACTCTGGATGCTTGGCACCCGGGATGACCTGCGCGTGAACGCGGCGGCAACGCGCAGCGCCGATCACCGTACGTGGATCACGGGGTACGGAACGCGGTCACGGAGTGGATTGCGCGTGGCCGAGGGGCGGCTACTCCTCGTTCATCTCTTGGGGTAGGAGACCGGCCCCGGTGGCGAGATGACCGTCCGCGGGGCGCTCCCGCCACAGCCGCAACGCGATGTCGACCAGGCGCACCCGGTTCAGGGCCGGGACGGCCGAGAGGTCCTGCCATGCGGCGAAATCGGTGGACCCGCCGATCTCGTACCGGAGTTCGCCGCCGGTGACCTCTCCTTCGTAGAGGAGACGCAGGGCGTGGTGGGCGGTGGTGCGCCGCAGCCCCCGGCGGCGGAAGAGATGGCGCCTCGAGTCCACGCCGAGCAGACCGGTCACCTCGATGCGGTAGCCGGTCTCCTCGGTGACCTCGCGGCGGACGGTGTCGTACGGATCCTCGCCGTGCTCCATGCCACCACCGGGCAGGACCCACTCGGGGGTTCCGTCGGGGGATGGTGAACGAGCGAGCAGGATCTGACCGTCCCGGACGCATACGGCGTAGGCCGCCACCCTCAAGTTCCGTCGCATTCCGGGACGTTAGCCCGACACGTCCGGATTGGCCGGTGAATATTCGGGCGCGGACCAGCGCAGGGGCAGGGCGGCCGGGGTCCACAGGGCCCCCGCGAGCCGGAAGTGGACGCTGCGGTCGCCTCCGGCGGTGAAGGCGGTGTGGGCCTCGCCGGTGACCTGGAGGGTGGTGCCGGTGGTCCAGTCGAGGAAGAGGAGGCCGGCGCGGGAGTCGGTGCGCAGGTTGCCGAGGGTGAGGAACATGGCGTTGCCGGGGTAGTCCGGCCAGGTCAGTTCGCGGGAGGACGTGACCTGGACGAAGCCGGGGTTGCCGCCGCGGTGGCTGACGTCGGCTCCGCCGGGGTGCACGGTGGCCAGGAAGAAGGTGTCGGCCGCTGTGATGAACGACGCCTCTTCGGGGCCGAGCCGGGTGAGCCGGCGCGGGCTGCCCGGCGGGCGGTCGGGGAGTGTCTCGTACGAGGTCCTGCGCTGGATGTACTTGGGGCAGTTGGAGAAGACCTGGTCCGCCTCGACCGCGAAGCCTCCTGGTGTCGGCCCCAGCCGGCCGTTCAGACGCATGCGGCGGCGGGTCCGGGGATCCAGTGCGAGGGTGCCGACGGGGGTGCCGGGGGTTTTCAACGCGGTCGCGAGGGGGGCGTCCGGGTCGTTCTGCGCGACGACCGACATCCGCCTCGGGCCCGTGGCGCGGACGAAACCCGGGCGGCCCGTGAGCGCGGAGGCCCACACCTGCCCCGCCTCCGGGGCCACCGCTCCCACCACCAGCAACGGCTGCAGCTCCAGGAAGGCCGCCGCGATCGGCTTGATGTCCTGGCCGAGGGAGCGGCCCACGTGGTCGGCGCGGTCGCGTACGCCCATCAGTTCCTGCACGGCGAGCGAGCCCGCGTGATAGGCGCCCATGATTAGAAGAAACCGCAGGTCGGAGCGGAGGCATGGGGGGCCGGGGCACCGTCGGGGCCGAGCGGGGCGGAGATCTCCAGGCGGATGCCGTCCGGGTCGTGGAAGAAGATCCCGCCCGACGTCGCGCCCTCGCGGTGGGCGACCACGCCGTCGTGGGCGAAGTCCACTCCGGCGGCCCGCAGCGCGGTCTCGTACTCCTGGACGCGGTCGATCGAGTCGACCGTGAAGGCGAGGTGGTGCAGTCCGGGGCGACCACTGTCGTACGACCCCTGCGCCTGCTGCCAGAGGGTGACGAGCGGGGCGCCGCCGCTCTCGCCCAGCATCGCCCAGCGCCGGCCGTCCTCCTTGCCCTCGGCGAGCACGGCGAAGCCGAGGAGGTCGCGGTACAGGGCGAGCGAGCGGTCCAGGTCGGTGACGTTCAGACCTGCGTGCGCGATGCGCGGAGCCATGGCGTTTCCCTTCGAGCCGTATATAACCTTCGTTATTCACGTTAGAGGGTTAGAGACCGGAAGGTCAACCGCTCACATACAATTGAGCGGTTAGAAGAGAAGGAGTGCCCGATGACCGCCCCTCGCGACCCCCGCCCCCTGACCGGCGAGCCCCTCGCGCTCGATCTGCTCAACACCCGGTGGAACCGGGAAGGCGTCACCCAGGACCTGCTCGCCGACACCGAGGGGCTGGCGGTGTGGCTCGCGAGCAACCGGCTGGCCGGGGACCATCCGGCCGGCGCGGAGGTCCTGCGGCATCTGCGCGAGGCCCGCGAGGCGATCAGGGTCGCGGTGCACGGGTCGCCGCGGGAGGCGGCACCGCTCGTGGACGCCGTGCTGGCGCACGGGCGGATCCGGGCCCGGCTGACCCCCGACGGCCCCGCCGAGGAACCCGAGTTCGCCGATCCGTCGTGGGGGCCGGCCTGGCTCGCGGCCCGGAACTACCTGGAGCTGATCACCCGGGCCCCGGAGCGCATCCGGACCTGCGCCGGCGGCAGCTGCATCCTGCACTTCCTCGACACGTCCCGGAACGGCACCCGCCGCTGGTGCTCGATGGCCGCGTGCGGCAACCGCGCGAAGGCGTCCCGGCATTACGCGCGCTCGAAGGAGAACTGACCGCGCACCGGCCGCACGAGGCCGGCACCGACAGCGAGGCCGGCACCGGCAGCGGCATCGGGGGTTTTCCCCATACATCGATATCGATTCGGTCAACGGTCCCCAAAGAACTGCCCCTTGGGTAAAGCTGAGCGCTCTCGTCCGCTCAATTCCTTTACCTGAGGGATGCCGATGAACCGCACGCACGAGCGTGATCCCATACCCGGCCCGAGACGCCTGGCCCGCATAGCCGTGGCCGTGGGCGTGGTGGCCGCCCTGTCCGCGGCCGGGCCGATACCCCTGGCCCTCGCCGCGGACACGCCCCCCGCCCCGGCCGCCGGGTCAGGCGTCAAGTCCGCCCAGGGCAAGCTGGGTTCGGACGACGCAGGTCTGCTCGCCGAGGCCAAGGCCGACGGCGACAAGAACGTCACGATGATGATCGCGACGGCCCCCGGGCAGACCGAGCAGGTCGTCAAGGAGCTGGACGCGGTCAAGGGCGGCTCGGTGGGCCGTACCTACGACAAGGTCGGCTATGTCCGCGCCACCGTGCCGACGGCCGGGGCGGATTCGGCCATCGCCGCCGCCGCGAAACTCTCCTCGGTCCACGCCATCGACCTCAAGCAGGAGATACCGCTCGACGACCCGGCACCGAACGGCACGAAGTCCGGGACCGTCACGGCCACTTACCCCGGCCCCGGCAAGGACACCCCCGCCGCGAACCCGTACAACCCCTCCTTCGAGACCGGTGCCGTCGAGTTCGTCAAGGAGCACCCGAAGGCGGACGGCCGCGGCACCACCATCGGCATCCTCGACTCCGGCGTCGACCTCGGCCACCCGGCGCTGCAGAAGACCACCACCGGCGAGCGGAAGATCGTCGACTGGGTGACCTCGACCGACCCGATCGCCGACGGGGACCAGACCTGGCGTCCGATGGTCACCGAGGTCTCCGGGCCCGGCTTCTCCTACGGCGGCGCGACCTGGACGGCGCCCTCCGGCTCGTACCGGATCAGCACCTTCAAGGAGTCCGCCACCACGGGCGGCGACGAGAAGGGCGACCTGAACCGGGACGGCGACACCACCGACAGCTGGGGCGTGCTGTACGACCCGGCGGCCGGCACGGTCACCGTCGACCTGGACAACAACCACGACTTCACCGACGACACGCCGATGAAGCCGTACAAGGACGGCTACCAGGTCGGATACTTCGGCACCGACGACCCGAAGACCGACGTGGCCGAGCGGGTGCCGTTCGTCGTGCAGATCCGCAAGGACGTGCCGATGGACCCCTACGGCGGGACCTGGGTCGGCAAGAAGGCGGACTTCGTCAACATCGGTGTCATCGAGTCCGAGCACGGCACGCATGTCGCGGGCATCACCGCCGCCAACGGCCTGTTCGGCGGGAAGATGAACGGCGCGGCCCCCGGCGCGAAGCTCGTGTCGTCCCGCGCCTGCACCTGGACCGGCGGCTGCACCAACGTCGCCCTCACCGAGGGCATGATCGACCTGGTCGCGAACCGGGGCGTCGACATCGTCAACATGTCGATCGGCGGCCTGCCGGCCCTGAACGACGGCAACAACGCGCGCGCCGAGCTGTACACCCGGCTCATCGACACCTACGGCGTGCAGCTGGTGATCTCGGCCGGCAACTCCGGACCGGGCGCCAACACCATCGGCGACCCCGGCCTCGCGGACAAGGTGATCTCGGTCGGCGCCGCCGTCTCCCGGCGGACCTGGGCCGCGAACTACGGCTCGGCGGTGGAGAAGAAGTACCAGATGATGCCCTTCTCCTCGCGCGGCCCGCGGGAGGACGGCGGCTTCACCCCGACCCTGGTCGCGCCCGGTGCCGCGATCAACTCCACCCAGACCTGGCTGCCCGGCTCCCCGGTCGCCGAGGCGGGCTACTCGCTGCCGGCCGGCTACTCCATGCTCCAGGGCACCTCGATGGCCTCCCCGCAGGCGGCGGGAGCCTCCGCCCTGCTGCTGAGCGCCGCCAAGGAGAAGGGCGTCGCACTGCCGCCCGCCACCCTGCGCACGGCGCTGACCTCGACGGCGCACCACATCAAGGGGGTGCAGGCGTACGAGGAGGGCGCGGGTCTGATCGACGTCGTGGACGCCTGGGACGCCATCCGGCACGGCGCCGACGCACACGCGTACACGGTGAAGGCGCCGGTCGACACCGCACTCGACCAGAACCTGAAGACCCCCGGCTTCGGCACCGGCCTGTACGACCGCGAGGGCGGCCTGCAGGCGGGCGGGAAGAAGACGTACGACATCACCGTCACCCGCACCTCCGGTCCGGACAAGGCGGTCCGGCACGAGCTGCACTTCGCCAACAACGCCGGACACACCTTCCGGATCGTCGGTGACGACGCGGTGCGGCTGCCGCTGAACCAGCCGGTGACGGTGAAGGTCCAGGCGGCCCCGGGCTCCGCGGGCATCAAGAGCGCGATCCTCGATGTCGACGACCCGCGGACCGAGGGCGTCGACAAGCAGATCCTCACCACGGTGGTCGTCGCCACCCCGGTGCGGTACACCTACTCGGCGCAGGGCTCGGTGCAGCGCAACAGCACGCGGTCGTACTTCCTGACCGTGCCCGAGGGCGCGAAGTCACTGGAGGTCGCGATCGGCGGGCTGAAGGACAAGAGCCAGACCCGGTTCATCGCGATCCACCCGTACGGCACCCCGGTGGACAACACCGGCACCCCGTACTGCTACCCGAACTACCTGGACGGCAACGGCTGCAAGCCCGACGTGCGCTCCTACGCCGACCCGCAGCCCGGTGTCTGGGAGGTGGAGGTCGAGGCCCGGCGTACGTCCCCGCTGCTGGACAACCCGTACACACTGGACGTCTCCGTCCTCGGGGCGGCCTTCGACCCGGCGACGGTGACCGTGCCCGAGGCGAAGGCGGGCACTCCGGCCACCGCCTCCTGGAAGGTGACCAACACGTACGCGGCCCTGGACGGCAGGCTCGTCGGCGGCCCGCTCGGCTCCGCGAAGACGACCCGTCCGTCCCTCAAGCAGGGTGAGACGCAGACCACCACGGTGGACGTCCCGGCCGGCGCCAAGTCCCTGGACGTCGCGATCGGCAACGTCTCCGACGCGGCGGCCGACCTCGACCTGACCGTGTACGACGCGAGCGGCAAGCAGGTCGCCCAGTCCGCCGACGGCGACTCGGAGGAGGCGGTGTCCGTGCCGTCCCCGGCAGCCGGGACGTACACCGTCTCGGTCGTCGGCTACTCGGTCCCGTCGGGTGCCACCGACTACGACTACCGGGACGTGTTCTTCTCCCCCGCGCTCGGCACGGTCACGGTGGACGACTCGACGCCGGTCACGCTCGGCACGGGTGACTCTGCCACGGTCACCGGCCAGGTCACGGCCGCCGCCGAGGCACCGGCCGGCCGCGAGTTCTTCGGCCGGGTCCAGCTGGTGAACGCGCGCGGCACGGTCGCCGGCACCGGCAGCGTGAAGATCGGGAAGGTCACTCCGTAGCCCGGAGCGGCTCAGGGGGCGGGTGTCCGTGCGGGCACCCGCCCCCACCCGCGTCGCCCGCCCGCGGAGGCGTACGTCACACCGCCGTGTGGCCGTGCCCCGCACGGGCAGGGGCGCAACAGCACAGCTTGCGGCCCCGATGCCCGGACGAGGGAATTTATCCAGCTCAGCGGGGGTGCTGGGCGGACGTACGGAACCGTCCGCCCGGTGATCGTGTCCCACTCCTCGGGCACGCCTCGCAAAGAATTGGACAGGTGGACCGGGGTCGGCCGCATGATGGAAAAGCCCCGGTCATGCAAAGAGACACAAAGAGGGAGTCACTGTGAGGGTCGGAATCGTCGGAGCCACCGGTCAGGTCGGCACGGTCATGCGCAGGATCCTCACGGAGCGGAACTTCCCGGTGACGCAGCTGCGTCTGTTCGCCTCGGCCCGCTCGGCCGGCACCGTGCTGGACGGCGTCACGGTGGAGGACGCGGCGACCGCCGACTACACCGGCCTGGACATCGTGCTCTTCTCCGCGGGCGGCGCGACCTCCAAGGCGCTGGCCGAAAAGGTCGCCTCCCAGGGTGCCGTCGTGATCGACAACTCCTCCGCCTGGCGCCGGGACCCGGACGTCCCCCTGGTGGTCTCCGAGGTGAACCCGCACGCGGTCGCGGACCGCCCCAAGGGCATCATCGCCAACCCGAACTGCACGACGATGGCCGCGATGCCCGTCCTGAAGCCGCTGCACGAGGAGGCGGGCCTCCAGGCGCTGGTCGTCGCCACCTACCAGGCGGTGTCCGGCTCGGGTCTGGCGGGCGTGGCCGAGCTGCACGGCCAGGTCCAGAAGGTCGCCGCCGAGGCCGACAAGCTGACGCACGACGGCGCGGCGGTCGACTTCCCCGAGCCGAACGTCTACAAGCGCACCATCGCCTTCAACGTGCTCCCGCTGGCGGGCTCGATCGTCGACGACGGTCTGAACGAGACCGACGAGGAGCAGAAGCTGCGCAACGAGTCCCGCAAGATCCTGGAGATCCCCGCCCTGAAGGTCTCCGGCACCTGCGTGCGCGTCCCGGTCTTCTCCGGTCACTCCCTCCAGGTCAACGCCCGTTTCGCCCGCCCGATCACTCCGGAGCGCGCGACCGAGCTGCTCGCGAAGGCGCCGGGCGTGGCCCTCTCCGACATCCCGACCCCGCTGCAGGCGGCCGGCCAGGACCCGTCGTACGTCGGCCGCATCCGCCGCGACGAGACGGCCGACAACGGCCTCGCCCTGTTCGTCTCCAACGACAACCTCCGCAAGGGCGCCGCGCTGAACGCGGTCCAGATCGCGGAGCTGGTGGCGGCGGAGCTGTCCGCCAAGTAGGTCCCCCGTACGGAAGGGGCGGTCACGGTCACGTGGCCGCCCCTTCCGTACGCCGGCCCAGGGTGAGGGCCGCCAGCCCGGCCGGAGCGGCCCCCGTCACCAGCACGGAGGGCGGCGTCACCGGCGCCCGCGTACTGGCGGGGCGCGCTGCTGCTGTGCCGTCCCAGGGCCGCCCATCTGGTCTGGCACCGGGAGACGGAGACCGGGACGGTACGGGAGTTCGCACGGGTGCTGGCGGGGTCGGCCGCGGTCCGCGGGATCGCTGCCCCCCCGCACCGGGCACTGGCCCCCTTCTTAAAGGCCGCCGGCACCGAACGGCCCGAGTACGGCCTGCCGCTCACCGGACCGGAGGTGCGCGACCCGGTCGGGATGACGCCCAGCGCGCGCCACCCGGACCCGCCGGACCGGGTCACCGTCTCCGTACCGGCCTCCGCCTACCGGCGTCGGCCGGCTTCGCGGCGTACCTCGTACAGGAAGCACCCGTACTCCACCGCCCGCACATGCACCACCGCCACCTCCGGGTCGGCGAAGGCGTCCGCGAAGGCCTCCTCGAAGCTCTCCGAGGGCGCCACCAGGCGACCGCCCAGGATGCGGCCGTCGGCCGCGTAGCGGCGCAGTACGCGGTGGGCGCCCGGGAAGGGCAGGGCGGCGGTGCCGGACGGGCCCGCGCAGTCCTCGGCGTGGATGAAGACCGGGCCCTGCTCGTCGTACGCGCCGGGCGCGGCGCCGGTCTCGGCGGCCCAGCGGCGCAGCGGCGCGTAGGAGACCAGGGCGATCGGTTCGCCGGGCGTGCTGCGGCGCAGGCAGCAGCGCAGCGGGGCGCCGCCCTCCTCGTCGGTGAAGGGGGCCATGGGGCGCCCCGCGTCGTCGGCGGTCCGCAGCTCCTTCAGAACGCGCGACGGGACGGCGCGCGGGGTGTGTGTCGTCGTCATGGGTCCAGCGTGCCGCCGCGGCGCCCCGCTGACCGGCGGGAACCGGACATCGCGTTTGCCGTGGGTCCCATGGAAGGATGGCGCAACCGACACATAACGAGGAGATGACCGCGTGCCTGGCACAAACCTGACTCGCGAAGAGGCGCAGCAGCGGGCCGAGCTGCTCACCGTTGACTCGTACGAGATCGATCTCGACCTCTCCGGTGCGCAGGAGGGCGGTAGCTACCGGTCCGTGACCACGGTGCGCTTCGACGCCGCCCGCACGGGCGCCGAGTCGTTCATCGACCTGGTGGCGCCGGCCGTCCACGAGGTGGTCCTCAACGGCGACCAGCTGGACCCCGCCCAGGTCTTCAAGGACTCGCGGATCGCCCTGCCGGGGCTGCTGGAGGGGCGCAACGTCCTGCGGGTCGTCGCGGACTGCGCCTACACCAACACCGGTGAGGGCCTGCACCGCTTCGTCGACCCCGTCGACGAGCAGGCGTACCTCTACACCCAGTTCGAGGTCCCGGATGCCCGCCGCGTCTTCGCCTCCTTCGAGCAGCCGGACCTGAAGGCCACCTTCCAGTTCACCGTGAAGGCGCCCGAGGGCTGGACGGTGATCTCGAACTCGCCGACGCCCGAGCCCAAGGACAACGTCTGGGCCTTCGAGCCGACCCCGCGCATCTCGTCGTACATCACCGCGCTGATCGTCGGCCCGTACCACTCCGTGCACAGCGTGTACGAGAAGGACGGGCAGAGCGTGCCGCTGGGCATCTACTGCCGCCCGTCCCTCGCCGAGTTCCTGGACTCGGACGCGATCTTCGAGGTGACCCGGCAGGGCTTCGACTGGTTCCAGGAGAAGTTCGACTACGCCTACCCGTTCGCGAAGTACGACCAGCTGTTCGTGCCGGAGTTCAACGCGGGCGCGATGGAGAACGCGGGTGCCGTCACCATCCGGGACCAGTACGTCTTCCGGTCCAAGGTGACCGACGCGGCGTACGAGGTCCGGGCCGAGACGATCCTGCACGAGCTGGCCCACATGTGGTTCGGCGACCTCGTGACGATGGAGTGGTGGAACGACCTGTGGCTGAACGAGTCGTTCGCCACCTACACCTCCATCGCCTGCCAGGCCGCCGCCCCCGGCTCGCGCTGGCCGCACTCGTGGACCACGTTCGCCAACTCGATGAAGACCTGGGCGTACCGGCAGGACCAGCTGCCGTCCACGCACCCGATCATGGCGGACATCCGCGACCTGGACGACGTCCTCGTCAACTTCGACGGCATCACGTACGCCAAGGGCGCGAGCGTGCTCAAGCAGCTCGTCGCGTACGTCGGCGAGGACGAGTTCTTCAAGGGCGTGCAGGCGTACTTCAAGGCGCACGCGTTCGGCAACACGCGCCTGTCCGACCTGCTCGGCGCGCTGGAGGAGACCTCCGGCCGTGACCTGAAGACCTGGTCGAAGAAGTGGCTGGAGACGGCGGGCATCAACATCCTCCGCCCGGAGATCGACACCGACGCCGACGGGGTCGTCACCTCCTTCGCCGTCCGCCAGGAGGCCCCGGCGCTGCCCGCCGGCGCCAAGGGCGAGCCGACCCTGCGCCCGCACCGCATCGCCATCGGCCTGTACGACCTCGACGCCGGCTCCGGCAAGCTGGTGCGCACCAACCGCCTCGAACTGGACGTCGACGGCGAGCTGACGGCCGTACCGCAGCTGACGGGCACGCGCCGCCCGGCGGTCGTCCTGCTCAACGACGACGACCTGTCCTACGCCAAGGTCCGCCTGGACGAGGAGTCGCTGAAGACGGTCACCGAGCACCTCGGCGACTTCGAGCAGTCCCTCCCGCGGGCCCTGTGCTGGGCGTCGGCCTGGGACATGACCCGGGACGCGGAGCTGGCCACCCGCGACTACCTCTCGCTCGTCCTGTCGGGCATCGGCAAGGAGTCCGACATCGGCGTCGTGCAGTCGCTGCACCGGCAGGTCAAGCTCGCCATCGACCTGTACGCCGACCCGGCCGCCCGCGAGTCCCTGCTGACCCGCTGGACCGACGCCACGCTGGCCCACCTGCGCGGCGCCGAGCCGGCCAGCGACCACCAGCTGGCCTGGGCCCGTGCCTTCGCGGCGACCGCCCGCACCCCCGAGCAGCTGGACCTGCTGGAGGCCCTGCTGGACGGCACCCGGACCATCGAGGGCCTGGCCGTGGACACCGAGCTGCGCTGGGCGTTCGTGGAGCGGCTGGCGGCGGTCGGCCGCTTCGACGAGGCCGAGATCGCGGCCGAGTACGAGCGGGACAAGACCGCGGCCGGTGAGCGGCACGCGGCCACCGCCCGCGCGGCCCGCCCGACGGCGGAGGCCAAGGCGGCGGCCTGGGCGTCGGTCGTCGACTCCGACAAGCTGCCGAACGCCGTGCAGGAGGCCGTGATCGGCGGCTTCGTCCAGACCGACCAGCGCGAGCTGCTCGCGGCGTACGCGGACCGCTACTTCGAGGTCGTCAAGGACATCTGGGACGCCCGTTCGCACGAGATCGCCCAGCAGATCGCCATCGGCCTCTACCCCACGGTCCAGGTCTCCGAGGAGACCCTCGCCAAGACCGACAGCTGGCTGGCCACAGCCGAGCCGAACGCGGCCCTGCGCCGCCTCGTCTCGGAGTCCCGCGCGGGCATCGAACGGGCCCTGCGGGCCCAGGCGGCGGACGCGGCGACCGCGAAGTAGTACTGCGCACACCACCGAAGGGCGCCCGGCCACACACCGGGCGCCCTTTCGCGTGCGTGGCCTGAACTCCGCCGACGTCGGCCGGTGCGCGGACGAGCCGCGGCACGAGTTCACCCCGCAGTGACCCGGGCCGTGGCCGTGTTCTGCAGTGCTTCGAGTACGTGTGCCACCGCCCGGCCCGTCTCGCCGCCCCTGCGTACCGCCGCCGTCACATGGCGGACCGGACCGTTTGGGCCGAGGGCGCGCATGGCGACGCCGTCGCGGGGGGCGGCGGCCATTCTCGGGACCAGGGCCACGCCCATGCCCGCCTCCACCATGGCGAGGATCGCGGTCCAGCCGGAGGCCGAGTGGCCCTGGTGGGGGGAGAAGCCGGCGGTCTCGCAGGCGCGGCGGGTGATGTCGGACCAGGGGCCGCTGCCGCCGAAGATCCAGGGTTCGGCGGCCAGGTCGGTGAGGGTCAGGGAGTCCGCGCCCGCGAGGGGGTGGTCGGGGGGCAGGGCGATGTCGAGGGGGTCGGTGAGCAGGGGCACGCGGGTGAAACGGGGGTCGGCGGCGCTGGGCGCCGACGCCGCGAGGGACAGGGCCACGTCGACCTCTCCGGCGGCCAGCAGGTCGTAGGCCTCGGCGGCCTCCGCCTCCCGTACGCGGACGGTCACCCCGGGGTGCGTGTCCCGCAGGGCCCGTACGGCCGGTACGACCAGGGTGGGGACCGACGTGGAGAAGGCACCCACCCGCACCTCCCCCGCCTCCCCCTGGCCGTACGCCGCCAGCACCGCCTCCGCGCGCTCCAGTTGTGCGAAGACCGGCTCTGTGTGGACCAGCACCAGGCGCGCCGCGTCGGTGAGCCGGACCCGGCGGCCCCGCGCCTCCAGCAGGGGTACGCCGAGCTGCCGGGAGAGGTTGGTGAGCTGCTGGGAGACCGCGGACGGGGTCATGTGCAGGGCCTCGGCCGTCGCGGTCACCGTCCCGCGCTCGCGCAGGGTGCGCAGGATCTGCAGCTTCCGGATGTCCCACTCGGCCATGCGGGCACGCTACCTGCCGTTCTCCCGGGCGACCGGATTCACCGTGCTCCAGCCCTCCTTGCCGCGCCCCTCGGCGAGCGCCGTGGCGAACAGGGTGAGCACCCCGTCGAGGAGGGGGTGGTGCCGCTGTCCTGCCGCGTCGGCCATGCCGGCCGCGTAGGCGAGGTCCTTGTGGGCCCACTCGGCCGAGAAGTTGACGGGCTCGGGCGGAGTGAGGTGGCTGTCCCAGGCGAGCTGGGTGACCACACCTCCGGGGCGGTCCAGCAGGGCCTCGCCGACCTGGCGCGTGTCCAGGCCCGCCGCCTCGGCCAGCCGCAGGGCCTCGCCGAAGCCGGCCAGGTGGACGGCCTGGAGGGCGTTGAGGATCAGCTTGAAGCGGGTGCCCGCGCCGGCCGGGCCGAAGTGCCGTACGTCCCGGGCGATCGCGTCGAACGACGCCATGATCCTGCTGGGACACGCCGGCGACGCCGCCGCCGTCAGCGCCGGGAGCCGGCGCCCAGGATGACCCCGCCCAGGATCAGCGCCATCGACAGCAGCTGCGACAGGCCCGTCGTCTCGCCGAGTACGGCCCAGGACAGCAGGGCCACGCAGACCGGCTGGAGGTAGTACACGATGCCCGCGCGGGTCGCGCCCATCAGGCTGACGGCCTTGTTCCAGGCGAAGAAGGCGAGCGCGGAGGAGGCCACGCCGACGTAGAGGAGGGGCAGGACCGTGCCGGGGGTGGGGTGGAAGGAGCCCTGCACGGTCACGCTCACCGCCTGCGCGGGCAGCAGCAGGACGGTGCCGGTGAGGAACGTGGTGAACAGGAACGCGGTGCCGCCGAGTCCGGCGGGCCTGCGGCGCAGCAGCGCGCTGTAGCCGGCGAAGCAGCAGGCCGCGGCGGTCATCCACAGGTCGCCGGGCGAGAAGTCCGCGCCGCCGCCGACCAGCAGGGCCACGCCCGCGCAGGCGATGAGCAACCCGGTGGTGCGCCGTGCCCCGAGCCGTACGCCGCCCAGCCGTTCGAACACCGCCATCAGCACCGGCGAGGCGGCCATGATCATGCCCATGGTGGCGGCGGGGGTGGTCAGTCCGGCCTGGTTGACGAGGGTGTTGTAGACCGCCACGCCGAGGAGGGAGGCGAGCAGGACGTAGCGGGCGTGGCGGCGCAGCAGGCCCCGCTGGCGCCAGGCCCGCCTCGCGCCGAAGGGCGCCACGGCGAGGAGGGCGATCACCCAGCGCCAGAAGGCGTGCTGGACGGGCGGGACGCTGTCGTGCAGGCCGCGGGAGGTGACGAAGCTGCCCGACCAGACGACCGTGGCGAGCGCGGCGCAGGCGAGGCCGAGCAGGGGGGCGGCCTCGCGCGGGCGGCGGGCGGCGGCCGGGGTCGCGGGGGTGCTGGTCCGGTGCAGGACGGCAGTCACAGGGGTCCTTTCGGCGCGGAGCGGGGCGGGCTGTGTCCCCGCTACCGTCGCAGCGGCCCACCTGTCAGGTCCATCGAAAGTTGACGACGAGTCTTTTCAGAGGAACTGAACGATCGAGGTCGGCCTCCGCGCTGGCCCGCCAGGGTCGCGCCGAACGCCAGTGCCATGCCCGTCACCTGCACCGGCGTGAGCGACTGCCCGAGGGCCGCCCAGCCGACGACGGCCGCGGTCAGCGGGGAGAGCGGGCCGAGGAAGGAGACCTGGGGGGCACTGAGCCGGCCGATGCCGCGGAACCAGAGCCAGTACGCCACCGCCGTGTTGGCCAGCGCCAGGTAGGCGTAGCCGCCGACGGCCCGCGCGTCCAGTGCGGGCGGGGCGCCCTCGGCCAGGAAGGCGACCGGCGCGATGAGCAGGCCGCCCGCGGTGAGCTGCCAGCCGGTGAGCGCCAGCGGGCCGACCCCGTCCGGACGGCCCCACCGCTTGGTCAGGACCGTACCGGCGGCCATCGAGGCGGTGGCGGCGACGGCCGCGAGCACGCCGACGGCGTCGAGCCCTCCGGCCCCCTGGAGGACGACGAGACTGACGCCGAGTGCGGCGACGACGCCGGTGACGAGCGTGCGCGGGGCCGGTCGCTGACCGAGCAGCAGCGCCGAGAGACCGACGACGAACAGCGGCTGCACCGAGCCGACGACGGCGGCCATGCCACCGGGCAGGCGGTACGCCGACACGAACAGCAGCGGGAAGAAGGCACCGATGTTCAGCGCGCCGAGCGCGAGCGACTTCCCCCACCAGGCGCCGCGCGGCAGCACCCGGGTCAGCGCCAGCAGGACGAGTCCAGCGGGCAGGGCCCGCAGCAGCGCCGTGAACAGGGGGCGGTCCGGCGGCAGGAACTCGGTGGTGACCGCATAGGTGGTGCCCCAGGAGACCGGGGCGAGCGCGGTGAGCAGGACGGTGCCGGATCGCCTCATGACCGGCTCCCTTCGGGGTCGGCGGGGACGGGGGCGGACGCGGTGGCCGGGACGGGAACGGCGGCCCGGGCCCGGGCGGGGGCGCCGCCGCGGGCCACCGGGGCCGGCGGCGCATCCGCCGGCAGCGGGCGTACTGCCTGCGGCGGCAGGTGGCGTTCCGTGCGGATCAGGAGGGCGGCGGCCACCGCCGAGGTCAGGACGAGGACGGCCCACGGAGCCCGGGCATCCACGGCGAGCAGGGCCGTGAACAGGGAGGGTGCCACCGCCTTCGCCAGCGACCCGGACATCTGGTACGCCGCCAGGTACCGCCCGCGCACCGCCTCGGGCGCCGCCTCGACCGCGAGCACCTGGGACGCGGGGCTGTGGATCAGTTCACCGACGGTGTAGACGACGACCACGGCGACCAGGGCGCCGCTCAGGACCGCGACCGACGTCGGCCGCACGGTTCCGAGGACGATCTGCGCGGCGAATGCGGTCGCGAACAGGCCCCCGCCCAGCGCCGCCGCCCGGGTGCGCCGGGCACCGGTCCTCCTGACCCGCGCGCCGACGCCGACCCCGGCCACCGCGCACAGCACGGTGTTGAGGGTGAACGCGGCGCCGGTGAGCACCGAGGGGCCGTGCAGCCACTCCACCAGGAACAGCGGGAAGAGGACCGACAGGGCCGAATAGCTCAGCGCGTTCAGGAAGTTGGCGCCGGTGACGACCAGGAAGGGCCGGTCGGCGAGGACGAGCCGGTAGCCGGCGCCCGCCCGGTGCGGAACCGGGGCCCCACCTGCCGTACGCGCCGGCCGCAGGGGCCGCAGCAGCAGGGCGGCGAGCGCGAAGGAGAGGGCGTTGCCCCAGGCGGCGTACGTGTAACCGGCGCCGCCCGCGAGGGAGATGACCAGCGTGGCCAGCAGCGCGCCCGCGCCGTTGCCGGCGTTCTGCAGCGCGCGTGTCGACGCCTGCAGCCGGTCCCGCCCCGCCCCGCGCGCGACCTCGCCGATCAGGGACTGCTGCACGGCGGGGAAGGCCCGGTCGGCGGCGGCGGTGACCAGGGCTACGGCCGCGAAGGCGGCGAGGGAGTGGGCGAACGGGTAGAGGGCGAAGCCGGCGACCCGGACGCCGTACAGCGCGTACTGCACGCGCTTGGCCCCGTACCGGTCCACCGCCGTCCCGGCGAGCGGCAGTACGGCGATGCCCGCGAGGCCGGTCGCGGTGAGCACGGCACCCACGACCGTGAAGGACAGTCCGGTCACGGCGTGGAAGAAGACGAGCGTGAACGGTACGTACATACCGGTGCCGACGCCGTTGACGGCGGCGGTGAGGGGCAGGGCCCACTCGCCGGGGATGCGTTCGCTGTCTCTCATCATGCCCCCTGGAAGTAGCTCAGTAGAAAGTAGCTTAGCACTAAGCAACTTTCCATCAAGCCACTTTCTTGCTGACGACCGTCCGCGGGGCGATACTCGGCGCATGAGTGCAGCCAAGGATCCCGTCGACGCGATCATCGACCAGTGGGCTGCCGTGCGGCCCGACCTCGACTCCAGGGCGATGGAGGTCTTCGGGCGGATCTACCGCCTCTCCCGGACCATGGGCGACCGCGTGGAGAAGGCGTACCAGCCGTACGGCATCTCCCGCGGCGAGTTCGACGTCCTCGCGACCCTGCGCCGCGCCGGCGAGCCGTACACCCTCTCGCCGCGTCAGCTGTCGGCCACCCTGATGCTCACCACCGGCGGGATGACCGGTCGCCTCGACAAGCTGGAGAAGGCCGGACTGCTGCGCCGCTCCCCCGACCCGCACGACCGCCGGGGCCTGAAGGTGACACTGACCGAGAGAGGGCTGGACGTCATCGACCGGGCGGTCGGCGCGGGCCTCGCGGTCCAGACGGAGGCCCTGTCACGCCTCGACGACGAACAGGTCGGCCAACTGGCCGACCTGTTGAGGCAGTTGCTCGCCGGAACCCTTCAGGCCCCGCACTAGGGTGTCCCCCAGGGGGTTTCGTTTGGATCAGCCCGGGTCCGCGACGCCCGGCACGGCCTGATCCGACCTGATCCAAACGAAACCCCCTAGCCGCCGACGTGCGCGGCGATCGCCGCCTCGACGTCGGCCGCGGTGGCCGAGTCGGCGGCCCAGGCCGCGTACCCGTCGGGGCGGACCAGCACGGCCGTACGGCGGTCGCCCGCCCAGCGCGCCACCGCCAGCCGGTCCGCGCGGGCGGGGTCCGGCCCGTACGGCTCGGCGGCGATCAGCACGAACCGGCCGCCGCGCAGCGCTTCGTGGAGGCGGCCGCCGCCGGCCAGGGCGACGTCCGGGACGCGGGCGCCGGTCAGGGGGTGGGTGCCGCGGGGCGCGGGGTAGCGGTAGCCGATGCCGGTGACCTGGGCGGCGACCCTGCGCCGGGCGGGGCCGACGGCGTTCAGGAACGCGGTGAGCGCGGCGCGGGCCGCGAGGGCCCAGGGGCGCTTGGCCATGGCGAGGCGGACGATCCCGCCGCTGCTGCGCAGCACCGCCCGGCCCACGGGGTGCCGCTCGGCCTGGTAGGTGTCGAGCAGGGCGGGGGCCGCGTGGCCGCCCGCGACCGCCGCGAGCTTCCAGCTCAGGTTGGCCGCGTCCTGGAGCCCGGTGTTCATGCCCTGGCCGCCGGCCGGGGTGTGCACGTGCGCGGCGTCGCCGGCCAGGAAGACCCGCCCGGCGCGGTAGGCGGGCGCCTGCCGTTCGTCGCTGTGGAAGCGGGACATCCAGCGGGCGTCGTGCATCCCGAAGTCCCGGCCGAGGGCGAGGCGGGTGATCTGCTTGATCTCGGCGAGGTCCAGCGGCTCGGTGTCGGGGACGTTGCGACCCCGGTGCCAGCCGATCACCCGGTAGTAGCCGTCGCCGAACGGCGCGAGGAAGGCGAAGGCGTCGCCCACGGCGTTGACGGTGAGCAGGGCCGGCGGCTTCTCGGCGAGCCTGACGTCCGCGAGGACCACCGACCGGATCACCGACTTCCCCGGGAACGGCAGCCCGATCGCGTCCCGTACGGCACTGCGCATGCCGTCGGCGCCGACGACGTACGCGGCGCGCAGGCTCTCCGTGCGCCCCTCGGGGCCGCGCACCTCGACGGTCACCCCGTCCGCGTCCTGGGTGAGCCCGGTCAGCTCGGTCTCGTGGCGGAAGGCGGCCCCCGCCTCCACCGCGCGTCGCTCCAGGACCTTCTCGACCTCGTACTGCGGCAGGACGAGGAGGTGGCGGAAGCGGGAGGGGAGGGTCGCGAGGTCCACGGTGAGCCGGCCGAAGAGACGGAGGCGGTCGAGGGGCTGCCCCACGGCCTCCAGGTCGTCGGCGAGGCCGCGCGCGTCGAGCTGTTCCAGGGTGCGGGCGTGCAGGACGAAGGCGCGGGAGAGGTTGCTGATGCCGCGGGGGCGCTTTTCGAGGACGGTGACCGGGACCCCGGCGGTGGCGAGGTCACCGGCGAGGAGCAGGCCGGTGGGGCCGGAGCCGACGACGATGATGTTTCCCTTGGTGCCGTTCACGGTGGCCTCCTGGATGCCAACGCCCGTTGGTCAACGCTTGTTGGCCACGGTAGAAGCGGGCCGCACGGGAAGTCAACACTTGTTGGCCCACACATGTTGGCCTACGCTCGTCGGCATGACCGGCAGCACCAGGCCCCCGCAGGCACGCCGCTCCGACGCGACCCGTAACGCCATCCTCGGCGCCGCCCGCGAGCGGTTCGCCGCCGACGGCTACGAGCGGGCCACCATCCGGGCGATCGCCAAGGACGCGCGCATCGACCCGTCGATGGTGATGCGCTACTACGGCAGCAAGGAGGGGCTGTTCGCGGCGGCCGTCGCGCTGGATCTGCGGCTGCCCGATCTGACGCGGGTACCGAAGGACGAGGTCGGGCGGGCACTGGTGACCCACTTCCTCGGCCTGTGGGAGGAGAACGAGGAGCTGACAGCCGTCCTCCGGGTCGGCGTCACCAACCAGGCCGGGGCCGAGCGGATGCAGGGCATCTTCCGGGACCAGCTGCTTCCGGTCGCCCGGCAGGTGTGCCCCGACCCCGAGCAGGTCCCGGCGCGGGCCGCGCTGTGTGCCGCGCAGCTGCTCGGGCTGGCCCTGACCCGTTATGTGCTGCGCCTGCCGCCGGCCCGGGAGCTGACCCACGGGGAACTGCTGGCATGGCTGGGCCCGACCGTGCAGCGGTACCTGACGGCGCCGAGTCCCTGAGCCGCACCGCCGGACGAACGGAAACCCGGGCTCAGCCGGCGGAGGCGTGGACCTGGGACGGCGCCTGGGCGGGACACGGCTCGCCGGCCGGCTCAGGACGGCCCGAGGGCACCGACTCCGGCCGGGTGTCCGCGGAGCCCAGGCGGAGCATGGCCTCCTCGTCCGGGGTGCCAGGAGCCGCCTGGTAGACCACCATCCGCTGACCACCCGTCCGGGCCAGCCGCATGACCTCGTAGGTCAGGGTCATCGGCCCGACCTTCGGATGCCGGAAGAACTTCTGCCCGCCGCCACGCTCGCACACGTCGTACCGCTCCCAGAGCCGCGCGAACTCCGGCGACTTCAGCGCCAGTTCGCCGACGAGCGCGGTCAGCTCGGGGTCGTCCGGATCGGCCCCGGCGACGGCTCGCAGATGCGCCACCGAGAGCGCGACCGTCTCCTCCCACGGCTCGTAGAGCGTCCGGCCGACCGGGTGGAGAAAGAGATAGCGGGTCAGGTTGCGCTGGTCCTGCGGCCAGTCCCACAGTCCGGGCAGCAGGCGCCGGCCGGGCGGGTTGGCGGCCAGCAGGCGGTTGTAGCGGCTCACCACATAGGCGGGGAGCGGGCGCACCGACTCCAGCATCCGCAGCACCGAGTCGCGGACGGTGTGGTCGGAGGAGGCGGGCAGCTCGGCGGTCCGGCCGGAGGCCAACTCCACGAGTTCGTGCAGGCGTTCGTAACCGTCGCCGCGCAGTCGCAGGGCGCGGCCGATGGCGTCCACGACGGCGGGCGACGGGTTGGTCTCCCGGCCGCGCTCCAGGCGGATGTAGTAGTCGACACTCACCCCGGCCAGCGCGGCCAACTCCTCCCTGCGCAGTCCGGGAGTGCGGCGCAGACCCGCGCCGGCCGGGAGGCCGACGTCCTCAGGGCGGACCTGCGCCCTGCGGGCCTTCAGATATCTGCCGAGCTCGGTGCCCCGTGCGTCTGCTGCTGCCATTCGGCCCATTGTGGCAGGTGGGACGGGAACGTGGGGGGCCCTGTCACTGCCTGGAACGCCGCACCCCGGGAACAGCCCGGTCTGCCAGGCGGCGGCGTGGCGGCGGAGAGTTGGTCCCGCAGCGGGCGGCCCGGCCGCCGGGGCCCAGGGAGTGCGAGGCACAGGACCGCGGCCCCAGCGGACCGGCGCCGCCCGCCCACCCCCCGATCAGCCGTCAATTCCCTTTTCGCACGAAGGAGTTCTCCATGCGGTCCACCCCGTCCCCTTCCGTGTCCTCGTCCCCCGCGTCCGCCGACGGGCACGGCCGGGGGCCGTCGGTGCCCACGCTCCGGCGACGGCACCCGCACCGGTCCCGACCAGCCGGGCCGCCCGCCGGCGCACCCACCGTGCCGCGGCGCGGCGGCGTCGCGCTGGTCGCTTCGCTGCTCGGCTTCACGGTGATCACCATCGACGTCTCGGCCGTGAACATCGCCCTGCCCGCGATAGGGAACTCCCTGAGCGGCGGGATGGCCGGACTGCAGTGGGTGGTGGACGCGTACACCCTGATGTTCGCGGCCCTGATGCTCTCCGCCGGCGCCCTCGCCGACCGCGCCGGCGCCCGCCGCGCCTACGCCTGGGGCATCGCCCTGTTCACCCTGGCCTCCCTCGGCTGCGCGCTCGCGCCGGGCATCGGTGTACTGGTCGGCGCCCGCGTGGCGCAGGGCGGCGCCGCCGCGGTCGTGCTGCCGGCCTCACTGGCGCTGATCCGGCACTCCTACGAGGACGCCCGGCAGCGTGCCCGCGCCATCGCGCTGTGGACGGTCGGCGGCTCGGTGGCGATGGCCGCGGGCCCGGTACTGGGCGGGCTGCTCACCGACTCGGCCGGCTGGCGGGCGGTCTTCCTGCTCAACCTCCCGGTGGGCGCGGTCATCCTGGGCCTGCTGGTCCGCGTGCCGCGCTCCCCGCGCCGGCCCGCCGCGCTGGACGGCGGTGGCCAGCTCACCGCCGTACTGGCCCTGGCCGGGCTGGCGTTCGCGGTGATCGAGGGCGGCCACCGGGGCTGGACCAGCGGCCCGGTGCTGGCCGCCGCCGCGCTCGCCGTCGTCTCCGGGTGCGCCTTCCGCGTCGTGGAGGCCCGGCACCGCCAGCCCATGGTCCCCCTGGACATGCTGAAGGACCGCCGGGTGGCCGTCCCGCTGGCGGTCGGATTCGCCGTCAACGCGGCCTTCTACGGCGGGATCTTCCTCCTCGGGCTGTACTACCAGCAGCTGCGCGAGATGTCGGGGATCGCGGCCGGGCTGATGTTCGTCCCGATGTCCGCGGTGGTGACGACGACCAACCTCGTCTCGCCGCGGCTGGCGGAGCGGATCGGGCGGCGGCCGGTGATCGTCGCCGGCCAGCTGATCTTCACCGGGGCGATGCTGGCGATGCTGCCGCTGGCCGCGCACACCGCGGTGTGGCTGGTGCTGGTCCTGCTGGTGCCGCTGAGCATCGGCGGGGCGCTCGTGGTGCCCGCGCTGACCGCGCTGCTGATGGACGCCGTACCGGGGGAGCGCGCGGGGACCGCGTCGGGGCTGCTCAACTCGTTCCGCCAGACCGGCGGCGCGCTCGCCGTCGCCCTCTTCGGCAGCCTGCTCTCCGGCGCCGACGGCGGCTTCTCCCTCCCGGGCATGCGCCTCGGCCTGCTCGCCGTCGCCGCCCTCCTCCTCACCACCGCCGCGGTCTCCCGCCTCCTCCTGCCCCGTGGGTGACCTGCGTCCATGGGCGGCCGAGCCCCGGCCCGGCCGGGTACCGGACCGCCGTCCGCACGACGACGGGGGCGACCGCCGCACCGGTCCGGGCCGCGCGAAGGCCCGAGCCGGACGGCAGAACGCCGGGGGCGCCCGTCCTCACCCGGGTACGGCATCACGCGCGTACCAGCGGGAGGACGGGCGCCCCCGGCGGCAGAACCGGTGTCCGGTCAGGCCTTCGCCCTGGCCTCGGACTTCGCCTTGGACGAGGGGGTCGTGACCCTGATCTTGGACTTGTCCAGCGCCATCACCAGTCCGGCGATGACCACGAACAGCGCGAGCGGGATCAGCACGTAGAGACCCAGCGTCTGGACGACGCTCAGGGGCTGGCCGGGGTCGTCGCCGTCGTCGCGGGTCAGCGCGAGCGCGGGGGACGACATGAGCAGCATCATCAGCGTCGTACCGGCGGCCAGGGCGCCGGCGCGCAGGGCGTTCTTCTTGTCCACGGTCTCAAGTTAGCGAATCACCCGGAAGGCCGCGCGCGCGGGGTCCGGTAGCGGGGGTTCACCCGTCTCCGAGCTGCGTGAACACGGCGAGCAGGGCGCGCAGCCGGGGCGCGGCCGTCAGCTCCTCCAGGGGCACCGGCCGGCCCGCGCGGTCCGCGATCGGCAGCCGCCAGTTCGGGTACTGGTCCCAGGTTCCCGGCAGGTTCTGCGGGCGGCGGTCGCCGACGCCGTCCGGGAGCCAGACGCCGATCAGCCGGGCCGGGGTGCGCAGCAGGAAGCGGTGGACGGCGCGGATCTCCTCCTCCTCGTCGGTGCCGGGCGGGCCGGCGGCCGTCAGGTCCAGCAGGCCGAGGCTGCCGAGCAGGGCGAGCCACTCGGCGGCGTCCGCGGTGGCCTCGGCGCGCTCCTCGACCGCCGGGCGGGTGAGCAGGCCCAGGCGGTCGCGCAGGTCGACGTGGTCGCCGGTGAGCCGGGCGGCGGTGGGCGGCAGATCGTGGGTGGTGGCGGTGGCCAGGCAGTCGGCGCGCCAGCGGTCGGGCGGCAGCGGGCGGCCGTCCCCCTCCCAGTCGCGTTCGAACCACAGCACCGAGGTGCCGAGGACCCCGCGCCGCCCGAGCGTCTCGCGCACGCCCGGCTCGACGGTGCCGAGGTCCTCGCCGATGACGACGGCCCCGGCACGGGTGGCCTCCAGGGCGAGGATCGCGAGCATGGCGTCGGCGTCGTAGCGGACGTACGTGCCCTCGGTGGGCGGGCTGCCCTGCGGGACCCACCACAGCCGGAACAGGCCCATGACGTGGTCGATGCGCAGGGCGCCGGCGTAGCGGAACAGGGCGCGCAGGAGGTCGCGGTAGGGGGCGTGCCCGGTGGCGGCGAGGCGGTCGGGGCGCCAGGGCGGCAGGCCCCAGTCCTGGCCGCGGGCGTTGAAGGCGTCGGGCGGGGCGCCGACGGACATGCCGGCGGCGAACACGTCCTGCTGCGCCCAGGCGTCGGCGCCGGCCGGGTGCACGCCGACGGCCAGGTCGTGCACGATCCCGACCGGCATGCCGGCCTCGCGGGCGGCGCGCTGGGCGGCACGCAGCTGGCCGTCGGTGAGCCAGGCGAGGCGGGCGTGGAACTCGACCCGGTCGGCGAGCTCGGCGCGGGCGCGGGCGGTTCCGGCCGAGCGGGGGTCGCGCAGGCCCTCGGGCCAGGAGTGCCAGTCGCAGCCATGGGTCTCGGCGAGGGCGTACCAGGTGGCGTGGTCGTCGAGGGCCTGCCCGTGGGCGGCGCGGAAGTCGTCGTAGGCGGCCCGGCGGCCGGGGCCCAGGGGGACGGCCAGGACCAGTTCCAGTGCCTCCCGCTTCAGCTCCCACACGGCGTCGCGGTCGATGAGGGCGCCCTTGTCGAGGACGGCGGCGCGCAGCCGCTCGGCCCGCTCCAGCAGCCCGCCCAGCCGCTCCCGGTCCGCCACGTACGCGTACTCGGGGACGTCCTCGATCCGCAGGTGCACGGGGTCGGGGAAGCGGCGGGAGGAGGGGCGGTACGGGGACGGGTCCGTGGGAGCGCCGGGTACGGCCGCGTGCAGGGGGTTGACCTGCACGAATCCGGCGCCGGTGGTGCGTCCGGCCCAGCCGGCCAGCTCGGTGAGGTCGCCGAGGTCGCCCATGCCCCAGGAGCGGCGGGAGAGCAGGGAGTACAGCTGGACGAGGAGGCCGTGGGAGCGGCCGGGCGGGGCGGGCAGCCGGTCGGGGGCGACGACGAGGTGGGCGTGGCCGGTGCGCCCGTCGGGGGCAGCGGCGGTCACGCGGTGCACACCGAGCGGGAGGTTCCAGGTCCCGTCCCGCTCCTCCCCCTCCTCGGTCCGCACGCGCAGGCGGGTGCCGGGCGGCAGCGCGGCGAGGGCGGCGGGGCCCTGCGGGTCGCCGGCCCAGTGCACGACCGTCGGCGGCAGCAGGCGCTCGCGCAGTTCGCGTTCGCGGGCGGCGAGCGCGGTGCGTACGGCGTCGGGGCCGGCCGCGGCGACGCCGAGGGCGGCCAGCGCGGCGACCACCGCGGAGGCGGGGACCGGGACGTCGCGGCCCGGGGCGGGGCTGTAGGAGGTGGCGACCCCGTGCAGCTCGGCGAGCCGGGACAGCTCCGCGTCCGCGAGGTCCTCGAACGCCGCGGCCATCTACAACCCCGCGCCGAAGCCGTCGGACTCGCTGGTCAGCGGGGTGGCCTCGGCGAGCGGCGGCTCGCTGGTCAGGGGCTCGGCGTCGGGCAGGGGCGGTTCGCTGGTCAGCGGGGCCTGGGCGCGGGCGCCCTCCGCGCTGCAGACGCCCAGCGGTGCCTCGGCGGTCGTGGCGGACGGCTCCGCCACGGGTTTCCACTGGGCCGGGATCGAGAGTCGGGCCGGTGCGGCCACGGGGGCCTCCTTCGGGTGGGTCGGTCGCTCGGGCCGGATGATGCGGCTTTGAACGGGTTACGGCAGGCCTACCCCGTGACGGCGTCCGCACTCGCGGCCGTTTTCGGAGCACCTGCCGGAGCCCTGCCGGAACCGTGATGGAGCCCTGAGGGAGCACCTGGCGTGCGCCTGCGGGAAGGGCCGTGATCCGGCACCGGACCGTTGATCGATAGAGAGGGTGTGAAACTGTTCCGCCCCATGGGGGGCCAGCGGGAGGGCGACGGGGGAACCGGCGGCGCCGACGGGGACGCGGCGTTGGTGCGGGCCGTCGCCGCAGGGGACGCGGCCGCGATGGCCGCGCTGTACGACCGGCACGCGGGCTGGCTGCACGCGCGGCTGACCCGCCGGTGCGCCGACCCCGAGGTGGTGCGCGAGGTGCTGCAGGACACGTTCGTCACGGTGTGGCGGTCGGCGGCCGGGCACCGCGGGCAGGAGGCCGGCGGCTGGCTGTGGACGATCGCCGCGCGCCGCCTCGTCGACGCCCGGCGGGCACAGGAGCGAGCCGCGCGGGTGGCGGCGGCACCCCTGGAGCCGGCGGACGGCTCCCATGAGCCGGCCGCGGCGCCGTCCGCCGAGGACAGGGTGCTGGCGGGGCTGGAGTACGGCGATGTCGGCACCGCCCTCGGCCGGATCTCCCCCGAACTGCGCGAGGTGCTGCGCGCGACCGTCGTGGACGGGCTGAGCACCCGCGAGGCGGCCCGGCTGCTCGGCATACCCGAGGGCACCGTCAAGTCCCGCGCCCGGCGCGCCCGGGCCGAACTGCGGGCCGCGCTCGACCGGTTGAACCCGTCCCCGATCGGAGGCACGGCATGAGAGACGGCAACCCGCACGTCTGGCACGTCTCCGGCGACCTCGCCGCCCGCTATGCCGAGGGCACGCTGCCGGAACCGGACGCGTGGTCCCTGGAGAAGCATGTGGAGCACTGCGCGGGCTGCGCGTCCCGGGTGTCGGACGCGGTGGGCGCGACGGCCTCCGGCACGGTGCTCGCGGAGGTCCGGGCGGCGGTACTGGCGACGGTCCTGAAGCCGGCTCCGGAATCCGCGCGGACGGAGTCCGCGGTACGACAGGCGGACTCTCCGGTACGGCGGACGCAGTCTCCGGTGCGACAGGCGAAGTCTCCGGTGTGGCAGCCGCCCGGCCCGGTGCCGCGACGGCGGCGGCCCGCCCCGGTGTCCCGACCGCAGCCGTCCGCCCCGGTGTCGCGTCTCGTCCGACTGCTGTGGGCCGCCGGCCCCGCCGTGCGCGGGGCGTGGCTGCCCGCCGTGTTCGTCGTGGCCGCCGGCGCGCTGGGGCTGGCCTACGGCGCCGGGTTCCCCGGTGCGCGGGCGCTGCTGCTGGCGGTCGCGCCGGTCGTCCCGGTGGCCGGGATCGCCCTGTCCTACGGCCCGCACGCCGATCCGCTGCACGAGGTCGCCGCGGCCACCCCGGGCGGCGGGCTGCGGCTCGCGCTCACCCGTACCGTCGCTGTCCTCGCGGTGAGCCTGCCGCTGCTGACCCTCACCGGCCTGCTGCTGCCCGCCTCGGGGGCACCGGCCGCCGCGGCCTGGCTGCTGCCGGGGCTGGCACTGGCGCTGGGCTCGCTGGCCCTGGCCTCCTTCGTCGGCTGCCGGGCGGCCGCCCTGGTGACGGGGGGCGGCTGGCTGGCGGCCGTCCTGGGCCCGGTACCCGCCGCGCCCGGTGCTACGGCCGGCGCACGGCTGGCCGAGCAGCTCTCGCGCTGCCTCGACGGCGGCGGCGTACAGAGCGCGTGGGCGGCGGCGGCCGTGCTGAGCGCCGTCCTGCTGACCGCCCGCCGTCCCGCGTACGACCGCCCGCTCGGGCGGTGACGGCCGGCGGGCGCCACGTCGCAAGACCCCCTTTCCCGACTTCAGAACCGCTCTTCTCCGGAGAGAACGTGACCTCCATACGTGTGACCGGACTGCGGGTCCGGCACCGCAGGACGCTTGCCCTCGACTCCCTCGACCTCGGCCTCGGCACCGGTGTGCACGGGCTGCTCGGTCCGAACGGGGCCGGGAAGACCTCGCTCATCCGGGTGCTGGCCACGGTCGCCCGGCCGGACGCCGGGCGGGTGGAGATCCTCGGCGAGGACACCGCCGAGCGCCACGGCCGGGCCGAGGTGCGGCGCCGGCTCGGCTATCTGCCGCAGGAGTTCGGCTACTACCCGGGCTTCACCGTGCGGGAGTTCGTCGCGTACGTGGCCTGGCTGAAGGAGGTGCCCGCCGACCGGGTGCCGGACGCCGTGGAGCGGGCCGTGACCCGGGTGGGCCTCGGGGAACGGATCGACGCGAAGGTGCGCACGCTGTCCGGGGGCATGATCCGCCGGGTCGGCATCGCGCAGGCCGTCGTCAACGACCCTGCCGTCCTGCTGCTGGACGAGCCGACGGCCGGACTGGACCCGGAACAGCGCGTGGAGTTCCGTGCGCTGCTGCGCGAGCTGGGTGCCGAAGCGACCGTCGTCGTCTCCACCCATCTGGTCGAGGACGTGGCCGCCGCCTGCACGGAGGTCACCCTCCTGGAGGGCGGCCGGGTCGCCTACCGGGGCACCCCGGAGGCCCTCACACTGCTCGGCGAGGCGTCCGACGGCCCGGGCGACCATCCGATCGAGCGCGGGTACACCGCCGTGCTGCGGGCCCACCGCGCAGCAGCGGGTACGGGCGCGCGGGAGGCGGTGTGATGACGCTCGTCGTCGAACGGAAGGCACCGAAGGCGAAGAGGCGGACGCCGCACCCCGTCCGGGCGGAGGCCGTGCGCGGCTTCGCGCCGTTTGCCGGGGCCGTGGTCGTGGTGGCGCTCGGCGTGATGCTGGTCCGCACGGCGGACCGGTGGCAGGGGGACTGGGGGGCGACCGCCGCGCGGGTGCACGACGCCCTCTTGATGGTGATGCCGCTGGGCGCCGCGGCGGGATGCTGGCAGGGCGGACGGGAGCGGCGCCGCCGGACCGAGGAGCTGTGGGGGACGGCCGTACGGCCGCCGCTGGTGCGGTTCCTGGCCGCCGCGCTCCCGCTGACGGCCTGGGTGACGGCCGGTTACCTGGTCGCCGTGGCCGCCGCGCTGCTCGCGACGCAGCCGTACGCGCTGGGCGACCGGCCGCACCTGGGCCTGCTGCCCGGGGACACGGTGGCCCTGGCATCGGCCGTGCTGTTCGGGCATGTGGCCGGCCGGGTCCTGCCGACGCGGCTGGCGGCGCCCCTGCTGGCCGTGGCCGGGTACGCGGGGCTCGGGGTGATCACGATCGGCTCGCCGGGCTACAGCACCCCGCTCAGCCCGGCCCTGCCCATCGGCGACGACGAACTGCCGGTGTGGTGGCAGCCGGTGGCGATGGCCGGGTGGACCGGCGGGGTGGCACTCGCCGTCGTGCTGGCGTACGCCGCCCGGCGCCGGGTGACGGCCCTGCTGCCGCTGGCCGCCGCCGTGGCCGCGGGCACGCTGCTGGTGCAGAACGGCGATGCCCCGTGGCACCGCGACCCGCTCTCCCGGCGCCAGGTCTGTGACACCTCGACCACTCCGGCGGTCTGTGTGAACGCCCGGTACGGGAAGCTGTTGCCGCAGGTCAAAGCGGCCGTGTCCGGGATCACCGGCAAGCTGGAGGGGGTGCGGAACCTGCCGGTGCGCTGGGCGGACGGGCCGGACGGGCGGCACCACGACGAGGCGCAGCTGCCGATCGTCACACCGGTCGGCTGGGCGGTCGTACGGGGGCGGCTGACGGATCCCCGGGAGTACGCCTGGGAGGCCGCCGCCGCGCTGGGGCGGCACGGGGAGTGCGCGGACCGGCGCGTACGGGAGCTGGACGAGCTGGTCGAGCACTATCTGGCGCCCTCTCCCGCCGAGTCCCACTTCGACGACCTGGACGCGAGCGGGTCCAAGACCTCGCGGGCCGAGCTGCGCGGGAGGGTGGCCGCCCGGGCGCACCTGGCGTCGATGGGCGAGCAGGAGCGCAGGGCATGGCTGTCGGCGTACTTCGCGACGGCGGACAGCTGCGACGTCACGGGGGTGCCGGCCCTGTGAACGGCCTGGTCCTCTACGCCCGCTCCCGGGCCCTGCCGCTCGCGCTGGCCGCGCTCGCCGGGACCACCGCGTTCGCGGTGTGGTCCGCCGGACAGCTGGACAGCTACCTGGACCCCGACCGCCGGGTGCCGGTCGTGGCGCTTGCCCCGCTGCTGGCCTCGGCCGTGATCGGGACGAGCCTGTACACGGCCTCGGAGGAACTGGACCGTACGGCAGTACGACCGTGGTGGCCGCGCCGGCTGACCCACCTCGGGCTGCTGACCGCACTGGCGGCGGTCCTCCTGCCGCTGGCGGTCCTCGGCCACACCCAGACCTTCGGGCCGCCCGCCATGGTCCGCAACACCCTGGGCTGCACGGGGATCACGGCCACGGCCGCCGCCCTCCTGGGCGCCCGCCTGAGCTGGCTGCCGGCCTTCGCCTATGTCTCCGCCGTGTACATGGGCGGCTCCGGCGCACAGGGACACGCGGCAGCGGTATGGGCCTGGCCCCTGCAGCCGGGGGCGGAGCGGGGCGCGTGGGCGGCGGCGCTGGTGGCGTTCACGCTGGGAACCGCGCTGTACGCGACAGCGGGTGCCCGCACGGAGGGACCTCGCGGTTGAACCTCCGGGCGGGGCGGATCACCCAGGGGCGCGGGGAACTGCGCGACCGGCCGCGAACGACCCGCAGCCGCCGGACAGCCTCACCACGCCCCCTGGCAGGCGCAAAAAAACACCGGCCCGGAACTCAGGCGGAGATGCCGTCGATCCGGGCCAGGGCATCGTCCGCGCCGTACGGCTGCAAATAGGGCAGCCACCGCGGATCCCGATGCCCGGTCCCGATGATCCGCCAGGCGAGCCCGGTCGGCGGAGCCGGTTTGTGCCGCAGCCGCCACCCGAGTTCGACGAGGTGGCGGTCGGCCTTGACGTGGTTGCAGCGGCGGCAGGAGGCCACCACGTTGTCCCAGCGGTGTTGGCCCCCGCGGCTGCGGGGGATGACGTGGTCGACGCTGGTTGCGACGCCACCGCAGTACATGCACCGGCCCCCGTCGCGGGCGAAGAGCGCGCGGCGGGTGAGAGGAACGGGCCCCCGGTAGGGAACCCGTACGAATCGCTTGAGCCGGACCACGCTGGGTGCGGGGACTGTGACGGTCGCGCTGTGCATATAGGCGCCGGATTCCTCGAGGGAGACGGCCTTGTTCTCCAGGACGAGGACGAGCGCGCGGCGGAGCGGTACGACGCCGAGCGGCTCGTACGACGCGTTGAGGACCAGGACGTGCGGCACGGGTGCCTCCTTGGGCGTCGGCGGCGCGTGGCTCGCGCCGGGACGATCTGCAGTCAGTCTCCCCTCATGCCTGGTGGAAGCGCCACCATGTCCCGGTAACGGGCTGGGAGTGTTTTCGACCACATCCGATTCATCCCCCGGATCATGGCCGGTTCAAGCCAGGGTGAGCCCTGTCTCTCCTGCGCCCCTCCTTGGCGGATCCGCGCGGGGCACACACAATGCCCCGTTAGTGTGGTGGTCCTGTCCGTCCGGTGACCTTTTCGTGACCTTGACCGCCCCGCCGGCCGGACCGCGCAGCACCTTGGAGGTACCTGCCGTGTCGTCCTTGCCCGCCGTCCTGCTGGCCGCCGGTGCGTCGCCGACCCCGTCCCCTTCCCCCTCCCAGACGACCCCTGCCGTGCCGTCGTTCCAGGACGCCCAGCAGAGCGCGACGAACGCGGCGAGCTGGGTCGAACAGAACTGGTCGACCTGGCTCGCGATGGGTCTGCAGATCCTGCTGATCGTGGTCGTGGCGGTGGCACTGCGCGCGGCGGTGCGGCGGGCGATCACCAAGCTGATCGACCGGATGGGCCGCACCGCGCAGGCCGTGGACGGCACGGCGCTGGGCGGACTGCTGGTCAACGCCGAGCGGCGGCGGCAGCGGTCGGCGGCGATAGGTTCCGTGCTGCGGTCGGTGGCGAGCTTCCTGATCCTCGGTACGGCCGCGCTGATGGTGCTGTCCACCTTCAAGATCAACCTGGCGCCGCTGCTGGCGTCGGCCGGTGTGGCCGGTGTGGCGATCGGTTTCGGCGCACGCAACCTCGTCACGGACTTCCTCTCCGGCGTGTTCATGATCCTGGAGGACCAGTACGGCGTCGGGGACGTGATCGACGCGGGGGTGGCCACCGGCGAGGTGATCGAGGTCGGGCTGCGGGTGACCAAGCTGCGCGGGTCCGACGGCGAGATCTGGTACGTCCGCAACGGCGAGGTCAAGCGGATAGGCAACCTCTCGCAGGGCTGGGCGACGGCGGGCGTGGACGTCACCGTGAAGTCGTCCGAGGACCTGGACCAGGTCAAGGCCACCCTCGACGACGTCGCCGAGCACATGAGCAAGGAAGAGCCCTGGAACGAGATGCTGTGGGGCCCGGTGGAGGTGCTCGGCCTGGACTCCGTCCTGATCGACTCCATGGTGGTGCGGGTGTCGGCCAGGACGATGCCGGGCAAGGCGCTGACGGTCGAGCGGGAGCTGCGCTGGCGGATCAAGCGGGCGTTCGACCGGGCGAGCATCCGCATCGTGGGCGGCGCGACGGCGACGGAGGACGTCGAGGACGCCCCGGACCCGACGGCGGCGGTGGCGGCGCCGTCGGTGTACGCCAACGCGGACTCCACGCAGTCGGTTGCGGCAGCACCCATCGTTTCCCAGCGGCCGGCACCTCCGGCGAAATAGCGGAACGGTTCGGCACACACGTTCGAGTGAACAGGTGGGGCATTCCGGCGCCGAGGGCGTACGGGGTGCCCCATCGTTCTGCCCGGGGCGCCCGGCGTGGGCTTAGCCTGACATCAGTGCGACAAGGAGAACGAGCGATGAGCGCGGAACCTCTCATGGAGCCGGTGATGACGCAGGACCCCATCGATCTGCTGATCGCGATCGAGGAGGCGTCGGTGGCGCCGATCCGACCCGAGTACGTCGAGGGGACGGTCATCGTGCCGCCGCAGCCGAACCATGAACACAACGACGGAGCCTTCAAGCTCGCCGTCCAGCTCTTCACTGCGGGGCTGGGCCTGGCAGGCATGGGCAACGGCTACCGGGCCGCGAACAGGGACGGCAGCACTACGACCCTGGTCATCCCTGACTTCTACATCCTGCGCCGTGAGCCGTCCGAACTCGACGAGTCCTACCTGAAGGCTCACAAGGGCTGGTACCCCATCGACATGATCGCCCTGGTAGGCGAAGTCACCTCCACCAACCACGAGACGGACACGGGCCCCAAGTTCCGCGCTTACGCCGCCGCCGGCGTCCCCGTCTACGTCCTCATCGACCGCCACTCCAAGACGGCCCACTGCTACACGGACCCCATCCTCCCCGGTGACGACCCCACCGAGGCCTACTACGACACGGACACCAAGGTCACCCTCGGCGCCCCCCTCCCCCTCCCAGCCCCGTATCCCACCCTCGACACCACCCCCTTCCTCGACAGCTGAACCCGAGGTCTCCCCGCCCCGAGACAACGACTCCGTCGCCTCGGGGCCGTTGTCTATTGACGCCCCCTTCCTCCTGGGCTTACGTTCCTCGCACCACGATAGGAAACTTTCCTAACAGTGATCTCCCGGCGGCCGGTGATCAAGGCTGGACGCCACGCCCGGGTCACTGAAAAGCTGGGTGGCTGGAAAGGCAGGTGTCGAACTCCATGGCAGGAACCGCCGGTACGCCGGGCACCCCGCGTGTACTGCGCGCCATGAACGACCGTGCCGCACTGGACCTCCTGCTGGAGCACGGACCGCTCTCGCGCACCCGGATCGGCAAGCTCACCGGCCTGTCCAAGCCCACCGCCTCGCAGCTGCTGGCCCGCCTGGAGGCGGCCGGCCTGGTCCGGGTGACCGGCACCAGCGAGGGCCGGCCGGGCCCCAACGCCCAGCTGTACGCCGTCAACCCCACAGCCGCGCACGCCGCCGGACTCGACGTCACCCCCGACCGCATCCGCGCCGCCGTCGCCGACATCACCGGCCGGACGGTGGGCGAGTTCGAACTGCCCACACCGGGGCGGTACCCGGCGCAGCCCGTCGTCCAGCAGGTCACCGACGCGCTCGACGGTGCCGTGAAGGCGGCCGGGCTCGCACGGTCCGACGTGCACCGGCTGGTCATCGGCACCCCGGGCGCCTTCGACCCGAACACCGGGCGGCTGCGCTACGCCTCCCATCTGCCGGGCTGGCACTCCCCCACCCTGCTCGGGGAACTCGCGGCGGCACTCCCCATGCCCGTCGAGTACGAGAACGACGTCAACCTCGTCGCCCTCGCCGAACAGCGGCTCGGGGCCGCCCGCGGCCACGGGGACTTCGTCCTGCTGTGGAACGAGGAGGGACTCGGCGCCGCCCTGGTCCTCGGCGGCCGGCTGCACCGCGGCTGGACCGGCGGCGCCGGCGAGGTCGGTTTCCTGCCGGTGCCCGGAACCCCCCTGGTGCGCCAGGTGGCCAAGGCCAACACGGGTGGCTACCAGGAGCTGGCCGGCTCCCAGGCCGTACCGGGGCTGGCCCGCGAACTCGGCATCGAGGACGTGCCGTCGGGGCCGTGCACGGAGGTCGCCGCCGCACTCGTCGCCCGTGCCGCCGACCACGCGAGCGGCCCCTACCGCGAGCTGCTGGAGAGCTACGCGACACGGCTCGCCATCGGTCTCGCCTCGCTCGTCTCCGTCCTCGACCCCGAACTCGTCGTCCTCAGCGGCTCCGCACTGACGGCCGGCGGCGAGGTGCTGCGCGCCCTCGTCCAGGCCGAGCTGGAAGAGCTGGCCGCGGCCCGCCCCCGGCTGGTCGTCGGTGACGTCCAGGAACACCCCGTACTGCGCGGCGCGCTGGAGTCCGCGCTCGTCACCACCCGCGACGAGGTCTTCGACACCTCGCGCTAGAGCGCCCCCGCTTTCCCCGACCCCATCCCCCGGGAGACCTCGCCATGCCCGAAGTCATACCGTCCGCTGCCCGAAAAGCGGCCTTTGCCATGACTGCGTCCCTCGCCCTGTTCGCCACCGCCTGCACCGGGCAGTCGGGCTCCGGCGCCACGGACGACGCCTCGAAGGACACGACGATCACCTTCTGGCACGCCTGGAGCGCGCCGAACGAGGTGAAGGCCGTCAAGTCGCTGGTCGCCGGCTTCGAGAAGGCGCACCCCAACATCCATGTGGACGTCGTCGGCAACATGACCGACGACAAGATCAACCAGGCGCTGCGGTCCGGGGGTGACGGAGCGCCGGATGTGATCTCCTCCTTCACGACCAACAACGTCGGCAGGTTCTGTTCCTCCGGCGCGCTGGTCGATCTCACCCCCTTCTTCAAGAAGTCGGGCATCGATCCGCAGGCGACCTTCCCGAAGCCGATGAACGAGTACACCCGGTTCGGCGGCAACCGCTGCACGGCGCCGCTGCTCGGTGACGCGTACGGGCTCTACTACAACAAGACGGCGTTCAAGAAGGCGGGTATCGCGAACCCGCCGAAGACCTGGTCCGCGTTCGAGGCCGACGCCGAGAAGCTGACCGTGTCCGACGGCGACTCCTACGAACAGCTGGGATTCATGCCGGACTACCACGGCTGGGAGACCACCACCGAGCACTACTTCGGGCAGTTCTCGCCGACGTACTTCGCCAAGAACGGAAAGTCGGACCTCGCCACGGATCCGGCGTTCCGGAAGGGCTTCGAGCTGCAGAAGCGGCTCGTGGACGAACTCGGCGGATTCCAGAAGCTGGAGAGGTTCCGGGCGACGCTCGGCGACGAGTGGGGTCCCAAGCACCCCTTCCACACCGGTCAGGTCGCCATGCAGCTGGACGGCGAGTGGCGGCTCGGCATGGCCGAGCAGACCAAGCCGGAGTTCGAGATCGGGGTCGCCCCGCTGCCCGTCCCCGACGACCAGGTGAGCCAGTACGGCAAGGGCTACATCACCGGCACCGTCACGGGCATCGCCGCCACCAGCCACAAGCAGAACGCGGCCTGGGAGTTCGTCAAGTACATCACCACGGACACCGACGCCGTGGTCGGCTTCGCCAACGGCATCCACAACGTGCCCTCCACGCTGGCCGCCCTGAAGTCCCCGAAGCTGACGTACGACCCGCGTTTCAAGACCTTCCTGGACATCGCCGCCGACCCGAACTCCACCACGTCTCCCGCCTCCCTCAACGGCGGCCAGTACCTGGTGACGATCCAGCAGCTCGGGTACGACTACGAAAGCGGCAGGGTCACCGATCTGAAGGCCGGCCTGAAGAAAGCGGCCGCGCAGATCGACACGGACATCGCGCAGGCGAAGTAGCCGATGGGTAAGCCCACTCCGGCGTCGAAACGCCGCCGCTCGGCGCTTCGCACGGCCGCCTTCATGTCGCCCTGGCTGATCGGCTTCGCGGTCTTCTTCGCGTACCCGCTGATCTCGACGGTCTATTTCTCCTTCATGCACTACGACGGCTTCCGACCGCCGGCGTGGAGCGGGGCCAAGAACTGGACCTACGTCTTCGCGCACTACCCGCTGTTCTGGCCGGCCCTGCGCAACACCCTCTGGCTGGTCCTGGTCATGGTGACCCTCCGGGTCGTCTTCGGGCTCGGCATCGGCCTGCTCATCACCAGGATCAAGACCGGGACGGGGGTCTTCCGCACCCTGTTCTACCTGCCGTACCTCGCCCCGCCGGTCGCGGCGACCATGGCCTTCGCGTTCCTCCTCAACCCCGGCACGGGACCGGTCGACTCCGTCCTGGAGAAGGCCGGCATCCCGGCGCCGGGCTGGTTCAACGACCCCGCCTGGTCCAAGCCGGCCCTCACCCTGCTGGCGTTGTGGGGCATCGGCGACCTGATGGTCATCTTCATGGCCGCGCTGCTGGACGTGCCGGCCGAGCAGTACGAGGCGGCCGAGCTGGACGGGGCGTCGGCGTGGCAGCGCTTCCGGTTCGTCACGCTGCCGAACATCTCCCCCATCGTGATGTTCGCCGTCGTCACCGGCGTGATCCAGACCATGCAGTGCTACACCCAGCCGCTGATCGCCGGAAAGGTCGCCTCCGGGGTGATCCAGGGCGCGGGCACCCAGTTCGAGCCCGGCTACCCCGACAAGTCCACGCTCACCCTCCCCCAGCTCGTCTACAACCTCGGCTTCCAGCGCTTCGACTACGGCTCGGCCTGTGTGGTGGCCCTGGTGCTGTTCGCGCTGTCGATGGTGTTCACCGCACTGCTGATGCGGCGCCGGGGCGGTCTCATCCAGGCAGGTGACTGACGTATGACCCGCCGCAAGGCACATCTCGAATGGATAGCGGTCCACTCCCTGGGCGTGGCCGCCGCCCTGTTCTTCACGCTCCCCTTCGTGTTCGTCTTCCTGACCTCCCTGATGAGCGACACCCAGGCACTCAGCCGCGACCTGGTCCCGCACACCTGGGAGTGGGGCAACTACACGAAGGTCTTCGACACGCCGGGCTTTCTGACGTGGTGGAAGAACACCCTGATCTACGCCGGCCTCGGCACGGTGCTGACGGTGGCGTCGTCGGTCCCGGTGGCGTACGCACTCGCCAAGTTCCGCTTCCGGGGCCGCAATCTGTCGCTCATGCTGGTGATCTCGATGATGATGCTGCCCCCGCAGGTGATCGTCATCCCGATGTACCTGTTCTGGGCCAAGCAGCTGGACCTGTCCGGAACACTGTGGCCGCTGATCATTCCGATGGCGTTCGGCGACGCGTTCTCCGTCTTCCTGCTGCGCCAGTTCCTGATGACGATCCCGAACGAGTACCTGGACGCGGCGAAGGTCGACGGCTGCGGAGACCTGAGGACCCTGCTCAGGGTCGTGCTGCCGATGGCCAGGCCGGGCATCCTGGCCGTCGCCCTCTTCCAGTTCTTCTACGCCTGGAACGACTACTTCGGACCCCAGATCTACGCGTCCGAGAACCCCGGCGCCTGGACCCTGTCCTACGGCCTGGAGTCCTTCAAGGGCGCCCACCACACCGACTGGAACCTCACCATGGCCGCGACGGTGCTGGTCATGGCCCCCGTGATCCTCGTGTTCTTCTTCGCCCAGAAGGCGTTCGTGGAAGGCGTCACGCTCACCGGAGTGAAGGGTTAACCCTGTATGAAACTCACCGTGGTCGGCGGAGGCTCGACCTACACCCCCGAACTCATCGACGGCTTCGCACGCCTCAGGGACACCCTGCCCGTCGAGGAACTGGTCCTCGTGGACCCGGCCGCCGAACGCCTGGAACTGGTCGGCGGCCTGGCCCGGCGCATCTTCGCCAAGCAGGACCACGGCGGCCGGATCGTCACCACCGCCGACCTGGACGCGGGCGTCGACGGCGCCGACGCCGTACTGCTCCAGCTGCGCGTCGGCGGACAGGCGGCCCGGCAGCAGGACGAGACGTGGCCGCTGGAGTGCGGCTGCATCGGCCAGGAGACCACCGGTGCGGGCGGCCTCGCCAAGGCGCTGCGCACGGTCCCGGTCGTCCTGGACGTCGCCGAACGGGTCCGCCGGAGCAACCCCCGCGCCTGGATCGTCGACTTCACCAACCCGGTCGGCATCGTCACCCGCGCACTGCTCCAGGCGGGGCACCGGGCGGTCGGGCTGTGCAACGTGGCGATCGGCCTCCAGCGGAAGTTCGCGGGGCTGCTCGGCGTGAGCCCGGCGGATGTGCACCTCGCCCATGTGGGGCTCAACCACCTCACGTGGGAAACCGGTGTGCGCCTGGGCGGCCCCGAGGGGGACGACGTCCTGCCGAAGCTCCTCGCCGACCACGGCGACGCGATCGCCGACGACCTGCGCCTGCCGCGCCCCCTGCTGGACCGCCTGGGCGTGATCCCCTCCTACTACCTGCGCTACTACTACTCCCACGACGAGGTCGTCCGCGAACTGCGCGGCAAGCCGTCCCGCGCCGCCGAAGTGGCCGCCATGGAACGTGAGCTGCTGGCGATGTACGGCGACCCCGCCCTGGACGAGAAGCCGGCGCTGCTCGCGAAGCGCGGCGGCGCCTACTACTCGGAGGCGGCGGTGGACCTGGTGGCCGCGCTGCTCGGCGGGGCAGGCAGCCCGTACCAGGTGGTGAACGCGGTCAACCGGGGCACGCTGCCCTTCCTGCCCGACGACGCGGTGATCGAGGTGCAGGCGGCGGTCGGCCCGAACGGCCCGGCCCCGCTGCCGGTACCGGAGCCGGACCCGCTGTTCGCCGGGCTGATCGCGAACGTGACGGCGTACGAGGACCTGGCGCTGGAGGCGGCGCTGCGCGGCGGCCGCGACCGCGTCTTCCGCGCCCTGCTCGCCCACCCCCTGATCGGCCAGTACGCGTACGCCGACGCCCTGACCGACCAGTTGATCGCACACAACCGGGAGCACCTCGCGTGGGCGTGACCTCGACCGTGCTCGCGGTGGACGCGGGCAACAGCAAGACCGACGTGGCCGTGGTCACCGCCGCCGGGGAGGTCCTGGCCACGGCCCGCGGCGGCGGCTTCCGCCCGCCCGCGGTGGGCGTGCCGGCGGCGCTGGACGCGCTGGGCGAACCGGTCGCGCGGGCCTTCGCGGACGCGGGCGTCACGTCGGTCGCGCATGTGTCAGCCTGCCTGGCCAACGCGGATCTTCCCGTGGAGGAGGAGCAGTTGGCGACCGCGCTCCGGGCACGGGGGTGGGGTGCGTCGGTGGAGGTCCGCAACGACACCTTCGCGATCCTGCGGGCGGGCGTCGCCGAGCCGCGCGGGGTGGCCGTGGTGTGCGGTGCGGGCATCAACTGCGTCGGCATGCGCCCCGACGGCCGTACCGCGCGTTTCCCGGCCATCGGCCGTATCTCCGGTGACTGGGGCGGGGGCTGGGGGCTGGCCGAGGAGGCGCTGTGGCACGCGGCCCGCGCGGAGGACGGCCGGGGCGGGCCGACGGCCCTGGCCCGGACCCTGCCCGGGCACTTCGGGCTGCCGACGATGTACGCGCTGATCGAGGCGCTGCACCTGGGGCACGTCGACCACGACCGACGGCACGAGCTGACCCCGGTGCTGTTCGCGACGGCCGCCGGGGGCGATGCGGTGGCCCGCGCGATCGTCGCCCGGCTCGCGGAGGAGGTGGCGGTGATGGCCACGGTGGCGCTGACCCGTCTGGAGCTGCTCGGCGAGCAGACGCCGGTCCTGCTCGGCGGCAGCGTCCTGACGGCCGGCCACGCCCTGCTCGACGACGCCGTCCACGCCCTGCTGACGGCCCGCGCCCCGAAGGCCCGCGTCCGCGTGGTGACGGCGAGCCCGGTCCTGGGCGCGGCCCTGCTGGGCCTGGACCGGCTGAGTGCGGGGGCGGCGGCGCGGGAGCGGGCGCGAGGGTACTGGGAGCTGTCCGGAAAGAGCCACTGACCTGAAGAAGCGGGTTTGTTCACAAGATCGCCCGGAATCCGTGGAGTCCGGGAACCGGTACGGCTAGCTTCACGCAGGTCTGCACCAACCGCCCAGGGAAGGACAGCCTGTGTTCCGACGTACAGCAGCCGCCGGTGTGGTCGCGACAGCGGCGCTCGTGGGACTCGCAGCACACCCCGCGAGCGCCGCGCCGAAGGCGGGCGCGGACCCGTCCGCGCTGAAGGACCTGACCCTCACGTCGTCGAGCAACGGCCGCAACCTCGACGTCCAGAACGGCAACACCGGAGACGGCGTCTTCCTCGTGACCAACTCCGCCCCCGGCCACCACCAGAGGTGGAGCGCGGACCTCACCGGCGCCGACGGCTCCTTCGCCCTCGTCAACAACGACACCGGCAAGTGCGCGGACGCCGGGCTGCCGCTCAGACAGCAGTCCTGTGACGGCCGGGCCACGGAACGCTGGTACTTCCAGCCGGTCACCGGCACCCCCGGCACCTTCATGATCCGCAGCGCCCGGGACGGCAAGTGTCTGGACGTCTGGTACGACGCCCGGTACGACGACGCCTGGACCGACACCTACGACTGCAACGGCACCGGGGCGCAGCAGTGGCGGCTGCCCGCCGGCGCCCAGGACGCCGCCGTCGCCGCGGCCGTCGACCACGCGGCGGCGCGCTGCGCCAAGGACACCTCCAGCTGCTCCTGGCGCACCCGGTCCCAGGCCCCGGCCGCGCCGCTGCCCAGGAAGTGCGTCTCGCCGGTCTGGTACAACGGCACGTCGGCGCCGGTGCCGTGGACGTTCACCATGAACAGGCACACCGGCTGGACCTCCACGCTCGGCTTCGCCTTCAGCGCCGCGCTCGGCGCCGGCGGGGCGTCCCCGGTCACCGCCCAGGTCAGCCAGCAGATCACCGGCAGCGTCTCGCAGAACCTCGTCGAGGACCTCGGCAACAGCCTCACCGTCACGGTGCCACCGCGGCAGTACGGCTGGGTCGCCCTGTCGGAGCTGGCGGCGAAGGTCACCGGCACCTGGACGTTCGACGTGAACGGGTACGCCTGGACCGCCGACGACACCCTGACGGTCCCGCTGCGCACCGACGACCGGGGCGGCGCCAGCGTCTATCTCGCGCAGACCAGCGACACCTTCACCGGCTGCGACAGCGCCGGCTGAGCCATCGGCGGGGCGGATACGTCCCCGGTCCGGCACTCACCCGCCGGACCGGGGAACCGATCCGCCCGGACCGGCGTGTTCCTTCGCAGGGGGTGGTGTGCCCGGCGCTGCGCGCCGTCGGGCACACTGCGATCCGATCAAGATCCAGTGAAGGCCGGTGCGGATGCCGGTCCGTGCGGTGATACTTGGCGGCGAACGGATGACCATGGGGGAGGTCAAGTGACACACCCGCCGAAGAGCGCGGCACCGCCGGTGGCGGGCCCCGGTGTGCCCGCCGCCCCCGGTGTCCCCGCGCAGCCCGCCCGGCCGGCCCCCGCGGGCTCCCCCGTGCCCCCCGCCCGGCGGACCGCGTTCGCCGAGGGCGTCGACCGGCTGCGGGCCGCGGCGACCACCGAGCCGGGGCGGCTGCGGATCATCGGGGCCGTACTGGCGCTGCTGGTCGTGGCGTTCGGCGCGGTCACCGCCTGGCAGGCCAGCGAGCGGGCGGCCGCCGCCGACGACGTGCTGCACCGCAGTCAGCCGCTCAGTTCGGGTGCCGCTGACATCTACCGGTCGCTGGCCGATGCCAACACGGCCGCCTCCAGCGGTTTCCTGGCGGGCGGCCAGGAGACGGCCGCCTCCCGGGACCGGTACGAGAAGGACATCCGGACCGCCGCCTCGGGGCTGGTGACCGCCGCCGCCAACGCCGAGCCGGGCTCGGCCTCCGAGGCGACGATCACCAAGCTGAACAAACTGCTGCCCGAGTACAAGGGGCTCGTCGAGCGCGCCCGGACCTACAACCGGCAGGGGTATCCCGTCGGCGGCGCCTATCTGCGCTACGCCAACGAGAAGATGCAGAAGGAGATGCTCCCGGCGGCGGAGGATCTCTACACCAAGGAGAACGCCCGGCTCGACGCCGACTACGCGTCCGCGACGCCGTACCCGTGGATCGCCATCGCCCTCGGTGTGCTCGCGCTGGCCGCGCTGGGCTGGGCCCAGCACCGCTCGTACCGGCGGACGAACCGCGTGCTCAACCACGGTCTGGTCGCGGCCAGCGCCGGCACCGCCGTCGCCCTGCTGTGGCTGGTCGCCGGACACGCGGTGGCCCGCTCGGAGCTGAACGGCTCCTACGACCACGGCGTCCGCTCGCTGACCGTGCTGCACGACGCCCGGATCGCCTCCCTGAAGGCGCGCGGGAACGAGAACCTGAGCCTGGTCGCGCGCGGCGCCGAGACCGTCACGGTGGGCGGCAGGACGTACGACACCTACTACCACGACTTCGACAAGGACATGGCCGTGCTCGGCGAGGGCCTGACCGGGGCGGAGAGGCTTGCCGACGACCAGGGCGGCCGTACGCCGGTGAAGGCGGCCGAGGGGAACATGGTGGTGTGGAAGCAGCGCCACTCCTCCGCCCGCACCGAGGACGAGAACGGCAACTACCAGCAGGCGCTGGACAAGGTCATCGGCGCCAAGGGCGCCACCGGTGAGTGCTTCGACAGCGTCGACCGCAATCTCGCCCAGGCCATCGACCATGAGCAGGGCGAGTTCCAGCGGGCCGCCGGTGACGGGCGGGACGCGATGACGGGGCTGCCGGTGGGCGCGGCCGTGCTCGCGGTGCTCGGCGCGGCCGGCGCGCTGGCCGGCATCGGGCGCAGACTCTCGGAGTACCGGTGACAGGGGGCATGACGATGTACGCGGCGTACGCGGCACGTGTACGGGCCTCCCTGCGGGGCTGGGGCGGGGTCGGCGCGATGGCGGTGCTGTGCGCGCTCGCCCTCGCGTTCGCCCTGCTGCTGCCGTGCACCCAGAAGGCGTCGGCGGGGGGCAGGTCCGCCGGACAGCCGGTGGCCGCCGGGATCCAGGCCCGCGCCGGGGACTGCAAGGACTCCGAGGCGCAGGACCAGACGCTGTCGCCGTCCGGCGCGGACGGGCCGACCATAGACGCGATCAAGGCCCGTACGGGCGCCCGGCGCAAGCTGATCGTCGGTGTCGACCAGAACAGCTACCACTGGGGCTACCGCAACCCGAACACCGAGGGCGCGGAGCTGGAGGGCTTCGACATCGACCTGGTGCACCGGATCGCGCAGGACCTCCTCGGCGACCCGGACGCGGTGCAGTTCAAGGCGATACCGACCAGCCAGCGGACTTCGGCGATCGAGGACGGGCGGGTGGACATGGTCGTACGGACCATGACCATCACCTGCGACCGGCTGTCCCAGGTCGCGTTCTCCGCGCCGTACTTCAAGACCGGGCAGCAGGTCCTCGCGCCGAAGTCGTCCTCGATCACCGGGTACAACGGCACCCTGGCGCACAAGAGGGTCTGCACGGCGGCCGGTTCGACGGCGTACACCAAGCTGGACGCCGACCGGAAGAGCGGCGCCCTGCCCGCCTCCACCGACATCTCCACCACCGTCCCGAACCAGCTGGACTGCCTGGTCCGGCTGCAACTCGGCGAGGCGGACGCGGTGGTGACCGACGGCGCGCTCGCCGCCAGCCAGGCCGCGCAGGACCCGACCGTCGAACTGAAGGGCGGGGCGTTCACCACCGAGTACTACGGCGTGGCGATGAAGAAGGACGCCTCCGATCTGGTACGCCGGGTCAATCGCGTTCTGGTGGGTTACCGCGCCAGCGGCTGGCAGGCGTCGTACGACACGTGGCTGTCGGCGACACTGGGGAAGGACTCGAGCGCGTCCAAGCCGCCCGCGCCGCGCTATCTGCGCACGAGTTGAGTCACATCCGACCCGAAGACCGGAACACTGAAACGCAGCGAGAGGTGATCGATGGGCGTCACGGACCCCGCCGGGCCGGTGATGGACCGGGACGAGGTGGACCGTGCGCTGGCGCGGCTCGGCCAGGAGCACGAGGCGATCGAGACCTCGCTGCTGGCGCTGCAGGACCACGCGGGCCGCAGACTCCTCGAAGGCGCCGAGCTGGCCGGCGTGACCAGGGAACGCTGGCAGGCCACGGAGGCCCGGATCACCCAGCTGTGGGGGTACTTCGACGCCTACGCCAACGCGCTGCGCTCCGCCCGCGAGATCCGCGCCCGGCGCCGCTGGGCCAGCCGTGAGGACCTGCTGGAACTGACCGAGTTGCTGCGCGGGCAGTCCGTGACCGTCGCCGGGAACGGCCGGCTCAGCGAGTCCTTCTCGCTGGCCGCGCTGGTGGACCGGATGAACGAGCTGTACGCGACGAGCCTGGACCTGGTCGTCGCCGCCGACGCGGTGTGGTCGGCGCTGCCCGCGCGGATCGATTTACTGGCCGCGGAGCTCCAGCGCACCCGGACGCTCGCGCACTCCGTCGGCGTACGTCCCGGCGAGCACCCGGCGGGTGACGACCTGGAGCGGATCACCCGCACCCTCACCCGGCTGCGGGAGGACGTCGTCGCGGACCCGCTCGCCTTCTGGGTGCCGGCCGAGGGCAGTTCGGCGCCGGGCGGCGGCCGTCCGGACACCCTGGTGTACGACCGTGAGGCGCGCGCCCTGGAGGACGTGCGCCGGGAGATCGACGCCGTGCTGACGGTCCGGCAGGACGCGGAGGCGCGGCTGATCCGGCTGCGGGACGTGCTCTCGCGCGCGGACCGCACCCTCGCCGAGGCCCGCACCGCGCGCGGCGAGGTGCTGGCGAAGATCGCGGCGACCGAGGTGCCGGTGGTCAGCGGTCCGCCGACGGTGCTGCAGGAGCAGCTGGCGACGGCGGCCGAGTACCGGCGGCAGGCCCAGTGGCACCGGCTGTCCCCGCTGCTGGAGTCCCTGGAGCAGAAGGCCGAGGACGAACTGCTGCGCGCACGCGAGTCGTTGACCGCGGTCACCGCGCCCCTCGCGGTCCGCGCCGAACTGCGCGGCCGGCTGGACGCGTACCGGGCGAAGGTCGCCCGGCACGGCCTCGCCGAGGACCCGTTCCTGGTCGAGCGGTACGACGCGGCCCGGCGGATGCTGTGGAGCGCGCCGTGCGACCTGCGGGTGGCCGAACAGGCCGTGCTGCGCTACCAGCAGCTGGCGTCCGAGCTGCTCGGCGGCGCCCGGGCGCCCGAGGACCGTAAGGGGGAGCAGTCATGAGTCAGCCGGGGCAGTCCTGTCAGCGGCCGGGCTGCGAGGGGTCGTACGAGGACGTCGGCGGCGGTGAGCTGTACTGCGACACCTGCGGCCTGGCACCGGTGGTGTCGGCGAAAGGCAATGTCGGCTCGCAGCCCACCGGGCTGACCAGGGGCGCGGCCGACAGCGGCAGTTCCCGCAGCAGCTCGCGTACGTCCTCGCAGTCGTCGAGGTCGCGCCGCTCGGTGTCCGGGCGGCTCTCCCGGTCCCTGTCGGGCCGGTCCACCGGGCGCTCGGTGTCGGTGCGCAGCTCCGGCTCCTCCTCCGGCGCCTCCACGCGCGGGCGGCTCGGCGCCGGGCTGGTGAACGTGCCGCAGGTGCCCCGGCCCGACCCGCGCGCGATGGTGCTGGACAACCCGGAGGTGCCCGAGCGGAAGCGGTTCTGCTCGCGCTCGGACTGCGGGGTGCCGGTGGGCCGGGCCCGGGGCGACCGGCCGGGGCGCACGGAAGGTTTCTGCACCAAGTGCGGCCATCCGTACTCCTTCGTGCCCAAGCTCAGGGCCGGGGACATCGTGCACGGCCAGTACGAGGTCGCGGGCTGTCTCGCGCACGGCGGGCTCGGCTGGATCTATCTCGCCGTGGACCGGGCCGTCTCCGACCGGTGGGTGGTGCTCAAGGGCCTGCTGGACACCGGTGACCAGGACGCGATGGCGGCGGCGATCTCCGAGCGGCGCTTCCTCGCGGAGATCGAGCACGCCAACATCGTGCGGATCTACAACTTCGTCGAGCACCTCGACCAGCGCACCGGCTCCCTCGACGGCTACATCGTCATGGAGTACGTCGGCGGCAAGTCCCTGAAGGAGATCGCCAACGCCCGCCGCACCCCGGAGGGCCGCCGGGACCCGCTGCCGGTGGAACAGGCCTGCGCGTACGGCATCGAGGCCCTGGAGGCCCTCGGCCACCTGCACAGCCGCAACCTCCTGTACTGCGACTTCAAGGTCGACAACGCCATCCAGACCGAGGACCAGCTCAAGCTGATCGACATGGGCGCGGTGCGCCGCATGGACGACGAGGAGTCGGCGATCTACGGCACGGTCGGCTACCAGGCGCCGGAGGTCGCCGAGGCCGGCCCGTCGGTGGCGAGCGACCTGTACACGGTGGGCCGTACGCTCGCCGTGCTCACCTTCGACTTCCAGGGCTACACCAACGTCTACGTCGACTCCCTGCCCGACCCGGACACCATCGACGTCTTCCGCCGCTACGAGTCCTTCTACCGGCTCCTGGTCCGCGCCACCGACCCCGACCCCGCCCGCCGGTTCGCCTCCGCGCAGGAGATGGCCGAGCAGCTGACCGGTGTACTGCGCGAGGTGGTCTCGCTGCAGACCGGGCACGCACGGCCCGCCCTGTCGACGCTGTTCGGTCCCGAGGTCAGGGTGATGGACCGGGAGCTGTTCCCCAGGCTGGACGGTGACGTGTCCCTGCTGGGAGCGCGCGAGGTACGGGGCCGCAGGCGGACGGCCCCGGGGGCGGGAGCCGGCGGGGCCGCCCCGGCGGCCGTGCCGCCCGGCGCCCCGGCGCCGCTCCCGGCCGCTCTCGTCAAGCCCGTCGACACCCCCGCCGCCGCCCTCGCCCTGCCGGTCCCGCTGGTCGACCCGGGCGATCCCAACGCGGGTTTCCTGGCCGGTCTGCTCGCCTCCGCGCCGGCCGAGCTGATCAGCGCGCTCGACGCGGCGCCCGCGCGGACCGTGGAGACCCGGCTCCGGCAGATCCGCGCCCGGCTGGAGAGCGGGGACCACCACGCCGCGCTGATGAGCCTGGCCACCCTGGACGAGGAACGGCCCGACGACTGGCGGGTGGTGTGGTACCGGGGTGTGGCCGCCCTGGTCACCCGTGACTTCGAGGGCGCCGCGCTCGCCTTCGACGCGGTCTACGACGCCTTCCCCGGCGAGGCCGCGCCCAAGCTCGCGCTCGGCCTGTGCGCGGAGGTGCTGGGCCAGTTGGACAACGCGGCCGAGTACTACCACCTGGTGTGGGCGACCGACCCGAGCTTCGTGAGCGCCGCCTTCGGGCTCGCCCGGGTGCAGCTCGCGGCCGGGAACCGGCACGGCGCCGTGCGGACCCTGGAGTCGGTGCCGGAGTCCTCCATCCACTACACGGCCGCCCGGGTCGCCGCCGTCCGGGCGCGGCTCAGACAGCGCACCGCGACCGCCGGTGACGTACCGTTCCTGGACGACCTGACGGCCGCCGCCGGGCAGGTCGAGGCGCTGGACGCGTACGGCCTGGACCCGGCGCGGCGCGGACAGTTGGCCACGGAAGTGCTCGGATCGGCGCTGGACTGGATACTCTCCGGGGGCCAGGGCACCCGGCAGGCCGCCGGCGGACGGGTGCTGCTGGGCAGCGGTCTGGACGAGCGGGGCCTCCGCTTCGGCCTGGAGCGCGCCTACCGCACGCTGGCCCGGCTGGCGCCCGGCGGCGAGGAGAGGATCGAACTGGTGGAACGGGCGAACCGTTACCGCCCCCGGACGTGGGTGTAGTTGATGTCGCAGATGCCCCAGCAGGCCGCACTGTCGAAGTGCCCGAGCTGCGCGGAGCCCGTCGAGTCGGGTGACCTCTTCTGCGGAGCGTGCGGGTACGACCTCTCCGTCGTACCCTCGCCGCCGCAGGACCATCCGACGCTCACCATGACCGGCTCCGCGGCCGGCTCCCCCGCGGACGGCGTGGACTGGCCCGCCCCCGAGCCGGAGAGCTCCGGCACCCCGTCGGCGGTGCATCTGCCGGCCGACCTGCCCGGCACCGACTCCGGCGGCACACCGCTGCCCGAGCACGAGTCCGGTCCGCAAGGGGGTGCGGAGCAGCAGGCCGGTTCCGGGGTGCGCTTCGACCGGCCCGCGGAGCCCGAGGAGTACCCGCTGCAGGCACCCGACCCGCGCGTGGCCGAGACCCCCGAGACCATCGCCGCACCCGAGGAGCCCGCGCAGGTGTGCGTGGCCTGCCGGGCGGGCCGGGTGGACAGCGACGGCTACTGCGAGAACTGCGGGCACGCCCAGCCCCGTGAACGCGACCACCTGGAGCGCGAGTCGGGCCCGGTGGCCGCTGTCAGCGACCGGGGCCTGCGCCACCACCGCAACGAGGACGCCTTCACCGTCGGCCGCACCACACTGCCCGACGGCACCCCGGCCGTCCTCGCGATCGTCTGCGACGGCGTGTCCTCCGCGACCCGCCCCGACGACGCGTCGACGGCCGCGTCCCAGGCGGCCGGTGACACCCTGCTGGCCGCGCTGCCGCGCGGCACGCATCCGCAGACGGCGATGCACGAGGCGATCGTCGCCGCCGCGCAGGCCGTCAACGCGCTCGCCGAGGAACCCGCCACGGCCGGCGAGCAGGCCCCGCACCAGAACGCCCCCGCCTGCACGATCGTCGGCGCGGTGGTCGCCGCCGGGCTGCTGGTCGTCGGCTGGGTCGGCGACAGCCGCGTCTACTGGGTGCCGGACGACCGCGGCGCGCCGGCGGCCCGGCTGACCGAGGACGACTCCTGGGCGGCGCAGATGGTCGCCGCCGGTCTGATGAGCGAGGCCGAGGCGTACGCCGACGAGCGCGCCCACGCGATCACCGGCTGGCTCGGCGCGGACGCCTACGAACTGGAGCCGCACACCGCGTCCTTCAAGCCGGACCGGTCCGGTGTCGTGGTGGTGTGCACCGACGGCCTGTGGAACTACGCCGAGACGGCCGAGGAGATGTCCGAGGTCGTGCCCGCGGACGCGGCCGCCCGCCCGCTGCACAGCGCCCGGGTCCTGGTCGGCCACGCCCTGGACGGCGGGGGCCACGACAACGTAACAGTGGCCGTCGTGCCGTTCCCCGCGTCGCCCCAGGGGGCAGGATCGGCCTGAGGCCGCGGACGCGGGGAAGCCTCAAAGGACCGGAGGGGACCGGTCCCTTCACAGCCATCGCCCTGTGTCAGCAGGGCGGTCGAGGGGGATTTGAGTACGCATGGCCAATTTCGCGAAGCCGCAGATGCCGCAGTTCTCGATGGACGTCTACCAGAACGAGTACCTGCCCGAGGGCGGGCGCGAGGTCAACGCCGTCGTCACCGTGACGGCGACCGGCGGCGGCACCATCGGCAGCACCGCGGCTCCGGTGTACCCGCGGGGCCACGGCCCGTCCGCCGCGGTGGCGATCATGGTCGACTGCTCCGGCTCCATGGACTACCCGCCGACCAAGATGCGGGGCGCCCGGGACGCCACGGCCGCCGCGGTCGACGCCCTGCGCGACGGCACGCACTTCGCGGTGATCGGCGGCACGCACGTGGCCAAGGAGGTCTTTCCGGGCGGCGGGCGGCTCGCGGTCGCCGACGCCACCACCCGCGAGCAGGCCAAGCAGGCCCTGCGACGGCTGAGCGCGGGCGGCGGTACGGCCATCGGCACCTGGCTGCGTCTGGCGGACCGGCTGCTGAACTCGGCGGACGTCACCATCCGGCACGGCATCCTGCTCACCGACGGACGCAACGAGCACGAGTCGCCGGAGGACCTGGGGGCCACGCTGGAGGCCTGTGCCGGACGGTTCACCTGCGACGCGCGGGGCGTGGGCACCGACTGGGAAGTGAAAGAAGTCACAGGGATCGCCTCCGCGCTGCTCGGCACGGCCGACATCGTCGCCGACCCGGCCGGCCTCGCCGCCGACTTCACGCGGATGATGGAGACGGCGATGGGCAAGGAGGTCGCCGACGTCACGCTCAGGGTGTGGACGCCGGTCGGCACGAGCATTCGCTTCGTCAAGCAAGTGGCGCCCGCCGTCGAGGACTTGACGGCCCGACGCACCGAGGCCGGGCCGCGCGCCGGGGACTACCCGACGGGGTCCTGGGGCGACGAGTCCCGCGACTACCACCTGTGCGTTCAGGTCCCGCCGGCCGGGCTCGGCCAGGAGATGCTCGCCGCCCGGGTCTCCCTGGTCGTGCCACAACCGGACGGATCGGTACAGAACCTGGGCGCGCAGGGCCTGGTGCGGGCGGTATGGACCGACGACATGGTGGCCTCCACCTCGATCAACCCCCAGGTCGCCCACTACACCGGGCAGGCCGAACTGGCACAAGCCATCCAGCAAGGGCTAGACCTTCGCAAAGCGGGCGATTTCGATGGAGCAACGGCCAAACTGGGGCGCGCTGTTCAGCTCGCCAACGCCTCCGGGAATGCGGATACTGCGAAACTGCTTGCGAAGGTGGTGGACGTGGTCGACGCCGCGACAGGTACTGTGCGGTTGAAGACGAAGGTCGCGGAGGCGGATGAGATGACTCTGGAGACCCGGTCCACAAAGACTGTTCGTGTAAAGAAGTGACCCAGTAGAACATCCGGAGAAGGGGAAGCGCCGACATGCCGACCTGCCCGAACGGACACCAGTCGGGTTCCGACGACTGGTGCGAGGTCTGCGGTCACCGCATGGCCGGTGCCGTACCTCCGCCCCCTCCGCCGCCCCCGCCCGCGGGCGGTTACGGCTTCCCGCCCCCGCAGGGCGGCCCGGCCGGCGGACGCCCGCCGGCCGCGTCGGCCCCGGAGCCGGAGCTGTGCCCGCAGTGCCGTACGCCTCGCGAGGGCGGCGCGCCCTTCTGCGAGGAGTGCCGGTGGAACTTCCTGACCAACACGGCCACCTCGTACACCCCGGCCGCGCCGCGCTCGCCGCAGCCGCGGTTCCAGCCGCCGAGCGCGACGTACGGCGGCGGTGACGGGTACGAGTACCAGGGCTCGCGGCCCTCGCAGGTGAACCGGCCCGCCGAGCCGATCCCGTCCTTCGGCAGCGAGCCGTCGGGCCCGACGCCGTTCGGCGGCGACCGCGGCCCGTCGGCACCGCCCGCCTCACCCGGCCCGTCCGGTCCGGGCGGTCCCGGCTTCGGCGGCGGTCCGGGTCAGGGTCCCGGCGGTCCGTCCGGTTTCGGTGGCGGTCCGGGTCAGGGCCCGGGTTCCGGTGGCCCTTCCGGCCCCACCGGTTTCGGCGGCGGCCCGGCGCAGGGTCAGGGTCCCGGCGGTCCTGCGGGGCCCGGCGGTTTCGGTGGTCCCTCCGGCTTCGGCGGTGGTCAGGGGCAGGGTCCCGGTCAGGGCCAGCGCCCGGGCCCGGGCGGTCCCGCCGGTCCGCCGCCCTTCGGCCGTGAGCCGTCCGGTCCGGGCGGCCCGTTCGGCCGTGAGCCCTCCGGTCCCGGTGGCCCCACGCCGCCCGCGCCGACCCAGGGCGGCCCCGGCACGCCCGGCCCCTCCGGCTTCGGCGGCGACCCCTCGCGCCCGGTCCCCCCGCCGCCCGGCCCCACCCCGTCCGCCGGCCCCGGTGCCGGTCCCGGCGGTGGCCCGCAGGCGTACCAGCAGTCCGGCCCGCCCGCGCCGCCGGTGTTCCCGCACGAGACCGGACGGCCCCCGGCCGGCGGCCCGTCCTTCGGCGGCGGTGAGGACGACTGGGTGATCTCCCCGCCGTCGTCCACCGGCCCCTCGGGACCGGGGCAGCCGCAGGGTCCCGGTGGCGGCCCGGCCGGCGGGTACGGCTACCCGCAGCCCGGCGCCGCACAGGCCCCGCCGGGCGGTTCCGGCTTCCCGCACCAGCCCGCGGGACCGGTCACCTGGACGGCGACCATCGGCCCGGACCGCCAGTACTTCATGGCGATGATGCACCGCTCGGGCCCCGAGGCCGCGGGTCTGAACCTGCCCGCGTACTCGCCCGAGCAGCAGCGCACGCTCAGCGGCAACCAGATCACCATCGGCCGCCGCCGGCACTCCACCGGCGACACCCCCGACATCGACCTGGCGGTGCCGCCGGAGGACCCGGGTGTCTCGCACCAGCACGCGGTGCTGGTGCAGCAGCCGGACGGCACGTGGGCGGTCGTCGACCAGAACTCGACCAACGGCACCACCGTCAACATGTCCGAGGAACCGATCCAGCCGTTCGTGCCCGTTCCGCTGCAGGACGGCGACCGGGTGCACGTGGGCGCCTGGACGACGATCACCATCCGCCGCGGCTAGCAGGAGTCAGGGCAGGGGCCAGGCGTACGGCCCCTCCGGCTCGTCCAGCCACGCCCAGGTGTGCTCGCCGCCGACCGTGACGCCGTACCGCTCGCGCTCCGGCATGCCCTCGCGCTCCCACAGCGCGTAGGCCTCCCGCGGATCGAGGGTGCCCCGGGTCAGGGCGAGCAGGAAGCGGAACGTCTCGTCCTCGCGGGCCCGGCCCGGCAGCCCGGCGAGCGACACCCCCTCCGGCCGCGTCCTGCCCTCGCCGCGCAGCGGTACGAAGTAGGCCGCCGAGGACAGGAACCGGCCCTCGGCGTGTGCCGCGTCCCGCACCGTGAGCGCGAGCAGTCCGGTGGCCAGCGGGGTCAGGATCCGGGCGCCGGGCCGGCACTGGACGAGCCAGGCGCGCGGGACCGTGGACAGCTCGCAGGTGGCGATGATCCGGTCGAAGGGGGCGCGTTCGGGCACCCCGCGCGCGCCGTCGCCGGTCACGACGGCCGGGTGGTAGCCGGCCGCGGCCAGGTGCCGGCGGGCCGACTCGGTGATCTCCGGTTCCAGGTCGATGGTGGTGACGAGGTCGTCGTCGCCGAGCCGGTGGGCGAGCAGGGCCGCGTTGTAGCCGGTGCCGGCGCCCACCTCCAGGACCCGGTCGCCGTCCTCGACCTCCAGCGCGACCAGCATCCGGGCCATCAGGGAGGGCTGGCTGCTGGAGGAGAGCAGCTCGCCGTCGCGCAGCCGGGTGGCGAGCGGTACGTCCGCGTAGGCGCCGTGCACCCAGCGGGCACGGTCCTCGGGGTCGGGGCTCTCGCCCCAGCGGCGCTCGTACCCGCGCGCACCGGCGACGTAGTAGTACGGCACGAACAGGTGCCGGGGCACCGTGGCGAACGTCTCCCTCCACACCGGGTCCTCGGCGAAGGCCCCTTCGGCGTCGATCTCCCGCACCAGCGCGGCCCGCGCGACGGCGGCCAGGCGGTCGGTCTCGGTGTCGTAGGCGCCCATGGATCCACAGTAGGGGCGAGCCGCTCCCCGGGGTCCTAAGCCTTGAGTCCTGGGTCACCCGGTCTGAGACGATGTACGGGTGAATGAGATTCGGCGTGGCACGCTTCAGGAGCAGACCTTCTACGAGCAGGTCGGCGGGGAGGAGACCTTCCGCCGGCTCGTCCACCGTTTCTACGAGGGAGTCGCCGAGGACCCGTTCCTCAGGCCGATGTACCCGGAGGAGGACCTGGGCCCGGCCGAGGAGCGCCTCGCCCTGTTCCTGATGCAGTACTGGGGCGGCCCCACGACCTACAGCGACAACCGCGGCCACCCCCGGCTGCGCATGCGGCACGCCCCGTTCACGGTGGACCGGGCGGCGCACGACGCCTGGCTGCGGCACATGCGGGTGGCCGTCGACGAACTCGGGCTGTCCGAGGAGCACGAGACGACGCTGTGGAACTACCTGACGTACGCCGCCGCGTCGATGGTCAACACGCCGGACTGACGTTCCGGACACACGGGGGCCGGGTGACGGGGGTTCGTCCTCTCACGCGCGCGTGCGCACCGCCTACTGCCGCGCTGCTCGCCGGGTACGCGCGCGACCGCGTGACCCCGAAACCGGAACCGGACCGCATCGGGGTAGGGCCGGACGGCGACACGCGGTGAACGCGGGGGCTCAGCGCACGCTGACACCCAGCGAGCCGAGCCCGGCCCGCCGTACCGCGACGGACCCGTAGGGGGTGCGCAGCCGGAGCCACGCCCCGGAGGAGAACAGCCCGGTGTCGGCCGGACCGGCGCCCGGCCGCAGGAAGCCCAGGGACTGGGCGGCGTGCACGGCCCGCACCGGAAGCCCGGTCCCCGCTATGTCCCGGGACCAGATGTCCCGCCCGATCCGGTCCAGCTCCGCGCGGGTACGGCCGCCCGGTGCCAGTTCCTCCGTACGCGAGCGGAACTCGGCGACCGCCGCGGCGACGGTCGCCCGCAGCGCGTCCGGGGCGGGCAGCCCCGGCTCGGCCTGCCAGCCGCCGCGCGGGGGCAGCACCCCGGCCCACGGCGGACCGGTGACCGCGGCCGGTACGGCGGCCGTGGCCGCGCGCTCGTCCACGGACTCCAGGAGCTCACCGGCGGAGACGGTCACGTCGAGGGTGACGTCGAGCCCGTTCTCGTACGGCTTCGCCAGCCGTACCGCGCGTACGGCCAGCACCTCGAAGGACGGCGGGCGGCCGAAGACGGCGAGCGCCGTGCCGGCCGCCTGCAGACGCACCGCGGCTCCACGGTCGTAGTGGAGCAGCCGGGAGAGGAAGGCGGCGAGGTCGGCCGCCTCCGTCTCGTCGGCCAGGTGCAGCACCGTCATGCGGCGACGGCCTCCTCGTCGGCGTCGTCCTGGTACTTCAGGAGGAACTCCCGCTCCTCAGCGGTGATCCGGCGCGGCCGCTGCCCCTCGAAGTCGAACGGCACGACGACCGTGCGGGCGCGCACGTACACGGCCTCCGCGTCCTTCACCTCGTAGGAGACGGTGAAGGACGCGGCCTTGATCTCCGTGACCCACAGCTCGACGTCCACGGGAGTGGGCCGGTGGACGAGCTGCCGCTTGTAGTCGATCTCGTGGCGCGCCACCACGGACCCCTGCTTGGACTCCTCGCCTCGGTGGGACAGGAAGTCGATACGAGCCTCCTCCAGATAGCGGAGGAAGATCGCGTTGTTGACATGTCCGTACGCGTCCATGTCCGACCAGCGCAGCGGACAGCGGTAGATGTGGCGCAAGATCGATCAGCCCCGGGTCAGCTTCTTGTAGGTGGCACGGTGCGGACGCGCGGCGTCCGGCCCGAGCCGCTCGATCTTGTTCTTCTCGTACGACTCGAAGTTGCCCTCGAACCAGAACCACTTCGACTCACCCTCGTAGGCGAGGATGTGGGTGGCGACGCGGTCGAGGAACCAGCGGTCGTGGGAGACGACCACGGCGCAGCCGGGGAACTCCAGCAGCGCGTTCTCCAGGCTGGAGAGGGTCTCGACGTCGAGGTCGTTGGTGGGCTCGTCGAGGAGCAGCAGGTTGCCGCCCTGCTTCAGGGTCAGCGCCAGGTTGAGGCGGTTGCGCTCACCACCGGAGAGGACACCGGCCGGCTTCTGCTGGTCCGGGCCCTTGAACCCGAAGGCGGACACATACGCGCGGGAGGGCATCTCGACCTGGCCGACGTTGATGTAGTCGAGCCCGTCGGACACGACCTCCCACAGCGTCTTCTTGGGATCGAGGTTCGCGCGGCTCTGGTCGACGTAGGAGATCTTGACGGTCTCGCCGACCTTGATGTCGCCGGAGTCCGGGGTCTCCAGGCCCTGGATCATCTTGAACAGCGTGGTCTTGCCGGCGCCGTTCGGACCGATGACACCCACGATGCCGTTGCGCGGCAGCGTGAAGGAGAGCCCGTCGACGAGGACCTTGTCGCCGAAGGCCTTGCTGAGCTTGTCGACCTCGACGACGACGTTGCCGAGCCGCGGCCCCGGCGGGATCTGGATCTCCTCGAAGTCCAGCTTCCGCATCTTGTCGGCCTCGGCGGCCATCTCCTCGTAGCGCGCGAGACGGGCCTTGGACTTGGCCTGACGCCCCTTGGCGTTCGACCGCACCCACTCCAGCTCTTCCTTGAGCCGCTTCTGCCGCTTGGCGTCCTTCTGGCCCTCGACCTTCAGACGGGCGGCCTTGGTCTCCAGGTACTTGGAGTAGTTGCCCTCGTAGCCGTGCAGGCGGCCGCGGTCGACCTCGCAGATCCAGCCGGCGACGTTGTCCAGGAAGTACCGGTCGTGGGTGACGGCCACGACGGTGCCCGGGTACTTGGCGAGGTGCTGCTCCAGCCAGTTCACGGACTCGGCGTCGAGGTGGTTGGTGGGCTCGTCGAGGAGCAGCAGGTCGGGCTGCTCCAGGAGCAGCTTGCACAGCGCGACGCGGCGCTTCTCACCACCGGAGAGGTTGGTGACGGGCCAGTCGCCCGGGGGGCACCCGAGCGCGTCCATGGCCTGCTCCAGCTGGGCGTCGAGGTCCCATGCGTTGGCGTGGTCGAGCTCCTCCTGCAGCTTGCCCATCTCGTCGAGCAGCGCGTCGGAGTAGTCGGTCGCCATGAGCTCGGCGATCTCGTTGAACCGGTCGAGCTTGCCCTTGACCTCGGCGACACCGTCCTGGACGTTCTCCAGGACGGTCTTCTCCTCGTTCAGCGGGGGCTCCTGCAGCAGGATGCCGACGCTGTAGCCCGGGGACAGGAACGCGTCGCCGTTCGACGGCTGCTCCAGACCCGCCATGATCTTCAGCACGGTCGACTTACCGGCACCGTTCGGACCGACGACGCCGATCTTCGCCCCCGGCAGGAAGTTCAGGGTGACGTCGTCGAGGATCACCTTGTCGCCGTGCGCTTTGCGCGCCTTGCGCATGGTGTAAATGAACTCAGCCAAGAGAAACCGTCCGGCAGCTTGAAATCTGGCAGTGGGCAGATACACCCCATCTTGCCGTACGGCCACCCCTGGGCGGAAACGCGTGAGGTCGAGGGGCTGTGACCTGGGGCTTCGGTCGGGGCGACGGTGGCTCGTCCGTCGCTGTCGGTTGCCGTTGGGTGGCCTCGGGCACCCTCGCACGGCCCGGGGAGGGCCCAGGAGGCAGAGTCCCCGCCGCCACCGCGCCGGGCTATCGTGCGGTGGTGACCAGCGCAGCGGAGCGCCCCGTCCTCTTCCTCGACATCGACGGTCCCCTCATTCCGTTCGGGGCGCCGTACGGCTCCTCGACCTCTGTCGATCAGGGCAACCCGCTGCTTGATCGGCTCGATCCCGGCATCGGATCGCGCCTCCTCGCCCTGGGCTGCCCTCTCGTGTGGGCCACGACGTGGAGGGAGGAGGCGAACGAGGCCGTCGCTCCGCGCCTGGGACTGCCGAAGCTGCCCGTGGTGGAGTGGCCGGACGCCGGCGCCGACGACGGACCCCGCGGTCTGCACTGGAAGACCCGCCCCTTGGTCGAGTGGGCCGACGGTCGACCGTTCATCTGGGTCGACGACGAAATCAGCGCCATGGATCGCTTGTGGGTCGATGCCCACCATCCTGGGCCGTCGCTGCTTCATCGCGTCGACCCGGCTCAAGGACTCGTGGACACCGACTTCTCGGCACTCGGCGATTGGCTCGCTGCCGACGGCGCCGACTCACGGCTGATCGGGATCTCGTAGACGATCTCGCAGAAGGCCGCCGGACGGTAGCCCCGGCGGTCCGTCAGTCGCCCGGCTGTTCGCGCTTGCGCAGCACCACCAGGACCGCCCCGCCGATCACCACGAACCCGATGGCCACGCCGGCGATCAGGGGGGTGATCGCGGAGCCGCCCGTCGCGGCGAGGTCGGTGTCGGGAGCCGTGGTGCCGCCGCCGACCGTGGCGGGGCTGGGCTCGTTGTGGACCTTGGCCGTCTTCGTCGTGATCGTGCCCTGCGTCCTGCAGTCGAGGACTCCGGTGAAGCGCTGGCTGAAGCCGTGCGGACCGGTGATCGTGAAGTCGTAGGCCTGGTCCTCCTGGAGGGGGACGGTCACCGTGCGGGAGGCGCCCGCGGGGATGGTGTGCTCGGCGCCCATCAGCTCGAAGGTGAAGGGCTTGTCGCCCTTGTTGGCCGCGACGATGTCCACGCCGCTCCTGGCGCAGTCCTTGTGCGCCGACAGCTCCGGTATGGCACCCTCGGCCGCCCAGCTGGCGGTCGCGGTCGCGGAGACCGTGGACTCGCTCGATCCGGCCAGGACCTGGGTCTGGCTGCGGCTGTCGGAGGCGAAGGCACGGCCCACGGGCACGGTGGTCGACCCCTGCACGGTCAGCTGGGCCGTGCCGGGGGACGCGCCCTCGGGGATGTGGAAGTACAGCCGGCTGCCGTCCTTCGCGGAGGTGATCGCCTTGCCGGTCTTGTCGGTGATCCGTACCCCGCTGGTGGCCGCGTCCGCCGGCGGACTCACCGCGACCGTGCCCGCGTTGGTGTGCACGGTCACCGGTCCGAGCACACCGCCCGGCCGGCCGGAGACCGCGGGCGGGTCCAGGGTGAGCGAGGCCTGCGGTTCGCCGAGGTCACGGGCGCTCTTCTGCAGGTAGTCGGCGAGCTTCTCGGCCTGCGGGTCGACCGCGTCGGCCTTCGCGCCGTCGGAGTAACGCCAGATGGCCACCTGGGTGCCGGCCGCCGCGTCCTGCTCGGTCAGGGTGCCGGCGCCCGCCCGGCGGGCGAGCGCGGCGAGGTCGTTGACCTGGGGGTAGGAGTGCTGCAGGATCCAGCGGATCCGGCCGGCGTCCTTGTTGGCGCCCAGCGAGGTGCCGCTCCAGGGCGTCTCCTGGTAGCGGGCGTCGCGCTGGGTGGGGTTGTGCAGGTCGACGCAGTACGTCTGCAGGGTGCCGCCGCCGTCGACGGACATCTCGAACAGACCGGCCTCCACGGGCTGGTCGCCACCGTCCTCGTGGATCACGGCCTCGCCGTAGGTCTTCAGACCGTTGATCGTGGCCGTCGCCCCGCCCTGGGTCTGCGGTGTCCCGTCGGCCGCGGCCGTACCGGCCCCGGACAGCACACCGGCCGCCACCAGACCGGACGCCGACGCGGCGGCGGCGGCCACGCGGGCCGCCTGGGCGGAACGGCGGAACCCAGAGAACGCAGCAAGCACAGAATTCCCCTTCGAGCAGGACCCGTTGGACGTGGGGGACGGTCCCACCAGCAGAATCGGCAGCCCCTAGGGGCACGCCCGGCATCCTATGGATCAGGCGGAGCCTCTCCGGCCGGTCGGATGATCCGATGGGCGATCCGATCCGTAATCGTTATCGCCGGGACCGTCCATGAGCTGGGCATATCGACAAATCCACCCGTTCGTGCCGGGTGTTCGGCGACCGGGGAGGCGGTGAACGGACAGCGGCCCCCGTTGGTGCTGACGTCACGTCACCGCCAGTTCCTGCGCCGCCCGTTGCTCGGTGGCCCGACCCGTTGTGCCGGCGGGTCCGGGTGGTGTCTCCCAGTCCGGCTCCGGCCGGCTCGCCGTCGCAGGTGCCTCCGGCCTGCCCGCGCGCTGGAAGACGGCCGTACCGCGGGAGAGGTCGTGGCCGATCGCCACGGCGTCGATGTCGGCGGAGGCCCACTGCTGTTGTCCGTCGCGCACCTCCGTGCGCACCTTCAGCCGGCCCTGTACGACGACCGGCTGGCCCACCTCCACGCACGCCGACACGTTGACGGCGAGCTGGCGGTTGGCCCACACCGTGAAGAAGTTGGTGTGCCCGTCCGTCCAGACACTCTTCTCCCGGTCCCAGTACCGCGTGGTCACCGCCAGCCGGAACCGGGCCGACTGACCCGCCGGCGTCTCCCGGTACACCGGCGCGGTCGCCACGTTGCCCACCACGCAGACGATCGTCTCGTTCATGTCCTCGCTCCCCTCCCCCGCCCGGCCCGTCACGGCCGGGCGGACACGCGTACGGGCCCGTCCCGTACGGCTGCGTCTGCCGCGCCGGCACGTACGACCGCCGTACGTGTCCGCGCGTCCCGCCGATCGCGTCCCGCGTCCGCCGTCCCTCCGGCCGGACCCGCCGTGCGATCGCCGCGACCCCAGACTGCCTCCGCCGGGCCGGGCCCGCTGAGCGCTGTGGACGGCCACCTGCCTGTGGACAACCCCGCCACCCACACGAGTGACGCCCGTCCCCCCGCCACCGCCTTCACCCCCGGTGACCGCATCCGCTCGTCACTCGGCCCTCCAGCCGCCCCTTCAGGGCCCCTTCAGCGCCCTTCAGCCGACCCGCACCCCCGGCCCCGTCCGCGCGACCCGCGCGTACTGCTCCCGCACCTCCCGGTAGCGCAGCAGTTCCGCCGCCACGGGGTCGAGCACCCGGGCCCGGCCGCAGCCGGCGGCCGCCTCCCGCAGGCGCCGTTCCGCGTCCTGGCCGTAGCGCCGGGCCGGTCCTCTGGCCGCCATCCGGCAGCCCCACTCCACCAGCGGCCCGCCGATGATCCCGCACAGCATCAGCAGCACCGGGACTCCGAGGTTGGGCGCCATGACGCCGGCGATCTGGCCCGCCAGCCACAGCCCGCCCACCACCTGCAGCAGGGTCATGGCCGCCTGGACCAGCACCGCGGCCGGCCACCAGCCCGGCCGCGGCGGCCGGCCCGGCGGCAGTCCGGCCCGCGCCGCCAGCTCGTCCAGCGCCTCCGACAGCCCCTGCGAGCCGCGTACGGCCGCCTCGCGCACCGCCTGCGCCCACGGCCCCGGCAACCCGGCCGAGGCGCGGTCGGCCACCGTACGGACCGCCTGCTCGACGCGCTGCCGTGCCGTGGCCTCCTCGTCGGCCTGCGTGCGCACCGCGTGGCGGCCCGTCGTGGAGTCGCCGCGCCCCTGGTACCAGCGCCACAGCCGCAGCCAGGGCGTGCCGCAGGCCCGGTTGGCGTTGCGCAGCCAGGCGCGCTCGGCGGCGTCGCCCGCCGCGGTGGCGCCCACCGCGTCGGCGAGCCGCGCCGCGAACTCCTCGCGTGCCTCCTCGCTGAGGCCGACCCGCCGTTCCGCGGCGTAGACGGGCCGCAGTTCGCTCGCGGCGGCGTCCACGTCGGCCGCGACCCGGCGGGCCGCCGCGCCGCGCTCCGCGACGAACTGGCCGAGCGCCTCGCGCAGTTCGCCGACGCCCTCGCCGGTGAGCGCGGACAGCGCGAGCACGGTCGCGCCCGGCTCGCCGTGCTCGCCGAGCGCGACGCCGTCCTCGTCCAGCAGCCGCCGCATGTCGTCCAGGACCTGGTCGGCGGCCTCCCCGGGCAGCCGGTCGACCTGGTTGAGGACGACGAACATGACTTCGGCATGGCCGGCCATGGGGCGCAGATAGCGCTCGTGCAGGATGGCGTCGGCGTACTTCTCCGGGTCGACCACCCAGATCACCGCGTCGACCAGCTTCAGGATCCGGTCGACCTGTTCGCGGTGCTGTACGGCGGCGGAGTCGTGGTCGGGCAGGTCGACCAGGACCAGCCCGCGCAGCTCCGCCTCGGTGTCCGGGTTGTGCACGGGGCGGCGGCGCAGCCGCCCCGGGATGCCCAGCCGGTCGATCAGGCCCGCCGCGCCGTCGCTCCAGCTGCACGCGATGGGTGCGGCCGTGGTCGGGCGCCGCACGCCGGTCTCCGAGATGGCCACCCCGGCGAGCGCGTTGAACAGCTGTGACTTGCCGCTGCCCGTGGCGCCCGCGATGGCGATGACGGTGTGCCGGCCGGAGAGCTTGCGGCGGGCGGCCGCCTCGTCCAGGACCCGGCCGGCCTCGGCGAGGGTGCGCTTGTCCAGCCGGGCGCGGGAGAGGCCGACGAGTTCGCGCAGGGCGTCGAGGCGGGAGCGCAGCGGGCCGTCGTAGGCCAGCGGGGCGGGCGGGTTGTTGCCCAGGTTCCGGCTGGTGGTCTCGCGTTCGGCGGCGAGCGCGGCGGCTCCGGCGTCTGTGACACGCCGCGCGATGAGGCCGTCGTCCCACGTCTCCGCGGAGTCGGAGCCTGCGTCGCCGTCGGCGTGGGTGTGGGTGTGGGTGTCGGGATCGGCGGTGCTGGTGTCGGGCGTGCGGCGGGGGGGCGCCTCGTCGCTGGGGCCGGACTGCCGGGGGGTGCGGTGCGGCGGGCGGGAGCGCCGACCGCCACCCGCGTCGGCGCCGTTGCCAAGGGCGGCCCTGTCCCGGCCCGCGCCCCGGTCCGTCACCCGCCCGTCGGCACCCTTCCCGAAGACAGCCCTGTCCCGCCCCGCGCCCTCCGCCTCGGCGGCCTTGCCGGGCTCAGGCCTGACCGGCGTCCGACCCGCCACGCGCGCGTCCGTGCCCTCCCCCGGCGCAGACCTCTCCCGCCCCGCGCCCTCCGCCTCGGCGGCCTTGCCGGGCACCGGCCTGGCAGGCACCCGGCCCGGCTCGCGCACGTCCGTGCCCTTGCCGAGCCCAGGCCTCCCCGGCCCCTTGTCCCCCGCCCGCGCGTCGCCACCCCTCCCGGACACAGCCCCGTCCCGCCCCACACCCCGGTCCGCCGCCCCCGCGTCCGCGCTCTCCCCGGGCCCGGGCCTGCCCGGGGGCTTGGCCGCCACGTGTGCGTCGCCACCCCTCCCGGTCACAGCCCGGTCCGCCGCCCCCGCGACCGCGCCCTCCCCGAGCCCGGGCCCGCCCGGGGGCTTGGCCGCCACGTGTGTGTCGGTGTCCTTCCCCTGCGCGGGCCTGTCCGCGCCCTGGTCCGTCCCGCGCGGGTCGCGCTCGCCGGCCGGTGTCGCCGGTACCGCGCGGGTCTGTGGCTCGGGGTCCGCGTCCGTCCCGCTCACGCGTGCGTGCCGTCCCCGCTCGAAGTCCTCGCCCCTGCTCTCGGCCGCGCCCGTGTCGCCTTCCTGGCCGTCGGCCTCGGCCGGGTTGTCCGCCGCGTCCGCGGCCGGCGGCGAGGCGGACGGTCCGCAGTCCCCGCCCGCGCCCTCGGCCCGGTTCCCGGGGGCGGCGGTACCACCCGGGGTGCCGTCCTCCGGCCCGGCACCGGCGGCGCCGTGCACGCCCGGGTTCGGGGACGGCAGCTCCCCGAGCCGATCGCCACGCTCCATTGGTCTCCTGACCTCGGCATCCGTGTGACCGCTGTCCCCGGTGGGCGCCATGCGGTCGGTGTGCTCCCTGTGGTCCTGATCAGTGGCGGCCGTCACCGGTCACCTCTCCTTCTGCAGTACGGACAGCGCGGCGATGAGTTCGGCCTGGGGCCCGGGGTTCACGGCGAGGGCGTCCAGCGGGGCGAGGCGCCGCTCGCGCTCGGCGTGCATGACCCGGTCCACGTAGTCGGCCAGCAGGCGCGCCGCCCGGTCACGCAGCCGCAGCGCGCCATGGGCACCGAGCTTGTCGGCGAGCCCCTCGCCCACGTTGCGCGTCCGGCGCCCGCCCAGCAGCGAGGTGGCGACGACGGCGGCGACGACCTCGGGATCGGGTGCGGACGTGCGCTCCAGCACCCGCACCTCGTCCTCGGCGTACTCCTCCAGCTCCCGCCGCCAGCGCCGTACGGCGAGGCCGATGCGGTGCTCGGCGCTCTCCGGGGAGTGGTCGCGGCCGGCGAGGTCCGGGGCGTCGGCCGCGGGCTCGTGCCGCCAGGCCTCGTCGACCCGCTCGTCGGCGGCGGTGACGGAGCACAGCAGCAGGGCGGCCAGGCTCTCCACCAGCGCGTCGAGGAGTTCCCCGGGAGTGCAGTCCAGGGGGAAGGCCCGCCAGCGCTTGAGCGCGTCCCCGGCGAGTACGGCGCCGGCCTGCAGACGGCCGCGCACGCGCGCGTGCTCGCTGTCGTAGGCGGTCTCCACGGCGGCGGTGAGCCGCAGGGCGGCCGCGTACTGGACGGCGGCGGCGCTGGCCAGCTCGGGCATGCGCGACTTGAGCGAGTCGAGGAGGCCGTAGGCCGTGCGGGCGATCACCTGCTGCCGGGCGGCGGGATCCTGGACGTGGTGCACCAGCCAGGTCCTCAGGGGGGCCACGGCGGTGGCGGGCAGCAGGCCCGCGCCCCACGCCGACTCGGGCAGCTCGGGGACGGTGAAGCGGGGTACGTCGCCGAGCCCGGCCTTGGTGAGCAGGGCTCCGTACTGCCGGGAGACCTCGGAGACCACCTGGTGGGGGACCCGGTCCAGGACGGTGACGAGGGTGGCGTCGTACTCCTTGGCGGTGCGCAGCAGGTGCCAGGGCACGGCGTCGGCGTAGCGGGTCGCCGTCGTGACCATGATCCAGATGTCGGCGGCGCAGATCAGCTCCGCGGCGAGGACCCGGTTGTCGGCGATCAGCGAGTCGATGTCGGGGGCGTCGAGGAGGGCGAGCCCGCGCGGGATGGTCTCGGTGGTCTCGATGCGCAGCACGCGCGCGGGGGGCTCGCGGTCGGGCAGCAGCAGATCCTCGACGGGGTCCTGCTGGTGCGCCCACACGCGCGTGAGCTGGGGGAGCACGCGCATCCCGCTGAACCAGTGATGATCGTCGGGGTGGCAGACGAGGACCGGTGTCCGGGTCGTCGGCCGCAGCACGCCCGCCTCGCTCACGCGCTTGCCGACGAGTGAGTTGACGAGGGTGGACTTGCCCGCGCCGGTGGATCCGCCGACGACGGCGAGCAACGGCGCCTCGGGCTCTCGCAGGCGGGGTACGAGATAGTCGTCGAGCTGCGCGAGGAGTTCGTCGCGGTTGGCACGCGCGCGTGCGGCCCCGGGCAGGGGCAGCGGAAAGCGTGTGGCGGCGACACTGTCGCGCAGAGCGGAGAGTGTGTCGAGCAGCTGAGGCCGTACGTCCAAGGTCACCACATGCGAAGAATGCCCAATTTTAGGGGAATTCTGAAGCATATAGACATGTCTGCGCGCCGAGGGGACAGAACGGACGGAAGGAACCATTGGGACACGGGCGCAGTCGAGGCATAACGAGTGCACAACACCCGGTGCGTCGGAGGCCAAAAGCGATGCACGAATCGCACCTGCCTGCGATTATCAGGACCGCTTCACTGAACCTCCACATCGAGCCACGGAGGGGAAGCGACAGGGTCAGGGAACCGGGAGCTCTATCCTTGTCCCCGGGCAACGTCAGGGATCGGCCCCTTCGGGGCACCCGGCACGAGGCCACCACACCAGGCCCCCGTAGCTCAGTGGATAGAGCAGGCGCCTTCTAAGCGCTTGGCCGCAGGTTCGAGTCCTGCCGGGGGCGCCGGTCTCCGCCCTCCCTCCGGGAGGGCGTTTTCGCCGTTCAGGACATGGCCGGGGCGGCACACGGAGCGAAGGCACGCACACAGAACAGCGCCGGACCCTGCCCCGGTGTTCACGGGGAGGGTCCGGCGCCGTCTGTCCGCCGCCGGAGCCGTACAACTCCGGCGTGCGTCGCGGGCGGTCAGAGCGCCTTGCTGTTGCAGCCCATGTCCGAGCCGAGGTGGCTCTGCTGCGCGCCCGGGTTGCCTTCGCCGTTCAGCAGGTTGCCCGCCAGGCCGTTGACGGCGCCGACGCTGCCGAGCACATCGATGTTCATGTCGTGCGAGCGGCACTCGATGCCCTGCGTGACGTCGAGGTCGTGGCCCGGCTCGCCGTGTGCGAAGGCCGGGTTGACGCCGAAGGTGCCGACGCTGCCGAGAACGGCGCCCACGAGGACGGCCTTGTGAAACGTGCGCATTACTTCTCCGATGGTCTGACGGATGCGATCTGCAGCAGATCGAGAGGGGGCGGCGGAGTGCGGGGAGCGATCAGCCGAGGCGGGGAAGACCCAGCTGGCCGACGGGGGGCGCCGCGACCTGTCCGAGGCCGAGCCCGGGAACCTGCGGCGTGCCGGCCCCTGCGACCAGCGGGTTGACGAGGGGGTTCACCTGGGGGTTCACCTGGGGGTTCACCTGCGGGGCGACCCGCGGCGGGGCCTCCGTCGCACCGAAGGTCTGGGGCACGGCGACCTGCGGGGCGACCCGCGGCATGACCTCCGGCGCGGACTGCGGGCTGACCTGGGGCATGACCTGCGCCGCCGGCGGGGCGACGGGAGCGGCCTGGGGGGCGGCCTGCTGCGGGGCGTACGGCGAGTTGGAGGCCTGCGCGGAGCCACCCGACGTGGCCGTCGCGGAGGCGTAACCGGTCTGCTGCGGCGGGGCGGGCGGCGCGGGCGGGGGAGGCGGAGGCATCACCGGCTGGGCGTACGGCGGCGGAGCGGCGACCTGCGCGACGCCCCGCGAGTTGGCCGACGCCGCGGCCTGCGGACCGCTCGGCGGGGGCGGGGCGTACTGGGGTACCGCGTACTGCGGTGGCGCGTACTGGGGTACCACGTACTGCGGTGGCGCGTACTGGGGCGGTGCGTACTGCGGTGGCGCGTACTGGGGAGCCGCGTACGGGGGTGCGGGGTACTCGGGAGCCGGCGCTGGAGCGGCACCACCGCCGTATCCGACGGGAGTGTCGGCATGGCTGACGCCGGCGCCGATGGCGGACAAGCCGCCGGCCGCCGCTACGACGAGCGCGGCCTTGTGAATCTTGCGCATGGAACCCTCGGCCCTTCAATACCTGAACAGGGAAATCCGTTGTATTCGGTGCGGTCTCGTGTGCGCTCAACCCGATGTTCGTATGGTCGTACTGCGTCGTAACGGGGTAACTCACGGGCGGCACACGGACTTACGCCAGAGCTGGCAGCGAACTCCCTTTACCCCTCCGTGATCCATGATCGCTGCCCTCTCCCAGCTGGCAACGACATTTCCCCCACCCCGGTCACGGGACCCGGAAGTCCGTCACCCGTTTGCCATTGACGGACGGACGCGTCAGATCAGGATTGCAGGGGGGCCGGAACGCGGTACCGAGACGCGCGCACCCCTGGGGCAAATGGGTGACCAGGTCCCGACACCCGTATCCGGCTCCGCAGTTGTGTCGTTCCCCACGGGGACAGAGCGATGGTCCATCGCAGCCGCCCAGGGCAGCGAGAACACTAAACAGCTGCACTGAGACACCAGTATTCCGACACGTTCCGTGCACAGGTCAATGAAGGGCCGAGGGTTCCATGCGCAAGCTTCAGCAAGTCGCGCTCGTCGTCGCAGCAGCCGGGGGTCTGTCCGCCGTCGGCGCCGGCCCCAGCTCCGCCGCGGCTCCCGCCTACAACGGATACAACGGCGCCGCTCCGCCCCCTGTTTCGCAGTTGGACGCCCAGGCCGACTCGGCCACCTCCGCCCAGGCCAGCACGCAGTCGTACGGAGCCCCGCAGACCCCGCAGCGCGGCGCCGAGGTCACCCCGCAGGTCAACCCGACCCTGAGCCCGTCGATCAGCCCGCAGATCAGCCCGCAGGCCACCCCGGGGCAGGGCGACTCCTCGTCCCTGCAGAGCAACCTCTTCCGCCCGTCCCAGGAGTGCAGCCCGCAGTCCCTGCTCAACGCGGCCGTCCCGGTCGCCGTGCTCGCCGCCGCCGACACCCACGGCATCGACTGCGGCCAGTCCAACGTGCAGTCGAACGCCCTCGCCCACGCGACCGCGCACTAGGACCCTTCCGCTTTCGGACCGGCTCGCGCACCAGGTCAACTGGCCCTGGGGACACGGGACAAGCCAGACGTCGACGCCCAGCACGGGCCCTCCGGGGATCCTCCCGGAGGGCCCGTTCGCGTGCGTTGCGGCTTTCGGGTGCTTTTATCCAGAGATCATGAACTCGGCGCGTCGCTGTCCGCTTTGAGACATTTCTGATTAACCTCCCGTAACTGTAAGAAGTCGATCTGTCGCAGATCGCAACTCACTTCACTCCACCGGAGATGACATGCACAAGCTTCGCAAGGCTGCCGTCCTGGTCGCGGCCGTCGGTAGCATCGCCCTCATGAGCGGCACCGCCCACGCCGGCCAGGACGGCTGGGGAGGCGGCAAGGGCGGCGGGGAGCGCAAGGACAGTTTCAGCGTCCTGCAGAGCTCCAACTGCAAGTCGCACGACCTGAACCTGGACGTCCTCGGCGAGGTCGGCATCCTCAACGGCCTCCTGGGCAACGCGCTCAACGGCGAGGGCGACCCGGGTGCCCAGTCGACCCACATCGGCTCGACCATGGGCTGCAACAACAGCGCTTTCTGAGCGCACGGTCGCAGGGCGACTAAAAGCGGGAAATAATACCGGCCCCGAGCCCCAGGCTCGGGGCCGGTTCCTTTTTGTGCGCGCATGGGCATTAAGAGTGACAGGAATTCCGAATTCGGCGCGTCGTCGATTGGCCTTGGTTATTTCGTATTAGCCTCCATAACCGTACGAAGTCGATCTGTCACGGATCGCATCCACTCATCACCCCACCGGAGATGACATGCACAAGCTCCGCAAGGCTGCCGTCCTGGTCGCCGCCCTCGGGAGCATCGGACTCCTGAGCGCCGGCGCCGCCCACGCCGACCAGGGCTGGCGCAAGGGCGGCGACGGCGACCGCTTCAGCGTTCTGCAGAGCACCACCTGCAGGTCGCACGACGGCAACGTCGACGTCCTCGGCGAGGTCGGCATCGCGAACGGCCTGGGCGGCAACCTGCTGAACGGCGAGGGCAACGCGGGAGCCCAGGAGTCGTCCCTCGGCTCGAACATGGGCTGCAACAACGGCGTCGGAAAGTAAGCAGAAAAGTCGGAAAGTAAGCAGGAAAGCAAGTAGGAACATTTCCCCGGTGTTCCGGCCGCAGGCCGGGGCGCCGGGGAATTCCATATCACCAGAAGGCTGCTGCGGCCACGCAAAGCCGAAATGCCGGACCGGGGCGATCCCGGTCCGGCATTTCGCTGCCGGTCGTCAGAACCCGATGTGGGGCTTCTTGAACTTCAGCTTCGGGGTCTGGGGCTTCTTGATCTGAGGCTTCTTGAAGCCCTTGGGCAGCTCCACGTTGTTGGAGCAGTCCACGGTCGGCCCGACGTTCTTGGTTCCGCCGGCCAGCAGGTCGTCGTCGGGAAACACCACACGCGGCCGGTCGCTGACCGAGCAGTCCCGCGACTGCTTGATGGCGCGGGTGCCGCGCTTGTCGAAGTGGGTCTCGCTCTTGCGCATGCAGATGGTGTCGCCCAGAACGGTGTTCCGGCACTCGCTCCTGGGTTCATCGGCGTGCGCGTGCGCGGCGCCGACGCAGATCACGGCGAGACTTCCGACAAGCCCCGAGACGGTCGCGATCTTCTGCCGAGTGAACATGGTTTGCGTTCCTTTGCACTGGAGGCCCGGGTCCGACGCCGTCAACCGGCGTGCACCCGGGCCTTGGAGAAAGTCGAACGTGGGACCCAGCGCCCCGACGCCTTGTCAGGTGCGTCCGGCGACGACACAGCCGCAGCCCGGACGCGCACCCTGAGGTGTCTGCCGCGCGTCCGGGCTGCCTTCGCCATGGGGTATTACTCAGCACACCGGCGAACAGTCCGAGTTGATCCAGGAAAGGGACGTTCAGTTCGTGCGATGTGCATGTCGTGCTCCAAAGGGGCGTCGATGCGCTACGACCGCAGCGCGCTCACACGTGCGCATCGAGACCTTGGGGGTTCCTTACTGCTGCTGCTGGCCGCCCTCGGTCGGGGCGGAGTACTGGCCGTAACCCTCCTCGGGCGCGGAAGCGTCCTTGTGGCCGCCGTCACCCGGCTGGGGAGTGAAGTAACCGCCCCAGGTGGCCACGGCGTTGGCCGACGAGTTGGCCACCGCGTTGATCTGCGGAGGGGTGTCGTCGTAGCCGCCGGCGAAGCTGACGCCGACGCCGAGGGCGGACAGACCCGCAACCGCCGCGGCTACGACTGCGGCGCGCTGAAACTTACGCATGGTTTGACCCTTTCTTACCCGGGCACGAAGCCCTGGCTTGACTACTTAGTGTGAGCATATACACACGGTCGGTAGCAATTTGGGATCTTCTCCACACGTCGTGTCGCATTACGGCGAGAATTCCGCCGAAAGCCGTGCCGGAAGGTTGTGCCGGAAGGTTTCCGCCCGAAGGCTCAGCCCAACAGGTCGGACACCTCGGGCTTGTCACCCTTGTCGGGCGCCGACGCCCTGCAGGTCACCTCGGGCCCGATCCGCATCGTCCCGTTGCCCAGGGCCGCGGGCAGCAACAGGGGCTGCATCGGCATGCAGTTCTCCTGGTGGGGGATGACCCCGTTCTCGGGCAGTTCGCCCTGGATCCGCTGGATGCAGCTGACGTTGCCCTGGAGGTCGCGCGTACAGACGCCCGGACCGGCCGCGGCGTACGCCGGGGTGAGACCGGCGCAGGTCACGGCGAGGCCGCCAACAAGCCCCGAAACAGCCGCGATCTTCTTCCTACTGAGCATGTGATGCGTTTCCTTTGTCGAGTTCAGGCAACCGGCCCGGCGTGCACGGAACCCTTCGGGAGGTGGCCCGAAGGGTTCCGCGGAAGGCGTCGCACGCGATGACGCCGTCGACCTCAGCCAGTGAAAGCGTTGTTGAACTGGCCGCAGGTGGTGTCCAGGGTCTGGGCGAGACCGAGCACGCCGATCGGGAGGTTGCCGTCGGCCACCGTCTGCGGGCTGCACTCCTGGTACGGGCGGTAGAGGTCGTTCACCTCCAGCCCGCCGCTGCCGTGAGCGTAGGCGGTACCGGCGGCGCCGCCGACGGCGGACAGACCGCCGGCCGCCACTGCTGCGATCACGACCTGCTGAAGCTTGCGCATGGAACCCTCGGCTCTTCTTGCTTGTACGTCGAGGCTGATTGCCTACCGTGACTGACTGAACACTAGCAGTAGCGATACTCGGTATTCCACTTTGGCGGATATCCGTGTCCAAAAGGGGACATGAGCGCGAATGCATTCCTGGGGGACGACAACTGCCGCCGCACTTCCGCGCGTTGTCGTCCGGCACGCCAACACGAATGCAGGAAAAGGCAGTTGTATTACGAGAAGGTCGGTTCCGCCGCCCGGATGCGAGCGGGTGCGGGCACGGAGACGACGAGGTCCCGCAGCGCCTCGATGTACCGCCGGATGTTCTTGTACGCGAGGTCGGTGTCGGGATGGCGGCAGGCGAGCCACAGGCCTTCGTGCAGCCGGTTGACCCAGACACACACCTGGTCGCCGTACGACACCCGGATCAGCCCGTACGCCTTCTGCTCACTCCAGCGGGCCGAACCGGGTGCCACGCGGGCGTCGACGTACGAGACGATCGAGTACAGGTCGGGGGAGGTCGGCCGGAAGTCCGCGCCGAGCAGGCGCAGTACGCGGGCCAGCGGAATCCGCGCCAGTGACCGGTTGGCCTGCAGTTCGGCGCGGACCGTGGCGAGCGCGGTGTCGAAGTCCCCCGTGGCGGGCACCTCGATGGGCGCGCCGCCGACGTACCACCCCACGGAGTCCGACCACGCGGATTTCACCCGGGTGTGGAACGGCACGACCGTGCGGTACACCGGTCGCCCCCCGAGCTGGTGCACGATGACGCTGGTCGCGGCCAGGACGCCCACCATGCTGCCGCCGTAGGGCCGGCAGTACGCCTCGAACGCGGCGGCGGCGTCCGCGTCGACGAGCGGCTCGCGCAGCAGTTGCTGGGCGGGCAGTGCGCCACCGGGCCGCAGGCCCAGGTCGACGGGGAAGTCCGGGAGTCTCCCGTCGCACCGGGCGATGAACTCCCGCCAGCGGGCGACGATCGCGTGCGTGTCGTCGATGCCGTCCGCGTTCGTCCGCTCCTGCTCGCAGAAGTCTACGTAACTGCCCACGGCGTGCCCGGCCACGGACCGCCCCGCGAGGCCCGCCGCGTACAACTCGCGGATCTCGTCCGGGATCCGCTGGAGGGAGTAGGCGTCGACGTTGGTGTGGTCGAAGGCCAGGTACACGCTGGTGGAATCGTCGCGCACGACCGCCGCGTAGATGAGGTTCGGCCAGCCGAGCGCGTCCGCCGCGACGTCGAACCGGTCCTGCAGGTACCGGGCCAGGGTGTCCCCGTCGGTGAAGTCGCCGACCACCTCGCGGCACAGTGACACGTCGTCCTCGTCGAGGGTGAACCGGTGCATGTCGTCGCCGGCCCACCGAAAGCCGCTGCGCAGCGTCTCGTGCCGAAGCGTCCAGCCGCGCAACGCCCGCTCCAACGCGCCGAGTTCGGCCCGGCCCGGCAGATCGAACGCCGCCCCGATCCAGGTCGGCACGAACAGTCCGCCCTCGCGCACGGACCGGGCGGTCCTGATGTGCGACTCCTGGATGTACGCCGGCGGCCGCGGATCCGGCGGCAGCGCTGCCGCGGTGGCGACGGTCGCCGGGCTGAACGTCCACTCGACGAGCCGGCCGGGCCGTACTTCGCAGCGCTGAATGTCAGAAATTCGCACGGGGGCGTCTCCTTCGCAGAAGACACAGACTTGATCAAGGGGGAGCCGGGAACGAGTGGCGGGTTGCCGTGTCGCCGGCTTTTCAGCGGGACGTGTGACCCCTCGAACTGCGAAGCGAACGCGCGGGCGGAAACGGGAAGTTGGCGTGGTGGCACCCCCGGGGAGGAGCGCCGGCGTCTCGTGCACCGGCGCTCCCGCTGTGTGGCGTCTGCCGGAATCCGTGTGCCCTCTGCCGGAAGGCGGCCTCACTCGTACCGGTAGATGCTGCTGACGTCCTCCAACTGGTCCGGCGTCACGTCCCACGGCGGCAGTCGCTCGTGGCGGGCCACGATCCGGCCGTGCTGGGCGTCGCGCGCACCGGGCGGCTCGGCCGGGAGGTAGCGGTGCTCGGAGTGCCGCTGCTGCCAGCGGGTCCACTGCAGGTCGACGAAGGAGTGGTGCAGCCAGAAGACGGGGTCGTTGACGGAGGCGCCGCCGACCATCACTCCGCCCACCCAGCGGTGCACCCGGTTGTGGTTGTGCCAGGAGACGCTGCCCCGGCCCTGCCCCCACCCCTCCAGCTTGTTGCGGAACCCCCTGGTGACCGTCGAGTCCCAGGGCGCCGTGTCGTAGACCGGGTCGGCCAGCGCCGACTCCAGGTCACGGGCGGTCGGCAGCTGGATCGGGTTGCGGGCGCGGCCGAGGTCGCGGGTGAGGTACTGCCGGTCGGTCACACCTTCGGTGATCTTCCAGTGGCCCGCCCGGTAGGCGAACGGACCGGTCATCACCTGCCGGTCCGAGCGCCGGCCGTCGCCGCCCATCAGATCGTCGGTCCACGGCAGCGAAGTGGCCGTGCGGTCGCGGGTCCAGTCCCAGTACGGCACCGTCACCGACGCGTCCACCCGGCGCAGCGCCCGCTCCAGTTCCAGTACCAGCTTGCGGTGCCAGGGCAGGAAGGAGGGCGTCATATGGGCGGTGCGCAGCCCGCGTTCACCGTCGGGGGTGTTGTACCTGATGTGCATCCGCACGAACTCGTCGTACTCACCGCGCCGTTTGACCTCCAGGAGGGCTTCCACGAACCGGCGCCGCTCGGTGCGGGTCAGCTTGCTGACGTTCTTACGCGTGTACGCCATGCCCGCCTCCCCCGTGCCCCGGTCCGCCGCCCATCGGTCCCGGTGCCAGGTCGCGCACCTGCTCGTCGGGGCCCAGTTCGTCGACCGCTCCACGGGCCGCGGCGAGCGGGGTCGCGTACGAACGGTAGTGGTCGACCATGCTCAGCCAGCTGCCGTCGGCGCGGCGCATCAGGTGCAGGGGGCGGCCGTCGATCGTGACCGCCCACTGGGCGGCGGCGGCCCGGCCAGTGGTGCGGACCTCGACACCGCGGATGTGACGCCCACGGTAGGTCTCGTCGAAGGCGCCGGCCTGCCGGCCGTCGTCCGGGGTGTGCGGGGGCCGCCCGCAGGCCGCGGCCACCGGGGCGAGCGCCACGCCGACGACCGAGGCGAGCAGCCTGCGCGTCACGTCCCGCCGCGTTCTGCCCCGGGGCCGCGCTCCGCCCGCGACCGGCCTCCCGCGCTGCCCGCCCCCCGGCACTCCGCCGACGCCAAGAACCATCGTTCACTCCTCGTCCGGTTCGGATGTCCGAAGCCGTAACCGACGTACGGCCCGGCCGGTCACCGACGTGCGGCCGGACCGGTGACCCGGGCCCGGGCCGGGCCTGCCGCGGGGTCCCGCCCGGGGGGGGCGGCCACCGGCGCCGACGGGAGTGGTTCAGCCGGTCCGGACGCACGTCGGTGACCGGCCGGTGAAGGCCGCGGTGACGGCCGGCGGGCCCGTGCCGACGCGGATCGGGCGGGGAGACCGTGCGGGCCGCGGCCCACGCCGTCGTACCGGACCTCGGCCCGGGCGGACCGGGACGGCACGGGGACGACCGCCCGGACCTCCCGCGCCGGCGGGACCGTCCGGCCGGACCGGGCGGGACGGCCCGGGGCGGCGCGGCGGAACAGGCGCGTGCCGGCGGCGGCTGAGGTCACCGCGCGACCCTATCGGCACCGGAGGGGACGGCCCGGTGCGCGCTTCACCCGACCGGAGGACGGCGGCCGGCGCTCCACACGATCGAGGGACGTCATGGGACGGCTCCCGCCGGGCAACCATGGGCGCGCCCCTCGACCCTGGTATCGGGGGGCGCGCCCTGCGACGCGCGCCTGGGCCGCCGCTGCGGTACGGCCCAGGCCGGCGCCTCGTCAGGAGACCGGGAGGTCACCTTGGTGACGGTGTCCTCGACGGCCTGGGCGAGGGTGGTGGCCTGATCGATGGCGAACCGGCCGTTGTCGGTCTCGCCGGTGGACCGCCCATGGACGTTCCTTTCACCGGTGCGTCGGATCACTGGTGCGTCGGTTCCTGAACCCACCGTGGGACCACCCGTCGGCTTCGGCAACCGGTCGGGGGCATTCCGGTGAACCAGCCCGTCCGTTCGGGGCACGCCCTCCGCACGCACTCTGTGCACGGGCGGGCAATCGGGTGAATTCTCCGGCAATCCACGCCTCTCGGTATCTTCGGGCCTTCATATCTCGTTCACAGTTCGCAGGTCGTGGCGAGTGTGAGCGTGCGGCATCACGGTCCCCTGCGGCGACCCTGTGGAACCCGGCAATCAGGAAGGCCGGATCAACGGCCGACGCCGGCTTCCCCTTCCCGCCTGAGAGAAAGACAACGAGAGTGCGACAGACCCTGACCAAGGGATTGGTCGTGGCCGCCGCCGCGACAAGCGCCCTGACTCTGTCCGGCACATGGGCGTTCGCGGACTCCGGTCCGCAGGCGACAGGGGCGGACTCACACACGGTGCTGTCGGGCGATACGGCTCCCCAGCAGGTCATCCCCGGTGAGTCAAGTGCCCTGAGGGCAATCGCTCGCGCACAGGCCGCCGTGCGGCAGGCGCACCGGGAGGCGGGGCCCACGGCCCCGGCTTCCGACGACCCGACGACAAAGGCGAGCGACCAGGGCTACGGCTCCGACGACGACGCCAGCTCCACCGCCGGCAGCGCCAGCTCCAGCTACGGCGACGACGAGCCGAGTTACGGGTCCTCCTGCGGCTGCTACGGCGAGGACACGCCCACGCCTCCCCCCACCAAGGCCGTTCCGCCGCCGCCCCGCAAACACACCCCGGCCCCCAAGCCCGTCCCCGTGAAGGCACCGCCCGTAAAGCGGACTCCGCCGCCCCCGGAGCTGGCCAAGACCGGCGCGGAGACCACCTCCGGAGCCATCACCGCCAGCGGTGCGCTGCTGGCCGCCGGGACCGTCCTGTACCGGCGAGGCCGGGCCGCGGCCCGACGCTAGTGCACCGGGTGCCGGACGCCTCGCGCCCGGCACCCGCCGGTTCCCCATCCGGCCGCCGCGCCGCCCGAGCCGGGAGCGCGGCGGCCGGGTGGGACCGCCGGTGAGCCCCGGCTCACGCCCGTCCGTCGAGGGCGTCGAGCAACTCCGCCGACTGCGGTGAGGCGACCTTGCGGGTGAAGAACATCCGGGAGGCTTCGATCGCCGGGAGGTCGGCGAGGGTCCGCGTGCCCTTGAGCAGCCGGTCCAGGTGGTGGAAGTTGGTGAAGTCGGCGGTGCCGCGCCCGGCCCTCGGCCGCAGGACCGGGTCCTCCACCTCCTCGCGCCAGCCGCTGTTCCAGACGAGCGTGTGGAAGAACATCTCGTCGGGCGCGTGCGTCGTACGGAACAGGTTCTCCCAGCGGGGGTCCTCCGCCTTGCCGAGCAGGTCCGCGACGCAGTCGGCGGTCAACGCCGTCCACTGGCTGCCCGCCACCGGCTCGATGTCACCGAACACGGAGGGCCTGCGCCGGGGGGTCAGCTCCGAGATCCCTCTGCGCAGCAGGGCACGGGGGAGATAGGTCGGCCCCGGTCCGGTCGGCACGGCGTCCAGGCACCACCGTTTGAGGACACGGCCGGCGGTGGTCCTGTCGTCGAGCACCGCGGCCGCCCGGCAGTGCTGCCGGAACGGCGCCGAGGCGAGGTGTGCGGCGAACGCGCGCACCGGCCGGGCGGGGTAGCACTGCCCGGACAGCAGGACGATGTGGTCGGACGGCTGCGCGAGCTCCAGTGCCGTGCGGTACAGGGCGAGCGTCGCGCGGACGACCGAGAAACCTCCCCACCGGACGGCGACGCGGTCGCGGACGTACGTGGCGCGCGGCACCCCCGCGAAGTCGGCGGCGCGCGAGCGTGCGTCGACGTGGACGACGACCGGGTACGGCGCCAGCCGCTCGGCCAGCCGCGCGAACAGCTGGGGCTCGGTGTGGGCGAGCACGGCAAATACCGGCATCGTTCTCTCCTCCCTCGGTCCACCGGCTTCTCCCCCACGGTGATCGCGAGGCCATGGGTCGCGGCGCGGGCTCGCTGGCGTGCGGGAGGGATGTCCCCCGAATGGCGCGTCGTCGAAGGCCGCGCCGCCGTCACCGGGTGACGCCGGCGGGAGGGGCCCCGGGGCGGCCTCACACGGCGTGGCCGAACGGCATGGTGAAGCGCAGGGGCTGGAACATCTCGGCGTGGGCGCAGCCGACCCTGCTGCCGTGCAGGACGGCCCGTGCGCGGACCGCCTCGGCGCCCAGTTCGCTGCGGGTGCCGATCTGTGAGGCGTGCGCCGCGAGGAGGGCGGTCTTCCGCTCGATCACCGGGCTGATGTCCACGCTGATGCCCGACGACAGCAGGGGGGACCGGGGGGACTCGTACAGCAGTACGTTGTCCAGGCGCCGAGCGGCGATCCTGAGGGCCTGGTGGGTCCTGACGTGGTCCTGGTGGATGTCCTCGGGCAGATGCGCGTAGACCAGGTCGGGCGCCGCGTTGGCGATCTCCTCCTCGAGGCGGCCCACCAGCTCGCGCAGCGGGCCGAGTTGTCCGTCGGGCCGGTGCAGTATCACCGCCTTGGCGCCCAGGAGCTGTGCGGCGTGGTCCTGTTCGGCGGCGCGCACCACGGCGTCCCCGGCGAGGGCTCCGTCGCTGACGACGACCAGGGTGATCGACGCGCCCTGTGCCGCGTGCCGCAAGAGGGCACCTCCGCAACCGAACTCGATGTCGTCCGGGTGAGCTCCGACCGCCAGCACTCTGTTCCACATAAGCGCCCCTCAGATGCGGCTGATGGTTCCTCAATGTCCTGATAGTACACATATGATCCGCTTCTCACACTTTCCTCACACACGCCCCTCGCACGCCCTCGTCACCGACCACAACCTCGTACCGAATGACATTGTTTTGTGAAGAATGCCTGATATAAGTAGTGGCCGACGAGAGCGACTGGGGGCTTCTGAAGGAGAGCCATGGGGCGGTCCACCAACGCGGTGTCCGGGCGGGCGCCGTTCTCCACGCCGTACACGACTCTTCACCGCGAAGGCACACGGGTTCACGGGTACGGCGCGCTCTCCGTCTGTGTGGATCTCGTCGGGGCGGCGCTGCCCGTACCGGCGGCTGTCCTGCAGGGCCGGGAGCCGCGGGCGCTGCTCCTGGCCGCTGCCGCCGCCGCGTTGTGGCCACTGATCGGCGTGGCCAGCAAGCGCTACGCGTCCGGGGTCGGGGCCGACGCGGTCGATCTGCGGGCCGTCCTGAGGGACTGGCTGATCCTGGTCGGCGCCCTGGCCGTGCTCCGTGTGCTGTGCGGACCGGACAACGGCCCCATCGCTGCCTTCACCGCGCTGCTGCCCGCGCTGGTGCTCACCGCGACCTGCCAGACGGTGATCCGCCGCCGGCTGCGGGCCGCCCGCAGGGACGCCCGCGTGCTGCACCGCGTCCTCGTCATCGGCGAAGGGCCCCTGGTGGACGCCGTGGTCGCCCAGCTCGCCCAGCGCACCGACCACGGATACGTCATCGTCGGCGCCTGCGCGGTGGGCGAGCATCCGGTGTCCTCGGGAGTCGCCGTGTGCGTACGGCTGGCCGGCGAGGCGCCGCAGCCGCCGGAGACGGACGCGGCGGGGGTGCTCGGCGCCGTCGACGAACTGGCGGCCGACCTGGTCTTCGTGGCGGTGAGCCGCCACATGTCGGGCGAGCGGCTGCGCCGGCTGTCCTGGGCGCTGCACGACCGGGGCTGCCCCCTCGTCGTGCTGCCCGGCATCGTCGACGTCGCGCGCCGCCGGCTGCGGGCCACCTCCGCCGCCGGACTGACGATGCTGCACATCGCACCCCCCGCGCGCCGCGGGATCGCGGCCCTGTTCAAGACCGTCGTGGACCGGGTGGGCGCGCTGCTGCTGATCGTCCTCCTCTCCCCCCTGCTGCTCGGCGTGGCACTGGCGGTGCGGCTCGGCTCACCCGGTCCCGCCCTGTACCGGCAGACACGCGTGGGCCGGTGCGACACGCACTTCTCCATGTGGAAGTTCCGCACCATGGTGGTGGGCGCGGACCGGCTCAAGAGCGAGCTGGAGGAGGCGAACGAGAACGACGGGCACATGTTCAAGTTGCGCCGCGACCCGCGGATCACTCCCGTGGGACGTGTCCTGCGCCGCTACTCGCTCGACGAGCTGCCCCAGCTGTTCAACGTTCTGCTCGGCCACATGTCCCTGGTCGGACCGCGCCCTCCGCTGCCCGAGGAGGTCGTCAAGTACAACCCCGTGGAACGGCGCCGGCTCACCGTCAAACCGGGCCTGACGGGGCTGTGGCAGGTGAGCGGACGAGCGGACCTCTCCTGGAACGAGACCGTCGCGCTCGATCTGCGCTACATCGACAACTGGTCCCTGGCCGGGGACGTCAACGTGATGGCCCGCACCGTGCGAGCGGTACTGGACGGCCAGGGCGCCTACTGAAAGGTACAGCGTCATGGCAGCGACATGGTCTCTGCGCGGCTTCACCGGTACCGGATACGACAAGGGGCGGCCCCTGCTCGTCCAGGCCGCCTGGTTCGCCGTCCAGCACCTCGTCTTCGTCAAGTGGTGGTGCCCGGACCGCTGGCGTCCGCCGCTGCTGCGGGCCTTCGGCGCCCGCGTCGGACAGCGGGTGCTGATCCGGCACGGGGTACGGGTGCACTGGCCGTGGAAGCTGGACGTCGGCGACGACGTCTGGATCGGCGAGGGCGCCTGGATCGTCAACCTCGAACCCGTCACCATCGGCAGCGACTGCTGCGTCTCGCAGGACGCGCTGCTGTGCACGGGCGGTCATCTGCGCCGTTCCCCCACGTTCGAGTACGACAACGGTCCCGTCCGGCTGGAGCCGGGCAGCTGGGTCGCCGCGCGGGCGGTCGTCCTGCGCGGCGTCACCGTCGGCCAGGGCGCCGTGGTGGGCGCCGGCGCCGTGGCCCACCGGGACCTGGCGCCGGGCACCGTCCTGACGGCGGGCGGCACACCGGGGACGACCGCGTCCGCACCCATGAAGGAGGTCAGGGCATGAGAGTGGTCCAGGTGGTCACGCTCGTCAGCGACGACGGGACCTTCGGCGGCCCGCCGAGCGTGGCACTCGCCCAGCTCCAGGAGCTGGCCGAACGCGGCCACGACGTACGGCTGGTGTCCTTGTGGCGGGGCGCGACGCCGGCTCCGCCGCGCCTCGGCACCGTCCCCTTCGTCTCCCGCCGGGCGTGGACCGTCGTCCCCGGCCGGGGGTGCCTCGGCCTCATGCACCCCCTGCTGCTGCGGGATCTGTGGCGGGCCATGGAGCGCGCCGGTGCCGTGCACCTCCATGTGGGAAGGGACCTCGTGTCCTTGGCGGCGCTCGCCGTCGCCCGGCTGCGGCGGGTCGACTTCGTCGTCCAGACCCACGGCATGGTCGAACCCCGGACCGGGATCGTCGCGCGCGTCTTCGACAGCGTCTACGTCCCCCTGCTGCGGCGGGCGCGCCGCTGTCTCGTGCTCACGGAGCGGGAACGGCGGGCCCTGTCCGCGGTCCTCGGCACCGGGCACCCGCCGCTGGTGCCGCTGCCCAACGGGTTGCGGCTCTCCCCTCACGCGCGGCACACGCCGCCACGCGACACCCACGAAGTGATCTTCCTGGCCCGGCTGCACCCGCGCAAACGCCCCGAGGCCTTCGTGGAGATGGCGGCCCTGGTCCACAAGGAGATCCCCCAGGCGCGGTTCACGCTCTACGGCGCCGACGAGGGATCCCTGGGGCAGGTGCACCAGCTCGTCGCCGACCGGGGACTGACCGACGTGGTCCGCTACGGCGGCCCGCTGGAACACTCCGCGGCGCTGGAGGCCTACCGCAGGGCTGCCGTGTACGTCCTGCCCAGTGTGAACGAGCCGTTCCCCATGACGGTTCTCGAAGCGCTGGCCGAAGGAACACCCGTGGTGTGCACGAGCAGCTGCGGCATCGCCGAGGAACTGGCGCACCGGCAGGCCGCGATGGTCACCGACGGCACCCCCGAGGCCCTGGCCGAGGCGGTGAGCACCCTCCTCACCGACGCTTCCCTACGCCACCGCCTGACCGACGCCGGCCACCGCGCCATCGAGGAGACGTTCTCCATCCACGCGGTAACGGACCGCCTGGAGGCGATCTACCACGACCAGTCCCGGTAGAGAGGCCACGGCCTGCGGGGGCGACCGGGGCTGCGGGGGGGACGGGGGCTGCAGGTGGGCGACAAGGGGCTGCCGGGGGGGCGACCGGGGCTGCAGGTGGGGGGATCGGGGGCTGCAGGTTGGGGGATCGGGCGGCCGGGGGGACTGGCGGGGGGACGCTGATGGCCGGGGGAACGCCGCTGGCGGGGGCGGAGACGCCGCTGGCGGGGGCGGGGGCGCTCGCCCTCGGGAGTGTTGCTGGCGGGGGCCACAGCCGGGGGTCCGCCGACGCGAGGGGAATCGCACGGGCGGGGGCTGCCGACGCGGAGCGCTCGGCCCAAGCCCACGGCCCGGGGACGCTGCCACGGTGAGGGTGCTGCCTGTGGGGCGGTACTGCCCGCCAGAAGGCTGCCGGCCCAGGGTGCTGCCGGCGGGGGCGCACGACATCCCCCCGCCCCGGGGGCCGGTGTCAGCAGAGGACCCTCTGCGGGGGATCACCCGCGCGCTGCCGCCGTTGTGAGGATCCGCTCGAAGCGGGAGGCGGAGGACTCCAGGGCGAACTCCCGCTCGGCAAGGACACGGCTCTGCTTGCCCAGGGACGCGGCGAGTTCCGGGTCGGACAGGACGTCCCGGACCCACGCGGCGGCGCCCTCCAGCGAGGATTCGTCCGGTGGGAAGACCGCCGAGCCGGCCTGCCGCAGCAGCTGGGCGGCCAGGTTGTCCGCGGGCATCAGGCCGAGCACCGGACGCCCGGCGCACAGGTACGACAACGTCTTCGACGGCACCGAGAACATCCCGGCGTCCCCTTCGAGAAGGACGACGAGCACGTCGCCCGTACCCAGCACCTCGGGCAACCGCCGGTACGGCTGGAAGGGCAGCAGCGTCAGCTCGACCCCGCGGGCGGCGGCGGCCGCCCTGAGGACGGGCACGGCCGGGCCTTCGTTGACGACCACGAGACGCACCCGCTCGCCCCGCCGGCGCAGGCGCTCCGCCAGCTGCACCAACAGCACGGGGTTGTGCTTCAGGCCCAGCGTGCCGGCGTAGAGCAGGGTCTTCTCGCCGCTCAACCGCTGCTCGTCCGACCATGCGTTGACCCTGGCCACGGGTACGATCTCGTCCAGCGGCGCCCAGTTGGGGATCACGGTGACCTTGTCGGCGGTGCCCCACTGCCGGTGCACCCGCACGAAGGAGTCGGCGATCACCACGACGGCCGCGGCCTGCCGCGCCGCCCACTTCTCGCCGGCACCGAACACCTTCGCGGCGATGCCCATCGCGCCGGCGACATCGGCGGCGGCGAAACTCTTGAGCGCGACGGCGGTGATGTCCTGGTGCCACAGCACCCAGGGGATGCGCAGCCGCTTCAGGGCCGCCGCGGTCACCGCGAGGACCGGAATCGGCAGGTTGGACAGCAGCGCCACCTCGGGCCTGGCCCGTGCGACCTGCCGGGCCAGCTCGGCGCCGAGCCGGGTCTCCTGCAGGAGCCGGTGCGCATAGGCCTGTTTCCTCAGCACCGTACGCTCCCCGATGGTGGCGAAGCGCAGGCCGGCGACGTCCGCCCCGAGGTCGCCCTTGCCGCTGAGATAGGCCGCGCAGGTCGAGTGGACCACCGCGTGCCCACGGCGTGCCAGCTCCCGGCTGAGCTGGGCCTGGAAGGGGTGACCGCTGTAGTCGTGAACGAAGATCCTCATCGGCTTGTCGCCTTCCCGCACCGTCGGTTCAGCCGTGCGAGCGCTTCACCTGGTCGTAGATCCAGGCGTAGGTCCGCTCCAGGCCGTTGATCAGGGGGATCGAGGGTTCCCAGCCGTAGATCTCGCGGATCAGGGTGTTGTCGGAGTTGCGGCCGCGCACTCCCTGCGGGGCGTCGAGCCGGTGGCTGCGTTCGCAGCGGATGCCCGCGATCCGCTCGACGAGGTCGACGAGCTGATTGATGGTCACGAGTTCCGAGGAGCCGAGGTTGACCGGTACGCCGCTGCCCCCGTCCATGATCATCCGGGTGCCGTGCAGACAGTCGTCGATGTACATGAAGGAGCGGGTCTGCTGTCCGTCGCCCCAGATCTCGATCCGGTGGTCACCGCTGAGCACGGCCTCCGCCACCTTGCGGCAGACCGCGGCCGGGGCCTTCTCCCGGCCGCCGGCCCATGTGCCGTGCGGCCCGTAGACGTTGTGGTAGCGGGCGACGCGGGTGGTGAACCCGTAGTCCTCCGCGTAGTGCCGGCACATGCGCTCCGAGAAGAGCTTCTCCCAGCCGTAGCCGTCCTCCGGCTGCGCCGGATAGGCGTCCTGCTCCTTGAGCGCGGTGACGTTCGGGTCCGTCTGCTTGCCGGCGGCGTAGACGCAGGCGGAGGAGGAGTAGAAGTAGCGCTCGGCACCGGCCTCGTGTGCGGCCTGCAGCATGTGGGTGCTGGTGAGCACCGACATCATGCACGCGGCCTTGTTGTTCTCGATGAAGCCCATGCCGCCCATGTCCGCGGCCAGCATGTACACGTACCGGGCGCCCTGGACGCCGCTGCGCGCGCCGTCGAGGAGCGAGAGGTCCGCGATGACGTTCTCGGCGTCCTCGTGGACCTGGTACCACGCGCGCAGGGGCTTGATGTCGATGGAACGGACCGTCAGCCCCTGGGCCAGGAGGGCGCCCACGAGGTGCCCGCCGATGAATCCCCCGCCACCGGCAACGACGGCGTCGACCTGCTTGTTCATGGACAACTCCTCTGGTGATGGGGAGACCTGAGGTGGGGCCGACCGTGCCGGCACTGGACTTCCGCCCGCCCAGAGTATTCATTTCTGCCCTATTTGCCCCGCATTGGCGCGCCCTGGGTGATTTACGGCATAACGGCGCTATATATCGGCCAGTGAGGTTTCCGCAGCAGCAGTCGTCGGCCGCAGAAGTCCCGATGCGGGGCGCGGGCGTGCGCAGTGTGCCCGCGCTCTGCGTCTGGACCGTCGTCCTGACCGTCCTGCTGCCGGTGCTGGTCCTGCGGTCGCCCAACGGACCCGTGCCGGCGGCGCTCGTCCTGCAGGCTGTCGTCGTGGCGCACACCGGGGGCGCCCTAGCCCGTGTGCTCACCGCACCCAAGGTCCGGCTCGTCGGTCTCGGCTTCTGGATGTTCTCCTACATCTGGTTCGGGCTGGCTCCCCTGCCGATGCTCACCTCGGACACCTATCCCTGGCCGTACCGGGCCGGCGCGGAAACCTCCCTGCGGGCCGTGGCGATGGTCGAGCTGGGGCTGCTCGCCTACAGCGCCGGAACCGCCCTCGCGGCCCGGCGTGCGCACCTGCACGCCGCCCGGCCCGGCCTGCCGGAACGACTGCTCGCCCGCCGTCTGGCCCCCTGGCGCGTCCTGGTGCTGTGCGGATGCGCCCTGGCCCTCGCGGTGCTGCTGCTGCACGGCCAACCGGGCGGGATCGGCGCCTACTTCACCAGCCGGGAGGCCATCAACGAGACCGGTGCCCTGGACGAGGCACCGGACGCCTTCCTGCAGCCGCTGCGCAGCTGGTCCCTGTCCGTGCCCGCGTTCTGGGGTCTGCTGGGTCTGCTGCGCCTGCCGCGCCTGCCGGACGGCGACCGCCTGCTGCGCGCTCTGCGGTGGTTGCTGCTGCCCCTGCTCGCCGCGGTGAACATCATCGTCAACAACCCCATCAGCAAGCCGAGGTTCTGGGCCGGCACGGTGCTGCTGACGCTGCTGTTCAACGTGTCCCGGCTGTGCCGGCCGCGGGCCACCCGCGCGCTCGCCGTCGCCGTGCTCGCCACGGTGCTCGTCGTCTTCCCCTACAGCGACTACTTCCGCTACGACGACCGGCACGCGGTCTCCGTCGTCTCCCTGTCCGAGCAGTTCACCACCAAGGGCGACTACGACGCCTTCCAGCAGGTGCAGACCGGCCTCGACTACGCGCGCGACAAGGGGATTTCGCCCCGGCGGGCGCTCGGCCCGCTGTTCTTCATGGTGCCGCGCTCGGTGTGGCCGGGCAAACCCGACGACACCGGTATCGCGCTGGCGCAGTACGCGGGTTACGACTTCCTGAACCTGTCGGCGCCCTTGTGGATCGAGAGCTATCTGTGGGCCGGCCCGCCCGCGGTCGCCCTCGTGTTCCTGCTGCTGGGCACGGCAGGACGCCGTATGGACGAGGTGCGCGACCGCCTGCTCGGCCGGCCCGGCACGCTGGCGGGCCTGCTGGTACCCGCCTTCGCCTTCTACCAGTTGATGTTCCTGCGCGGCAGCCTGCTCGGCATCACCGGCCCGATGCTCCTGCTGCTGACCGTCCCGCTGCTGATCTCCACCCCGGGCCGCCGGGCCGTTGGACCCGCCTCACCGGCGCCGCTGTCCGCCCCCACCCCGCACGCCTCACCTTCGCACGCAGGAGGACACCTGTGACCGGCCCCATCCCCTTCGACGACCGTTACGACGAACCGGAACAGCTCCGCGAGCAACTGCGCCTGCTCCTTCGCCACCGCGTCGCGATGGCACTGGGAGTCGCCCTGGGCCTGCTCGGCGGGCTGGCCGCGGCGTGGTACTGCGCCGGCACCTACAGCTCCGCCAGTGACGTCCTCGTCCGTGCCGGCGCCGACCCGTTCGGCTCGGTCAGCGTGCCCGCCGACAACCAGGTCAGCATGGGCACCGAGCAGCAGATCGCCGCCGGCGCCACCGTCGCCGTCCGCGCGGCGCACACCCTGGGCCAGCCGGACAGCCGGGCCACCGCACTGCAGAAGCACCTGCGGGTCACCAACCCGGGCAAGTCCCAGGTGCTCCGCTTCGAGTTCACCGCCAACACCCCCCGGCGCGCGGCACGCGGCGCCAACGCCTTCGCCGAGGCCTATCTCGCCGACCGCGAGAGCCGCGGCCACGCGGCCGTACAGCGGGCCGTCGCCGGAATGAAGCAGCAGATCACGGCGCTGTCCCGGCAGGCGAAGAAGGAAGCGGACGACGACAGCGGCACCTCCCCCGCGAAGAGCGAGATCAACAGCCTGCACAAGCGCGTGTCCGAGATCAGCTCCCGCGACACCGACGGCGGCGACATCGTGCGCAGGGCCGCCGCGCCCGCCAGGCCCTCGGGCCCGGGGGTACGGACCCTGGTCGTCCTCGGCCTGGCCGGCGGTGTCGTCCTGGGCATCATGCTGGCCTGGCTGTGCTCGGCCCTCGACCGCCGCGTCCGGTCGGCCCGCGAGGTGCAGGCCGCCCTGCGCGCACCCGTGCTGGGCGTCCTGCCCCACGAGCGCCGCTCGGGAGGCAATGCGCTGACGGTCGGCCGTACCCGCGGAGCCCGTGCACAGGCCTTCCGCTCGGTGGCCTACCGGCTGGCGCGGACCGGGCTCTCCGGGGGTGGCGGCTGTCTCCTCGTGGTGGCCCCGCGGCGCCGCGACGCCGCCGGGACGGTCGCCGCGAACCTGGCCGCGGCCTTCGCGGAGTGCGGGCGGCAGGCGGTACTCGTGGACGCCGACCCCGACGCGCCCTCTCTCGCGGCGCGCCTGCCGCTGGTGCCGGACGCGGAGCGCGCCGGGCAGGAGACACCACTGCCCGAAGGGGGTGTCCTCGTCGACGCGGGGTCCGCGGGACGGTTCGCCCTGTGCTCCGGCGACGGGACCGGCGTGCCCGCTCGGGCCGGGGGGTCCGGGACGACGGAGCAGGTGGCGTCCGGCGCCGGCTCGCCCGTCACGGTCGTCGCCGCCGGGCCCCTGCTGGAAAACCCGAACGCGCTGGCCGCCGCCGACGGCTTCGGCGGTGTCCTGGTCGTCACCGGACGCGACACCCGGCGGCAGGACCTCAGGCAGGTGAGCGAACTCATCGGCTGCTCCGGCGGACGCCTGCTGGGCGCCGTGGTGGACTCCGGGCGCACGCGGCGAGGCCTCGGCGCCGCTGTGCTCCGGCGCGTCAAGCCCCGCTCCCGTGCCGAGGGCGTCCTGCCGGCCACGCAGCGGGCGGGGCAGCACGACACCCTCACGGTCACCCGGGGATGACCGCGCCCGGGGCGGCCCCTCCCGTCGCCGCCGGGTCCGGCGCCCGCAGCACGGTCGCCGCCGCCGCACGGGGCGGGGTGTGGGGCGCGGTGGGTTCCGGTACGAACGCCGTGTTCGCCTTCCTCCTGGTGGGCCTGATCACCCGGGCGGTCGGAGCCCACGGGGCCGGAGCGATCTTCACCGGTGTCGCCCTGTTCACCATCGCCAGCAACGTCTGCAAGCTCGGCGCCGACACCGGACTCGTCCGCTTCATCCCCGGTGATCTCGTCCTCAACGGCGGCCGCTCGGTGGGCTCGCTGCTGCGGATGGCGGTGCTGCCGGCCCTGGCGGCCTCCACCGCGGCGGCCATGGTGCTGCTGTGGTGTCCCGCGGTGGCGACCACGCTGCTGCCGCACCTGCCGCGTGCCGACGCGCTCGCGTTGATCCGGTTCTTCGGCCTGGTCCTGCCGGCCGCCACCGTCAGCCTGATCCTGCTCGGCGCCACCCAGGGATACAGCACCGTGGTGCCGTTCGTCTCCGTGGAGCAGATCGGCAAGCCCGTGCTGCGGGTGCTGATCGCGGTGCCGGTGGCGTACTGGGCGCCCGGGATGCTGTCCCTGGCGGCGGCGTGGCTGCTGCCCGCACTGGCCGGTCTCGCCGCCGCCTGGCTGGGCCTGCGCCGCTGCCGGGCCCCCCACCCCCCCACCCTCCCCGCGGGGGGAGAGTCCGTTTCCTGGCGGGACTTCTGGACCTTCTCCGCCCCCCGCGCGGTCTCCTCCGTCTTCGACATCAGCGCGGTCTGGGTCGGGGTCCTCCTGCTGTCGGCGCTGGCCACGGACGCCGAGGCGGGGATCTACACCGCGATCGGCCGCGTCGTCACCGCGGGCACCCTCCTCCAGCTCGCCGTCCGGCTGGCCGTGGCGCCCCAGCTCAGCCGGCTCCTCGCGGTCGGCGAGTTCGCCGAGGCGCAGCATCTGCACCGCACCTCCACCTGCTGGATCGTCCTGTTCTCCTGGCCGCTGTTCGTTCTGATCGCGGGGTTTCCCCGCACGGTTCTGACCGTGTTCGGGCCCGAGTTCACCCAGGGAGCGCCCGCCCTGGTCGTGCTGTGTGCCGCCGCCGTCGTCAACGTGGCGGTCGGCAACGCACAGACCGTGCTGCTCATGGCCGGGAAGAGCTCGTGGCATCTGGCCTGCACCGCCGCGGCGTTCGCGGTGCAGCTCACCGTGGGCCTCCTCGCCGTGCCCCGGTGGGGCATCCTCGGCGCGGCCGTCTCCTGGGGTACGGCCGTCGTCGTGGAGAACCTCTCGGCCGCCGTGCTGGTCCGGCTGCGCCTCGGCTTCACGACCGTGGCCGCCGGTTACACCCGGGCCTTCGGCATCGCCGTGGCCGTCTCGGTGGCGCTGGCGGGCGTGCGCACCCTGTCGGGTGACACCCCGTCAGGACTCGCACTCAGCCTGACAGTCGGAATGTCCGTATTTGGTACTTTTTTGTGGCGATACCGTACGCCTCTGGGAGTAAGCGAACTGGTCCAGGTGCTGCGCCGTCGCACCGTATGAGGCATCGCCCCTCAACCTGCCCGCCCCTTTCCTTCGAGGTGTCCCTTGCTCCACGGCAAGCTCCGCAAGAAGGCGGTCACGGGTCCGGCTGCCGCAGCCCTCATGTGCGCAGGCGCCCTGCTCTGCTCCCCCGCCGCCGCGGTCACGCGGCACGATCCGGCAACACTCACCGCCGATCCCCTGGCCACCTGGCAGACGGACGGAATCGTCTGGTCCCTGGCCTACGCCCGCGGTGTCGTCTACGCCGGGGGCAGCTTCGACGCGGTCCGCCCGCCCGGTGCCGCCCCCGACACCCGGCAGATCCCGCGGCACAACTTCGCCGCGTTCGACGCCGCGACCGGGGCGCTGCTGCCCTGTGCCCCGTCCTTCAGCGACGGTGCCGGCCCCTACAGCGCCGGCACGGTACGGGCCATGAAGGCCTCCCCCGACGGCCGGGTGCTGTACGTGGGCGGCTCCTTCGGCCACGTCGGGTCCATGGGGGTGGCCAACGCGGTGGCCCTGAACACCGCCGACTGCACCCTGCGCACGGACTTCCGGCCCGCGGTGTCCGCGACCGTCCGGGCCATCGCGGCAACCGGCCGAGCGGTGTACCTGGGCGGCGACTTCGACCAGGTCTACGGCCAGGGCAGGACCCGCGTCGCCGCCTTGACCCCCGCAGGCTCCCTCCTGCCCTTCAAGGCGAACGTGGACCTTCCCGTGCGCGCCCTGTCGGCCGCGACCTCGGGGCGGGAGATCCTGGTCGGGGGGGATTTCGAGTCCGTCAACGGCAGGCGGGTCCACGCCCTGGCAGCGCTGGACCGCACCACCGGGGCGACGGTCCGCACCTTTGCGGGCTGGCTGCCGTCCGGTTCGACGGTCAAGACGATCGCACAGGACGGCTCCCGCTTCTACATCGGTGCCGAAGGCGAGGGGCTGGGCGTCTTCGACGGACGCATCGCGGGCCGGCTCCGGGACGGCGCCATGCTGTGGAAGGACACCTGCCTCGGCGCCACCCAGGCCGTGCTGCCCCACAACGGTGTCCTCTACAGCGCCTCCCACGCGCACGACTGCTCCCGGACCCCCGGCGGTTTTCCCGAGCGGGGTGTCCGGCACACCCTGCTGGCCCAGTCGGTCACCGACCGGAGGATCCTGCACTGGTTCCCCGACACCGACGGCGGACTCGGCGAGGGAGTGGGCCCCCGCACCCTGACCGCGGCCGGGGACACCCTGTGGGTCGGGGGTGAGTTCACCCAGGTCAACGACCGGCCGCAGCAGGGGCTCACCCGCTTCGGCGCCACCGCCCCCACGAGCGTGCCCCAGTCCCCGGCCCTCGGGGTCCTGGCCGCGCACCCGGGGAAGGTCACCATCGGCTGGCATGCCGTGTGGGACCGCGGCACCGCTGTCCTGACGTACCGGCTCTACCGGGACGGAAGGCTCGTCTCCCGGCAGGCCAAGGCATCCGCGGCCTGGGACCTTCCAGCCATGAGCTACACCGACCAGGTGGCCGCCGGCTCCCGCCACCAGTACGCGATCGAGGTGACGAACGGCAGCCGCACCTCGCCCCGGTCCGCGATGTTCGTGACGGTGCCCGCGCGCACGGGCCGGACGAGCGGAGCCTGAGCTGTGACAGCGACACGCATCGGGTATGCGCCCGGCGTCTGGGACCTGTTCCACATCGGGCACCTCAGCATCCTGCGGGAGGCGCGCCGGCACTGCGACCGGCTCGTGGCGGGGCTGGCGTCCGACGAGCTGACCAGGCGCCTCAAGGGCAGGCCGCCGGTGATCCCGCTGGCCGAGCGCCTGGAGATCGTCCGCGGTGTGCGCCACGTCGACGACGTCGTCGTGGAGACGCACGGGGACAAACTGCAGATCTGGAAGCAGGTCGGATTCCATGTCGTGTTCAAGGGCGACGACTGGAAGGGCACCCCCAAATGGGACATCCTCGAACGCCGCTTCGCGAAGGTCGGTGTCGAAGTCGTCTACTTCCCCTACACCGTGCACACGTCCAGCACGCTACTGCGCAGGGCACTGGAGCTGATGGAGCTCGCGGAACCACTTCACCAAGAAGGCCACCATGAACAGGACATGAGCCACGAGGAGCACGCAGTACAGGGCAAGGAAGAGATCCCGACTGCCCAGAAATAGAAAACAGACGCACGTCGTGCCGTAGTCGACCGGCAGAAGCAGGACGGACCCCCACGCCGAGGCAGGGCCGCCGCCCCTTCCCGCCACCACCCGCCCCTTGAGCTGCTGCGTGAGAATGCCGGCGAAAAAGATCACCACCGCGGCGAGCTGGAACAGCATGGGGGCCAGCAGGAAGAGCGGACTGGGAAGGGCGAAGAAACGGTAGAACGCCACCAGCACCACCAGGTGCAGCATGACGATCCTGACGCAGTCCAGCACATGGTCCAGCCATTCACCCGACAAGGTCGCGCAGCGCTGGCTCCGCGCGAGCTGACCGTCCGCGGCATCCAGGGCGAAACCCACGGCAAGGGCCACACCGACACCGACCGACATCACGGGCCCGGGCCGCAGCAGGGCCACCGCGGCCAGGGCCGGAAAAGTGAACAGGGCACCGAGTAGCGTCAGCTGATTGGGGGTCGCACCGAGCCGGGAGGCCAGCGCCGCCATCACACGGCCGGCCGGACGATTGACGAACCGGCTGTAGACCGACACCCCCTTCGCCGGTTTCTGCGCCGTCGACAGTTGCCTCAGCATTTCCGCGAACTCGGCCATAACCCTCCTTGGTGACACACCGCGTGAGAAAGGAAGGCAACTATGACAGAACAGGGTGGCGAGATGGCCCGCAATCGTCGGCGTATTCTGCGCGGCGGAACATCGCTGCTGGTCGCGGCAGCCCTGCCCGCCAACAGTGCGACCGCCAAAAGTGCGTCCGCCAAGCGTGCGGACATCGGGCCGATGTCCTCGGTCAACATCACCGACCTCGGTGCCGTGGGCGACGGACGCACCGACGACACCCAGGCGTTCGAGACCGCGTACACGCTCGCCGCCGCCCGCGTCCGGGGCGGCGTGGGCCGGCTGGTGGTCGAGATCCCCGCCGGCGACTTCCTCATCACGCGCCCGCACGCCCTGTTGAACGGCGTCGCCCCGCCACGGCCCGCGAACGGTCTGCGCTTCGTCGGGGCGGGCAAGAACATGACCGCCCTCGTCTTCCGTCCGGACACCGGCCCGGGCTCCTATCTGTGCCGGAACGAGGACAGCTGGTCCAACCTCTCCTTCGAGCGCATGCAGTTCCGCTCCGCCACACCGGGCGCGTCCTTCTTCCGTTCGTACTCCACCGGACTGGCCCAGGACTACCGGTTCTCGGAGTGCGAATGGCTCGGGGAATGGGAGTACGGGCTGGCCCTCGACGGCACGAACACCAACTCGGAGATGCTGTGGCAGGCCTGCACGGTCGCCGGCAGCTACCGCAAGGCGTTTCTCTACTCGGGGCTCACGGGACACAAACAGGCCGCGCCGAACGACCAGGACCAGTTCCTGAACTACTGGTTCACCGACATGAAGGTCGAATACGAGTGGGGCAACTTCCTGGAATTCCCCTACGGCGGATCCATCTCCTGCCGGGGCGGCTCCTACATCATCACCGGCAAACGCCCCCAGAGCACCGCGGAGTACGGCACCACCAGCACCTTCTTCCGCTTCCCGGTCAGCGAACACCACGACTCGGTACAGCGCTTCCACGCCCAGGACATCCGCTTCGAGGTACGCGACCCGGATGTGCGGATCATCGACTGCGTGTGGAGCAGCGGAACCGTCCACTTCACCGACTGCGACGACACCGCGAACGCCTACAAGGACTTCTCCGCCGACGTCCGTCCGCACCAGTACAGCGTGGGCCCGCGGGGCCCGCTGATCCGCTACGACTCCTGCCAGCTCGTGGGCCGTCACCAGTACCGGACGACCGACCGGCAGGACACCCAGCCGGCCGTCGTCCGCTACGACATGTGCCTGCTGCGGAGCCGGCCGCAGCGGGAGTTCGCCGTCACCGACGGCCCCCGCGCGCTCCCGGCCCCCTTCGTACGCTTCACCGACTGCATCGACGCCGACCCCGCCGGCACCAGATCCGCACCGGCCACGCCCGCCACCCCGCCCGTGTCCCCCGGTGAGACCTCCCCCACGGACTGAACCCCGGCCGTCCGACTGCCCCGGCGTGTGGGGGCCCGGGATGTCCCGGGCCCCCACATCTGTGTACGGCGCGGTGGCGCGGCAGGGGCAGGCGATGCCGGGCGCCGCCGCGTCAGACGTACTTGGTGGTCTTGACGCAGAAGTCGATACGGGTGATGTCCGGGTCCTTCCCGCTCGAGGTGGCCGGGGCGTGGAGTCCCGCGTCGGCCGCCGTGCCGTCGGGGAAGCCCGTCGAGCTGTCGTACTTGTAGACCTTGGCGCCGGTGCTGCTCGTGACCGTGACCTGGACGGCGGAACGGTGGGCGGACGAGGGGATGCTGAAGCCGAACACCTGCCCCTGGGTGCCGTTGCTGACGGTGAGCTGGAGGTTCCCGTCGCCGGGGATCGCCACGGGCCCGCTCACCGGAATGATCACACTGAACCCGGTCGTGCCCGTCGGGCAGGTCCCCGGCGGGGGCGGGGGCGGGGTCGTCTGGCAGGGCGTGCAGCCGGACGTGGGCGGCGTCGTCGGCTGGCACGCCGAGCACCCGGATGTGCCGCTCGTCTGGCACGACGAGCACCCCGACGTGCCGGTCGTCGGGCATGACTTGCACGCCGGCATCACTCGGGGAACCGCGTGGGCCGACGCGGGGCCGGCGGCGATACCGAATGCCACGGTCGCGGTCAGGCCGGCGCCGACGAGCCGGGCTCCCCAACTCCGCGCCGGGGCCTGCGTTTTCGTTCGGGCAGCTACTCGCATTACGAGTACTCCTCCTCCATGCTTGGGTACCTGACCTCGGGTACCTGATCTCGCCCTGGCGAACTCTCACGCCATTTCCATTGGCAGTTCGAGCTTGACCAAGCGTCCGCCGCCGGGCGTGCTTACACTCGCACGAGTGGACTGCCGTTATGGATTACGACTCCTTTTCCTAGGCCATTTGAGCTTCAGTAGGAGCCTGAAGGGTGGAGCACCCGCTTGTCGAATCCGGTGATACGCGGCCGGGTGTCTACTTTCGGAAAGCTTCTCGCCCCCGTATCCCTCGACCCGGGATGTTCCATGCGTCTAAGGAAAAGCACTTCCAGGACCGCCACCACGGCCTCCGCAGTGGCACTCCTTGCCGCCGCATCGCTCACGAGCGCTTCCGGCGCGCAGGCCGGCCACGAAAAGACCCTGACGGCCGCGCCGTTGGCGACGTGGCAGACCGACGGTGTCGTCTGGTCGGTCGAGTACGCACGCGGTGTCGTGTACGTCGGAGGCACCTTCGACAGCGTCCGCCCGCCCGGCGCGAAGCCCGGCGAGAAGGAGGTCACCCGGAGGAACTTCGCCGCGTTCGACGCCGTGACCGGCAAACTGCTGCCGTGTGCGCACTCCTTCACCGGCGGTATGAACACGGTCCGGGCTCTGAAGGCTTCGCCCGACGGCAAAGTGCTCTACGTCGGCGGATCGTTCGGCCACGTCGACCGCACGGATGTGGCCAGTGCGGTCGCGCTCGACACGGCCGGCTGCTCCCTGCGCAAGGACTTCCGCCCCGCGATGGGCTCGCTCGTGCGGGCCGTCGAGACCACCGGTAAGACCGTCTACCTGGGCGGTGAGTTCACCGTCGTCGACGGCCGGCCCAGGAACCGCGTCGCGGCCTTCACCCCGAGCGGCTCGTTGCTGCCGTTCCGTGCCGGCATCGACGAGCCGGTCCGTGCCATCCTGGCCGCGCCCGATCGCGGGCAGGTCCTCGTCGGCGGCGAATTCCACAGCGTCAACGGCCGTCCGGAGCAGGCGCTGGTCTCCCTGAACCCCACAACCGGTGCGACCGTACGGTCCTTTCCGGACTGGATTCCGGAACGGTCCGCGGTGACGTCGCTGGCGCGCAACGGCGACCACTTCTATCTGGGAGCCGAGGGCTCGGGTACGGGGATCTTCGACGGACGTATCGCCGGCCGGCTGTCGGACGGCTCGATGGTCTGGAAGGACACCTGCCTGGGTGCCACCCAGGACCTCGTCCTGCACAAGGGCGTCCTGTACAGCGCTTCCCACGCCCACTACTGCGCGCTGACGCCGGGCGGCTTCCCCGACGGGGCCCGTCGGCACTTCCTCGCGCAGTCGGCCGGCGACAAGCGCATCCTGCACTGGTTCCCCGACACCGACGACGGCATCGGCGAGGGGGTCGGCCCGCGAGCGCTCGCGATGGCGGGCGACATCCTGTGGGCGGGCGGTGAGTTCACCGCGGTCAACGGCACACCCCAGCAGGGCCTGACGCGCTTCGGGGCCGGTCCGGCCAACACGCCTCCCCAGGAGTCCCCCCGGCTGACGAGCGACGGCTCACGCACCGGGAAGGTCACGCTGGTCTGGCGCGCCTCCTGGGACAGGGACGACGCGGAGCTGGCCTACCGGATCTACCGGGACGGGGTCCTCGTGGCCACGCGGAAGCAGCCGTCGGCCGAGTGGTACCGCCCGGAGATGTCGTACACGGATGAGGTCTCCCCCGGCTCTCACCACCGCTACACGATCGCTGTCACCGACGGAAAGAACACGACGCCCCGGTCGGCACCGCTCGACGTGACCGCGTTCGCCGCCAAGTGACCGGCCGGGGCGCGGTGAGGGGGCGACGCCTGAGGGGGCGGCGCCCTCACGTGGTGATCGACTCCCTGCTCTGGCTGGGCACGAACGGCGTGGTGCCGACGCCGAGCAGTTCGCGGTACACGTCGCTCACCGCGTCCCTGGTCTGCTGGATGTCGTGGGCGGCGACCACGTACGCGCGGCCCTGCGCGCCCAGGGCCGCGCGCAGCGGCGTACGGCGCAGCAGTGCCGTCAGCGCCCGCGCCAGCGCGTCGGCGTCCTCCGGCGGCACCAGGCAGTGCGGCAGATGGCCGGGCGGCAGGCTCTCGCGCACGCCGTCCACGTCCGTCACGAGGACCGGCCGGGCGCACGCCATGGCCTCCAGGGGGACGAGTGCCCGGCCCTCCCGGCGGGACGGCTGGACCACCACGTCCGCGGCCCGGTACCAGGGGGCGGCGTCGGCCGCCGGGCCCGCGAACTCCACCGACGCGGGCGCCGCGGCACGCAGCCGACCCGCGTCCGGACCGTCGCCGACCAGCACCAGCCGGGCGTCCGGCACCTGCCGTACGACGGCGGGCCAGGCCCGCAGGAGCACGTCCTGGCCCTTGTGCCGGCACAGCCGTCCCACGCACACGACGAGGGGGCCCGCCGCGGACCGGGCGATGCTCCCCTCCGGCCGGAACCTGCGGGTGTCGACGCCGTCGGGGACCATGAGCCACTGGGCGGTGATGCCGTGCCGTTCCCCGGTACGCCGTTCCGCCTCGCTCAGGCACAGGACGCGCGCCGCCCACCGCGCCCCGAACTGCTCCCAGCGCACGGCGGCTTGGGACTTGACGCCGTCCGCGGCCTCGAACGACCAGGCGTGCGGCTGGAAGACGGTCGGGAGCCGGCCGCGCACCGCGAGCCGCGTGGCGAGCCCCGCCTTCGCGCCGTGCGCGTGCACCACGTCGGGACGTACCTCGCGCAGTACCCGGGCCAGCAGGGCCACTTCACCGGGGAGCCGGGGTCCGGGTGAGCGGGTCGCGTGCCACGGAAGCACCCTGCAGCCCTCCGCGCGCAGCGCGTCGGTCAGTGTGCCGCCGCGCGGGCAGGCGACGCGGACGTGCAGCCCCGCGGCGAGCTGCGCTGCCGCCAGGTCCGTCACGAACCGTGCGACACCGCCCTCGACCGGCTGAGTGACGTGCAGGACGTGCGGCTCACGGGGAATGCGCATGACCGAGGCTTCCCTTCCGAAGAAACACTTGGAACCAGCGCAAAGCATCTGGTCCCTTTTTCGGCGGAGCCGTCAATCGTGTCGGAATAATTCACCTGCTTGGCACTGTGACAGACCGGCGTAATGCGCAGATAATCCGATAAGAATTCCTGCGATGTCGTTCAGGATGTATGAGTTCCGGGGAACTTGCGGCCCACGGAGTTTCCCGTGGCGCCCCTCTCTCGTTAGCTCAGCGGAAGCGAGAGAAAGGAACACAATGAAGAGTCTGAAGGCTGCCGCCATCGTTGTCGGCACCCTGGCCATGGCGGGCGTCGCGGCGCCCGCCTTCGCGGCGGACGTGCCGGCGCAGGGCCTCATCGATGACGGGAAGACGGTTGCCCGGTCTCTCCCCACCGCAGCCGAGATGCCGACCGGCGCCCTGGCCAGCGACGTCAAGCACGCGGCGGACGGCGTGAAGAAGTCGGGTGTCGTCAAGACCCCCGTCTTCGGCGGCGCCCTGCCGAACCCTCTCAACGGCAAGCCGCCCGCCGCACTTCCCGTCTTGAAGTAGAAGACGCATCCGCTGGGTCTTTTCAGGCCGGCTCCGGGTTCTCGGAGCCGGCCTTCTTCGTGTGCGGGAAAAGCAGATGGCGGCCCGCCGAGCGTCGGCGGGCCGCCAGGCTCCGGGCTGCTCAGAACAGCAGACCACCGGCGTAGGGGGCCAGCTGCGTCTGGTCGACCGCCGCGGTGTTGCAGGCGGCGTAGTGCGAGTTCGGCGCCGCGACACCGGCACCGCCGAGGACGCCGACGGAGCCGTTGGACCACGGCGCGATGCAGCGGCCGTCGATGACCGAGCCGTTGGAGACCAGGAGGCCCTGCTGGGGGGAGTTCACGACGACCGGGGACTCCGAGAAGCCGTTGCCGCCGGTGACCGTGGTGGTGTTGTCGTCGGCCGCTGCGGCGCCACCGGCCGCCAGGACGAGGCCCGCTGCCAGGACGGACAGGGCCGTAACCTTCTTACGCATGGATGCGCCTTTCGGATGGGAGGGGCAGGTCGGGCGGGAGCGTCTGCCGACGTCCCCGCCCTGCTCCGGGATGGTTCGGAGCGCGAAGGGGGCTCAGAAGAGCAGGCCACCCGTGTACGTGGCACGCTGCGACTGGTCGACGCCCGCGGTGTTGCAGGCGGCGTAGTGCGAGTTCGGCACGATGGTCGCGGCGCCACCGAGGACGCCGACGGCGCCGTTGGACCACGGCGCGACGCAGCGCAGGTCGACGAGCGTGCCGTTGGAGACGACGGCGCCCTGCTGCGGGGCGTTCACGACAACCGGGGACGACGAGAAGCCGTTGCCGCCGGTGACCGTGGTGCAGTTGTCGGCTGCGGCAGTGCCGGCCGCCGCGAGGACGACGCCCGCGGCGAGGGCAGAGATGGCCGTAACCTTGTTACGCATGGAGTGTCCTTTCCGGACTGCGAGGGGGTTCACCTGCTCGGAATGACTCGAAGCAGGGGTCAGAAGAGCAGGCCGCCCTGGTAAGCGGCCCTCTGCGACTGGTCGACCGGCGCTGTGTTGCAGGCGGCGTAGTGCGAGTTCGGCACGATGGTCGCGGCGCCGCCGAGGACGCCGACGGCGCCGTTGGACCACGGCGCGATGCAGCGGCCGTCGATGAGCGAGCCGTTGACGACAACCACCCCCTGCTGAGGGGCGTTCACGACGACCGGGGACTCCGAAAAGCCGTCACCACCAGTGACGTTCGTCGTGTTCGAATGGGCGGAGGCAACGCCAGCGCTGCCGCAGAGCGCACTAAGGGCGAGTGCAGTGACGACCGCGAACTTCCTGGTCAACTCGGTTCCTTCCTGGATTCACGGTAAGCCGCGCTTACATAGCAAGAAACCGAAATATGTGGCGAAAAGTCACGCGGACACCGGGCATACCGGGCGGATTCCACCGGATGGCGGAACGGCAGCCGTGGGCCGATTCATTCGAGCTGCACGGGCCCGGCGTCAGCGCCGACATGCGTCCGGCCCACTGGCAAGGAGGAATCCAGTGGGCCGGACAGGTTTTGTGGCGTGTGTGCGGCACGACATCGGCGCCGGGGTGGGTGCGCGGCACTGCGGTGTCGGGTCTCCGGCGAGGGAACCGGATCAGAGTCTCAGAATCCCGGTCACGCCGACTCCTGACGGTTTCCGCGTCACCCCTGGTTGAGCAGGCTACCGACCCCGGCGCTGGTCGGCCCATTCAACGGGTGGAGCTGAACGGCTCCACTTCCGAGTGGATTCTTCACCGGAATTGCGGGCTTCTTGTTGGTGCCGCGGCCCATGCCGTCCAGGTAAACGCCGGAGACCTTCGCCGCCTTGTTCTTGCCGGTGACGGACGACGCCTGGTTCTCGTCGAACGCGCTGCCCTTGGTGAGGTTGCCCTGCTTGGCCACCCGCATCACGGTGTCGGCCGCGGGCACCAGGGCCGGAGTCACCTCGGTCTGGGACATGAGGCCGAGCGGGCCGGTTTCGTGGGCCGGCGTCTTACCGGCGCCCGAGGCCGCGACGGCGGAGCCACCCACGAGACTCGCGCCGATCGCCAACGCCGCAGTTGTGAAAACTGCTTTCTTCATGATTCACCTCACTTGAAGTTACCTCTGATCCGACAGACGCAGAACATAGCAGTCCACAGTGCACCCAAAGCGACGCGCTACTCCATACGCATGAATGCCATGGGAGTGAAGGAGCGCATTCCCGGGTTTTATACAGAGGTATTCACATCTGGTCGGCGAATCGATTGATCGTATGGTGCGTCAAGCGTGGGAAAACTACGACACCACGTCCTTGCGGGCGAACCCGCGGAAGGCCAGGGCGATGAGCACGAGTGCGTAGCTCAGGGAGATCGCCGTCCCCTGGATCATGCCGGTCCACTCGGGGTGCGGCTGGACGGTGTCGGCCCAGGCGAACTGCCAGTGCGCGGGCAGGACGTCACGCCAGTGGCCGAGGGCGGTGACGGCGTCCAGGACATTGCCGACGATGGTCAGGCCGACCGCGCCGCCGACCGCGCCGAGCGGGGCGTCGGTCTTCGTCGACAGCCAGAACGCGAGCCCCGCGGTGACCAGCTGGGACACGAAGACGTACGCCACGGTCACCGCCAGGCGCTGCAGCGCCGTGCCGGGGTCCAGCGCGCCGCCGGTGGGAATCTGCAGCGGGCCCCAGCCGTAGGCCGCCGTACCGGCGGCGAGGGCGACCACCGGGAGCAGGATCATCGCGGCGAGACTCAGCCCGAGCGCCACGACCAGCTTGGACCACAGCAGCCGGGCCCGCGGCACGGGGGCTGCGAGCAGATAGCGCAGGGAGGACCAGCTCGCCTCCGAGGCGACCGTGTCCCCGCAGAACAGGGCGACCGGGATGACCAGCAGGAAGCCGGCCGAGACGAACAGGTTCACGGCGGCGAAGTTGGCGCCGGACGCGGTGGCCGTGTCCATCAGGGTGATCTGGTTGTTCCGGCCGCCCGGGTCACCGCCGACGGCGAAGGCGATCAGCAGCACGAACGGCAGGAGCGTGAGGATCGCGCCCATGACCAGGGTGCGGCGCCGCTTGAGCTGGCGGACCAGCTCGACCCGCAGGGGCAGGGTGTGCCGCGTCCGGTAACCGGAGGCGACCTCGGTGAGCGCGCTCATGCGGAACCTCCGATCAGGGTGAGGAAGGCGTCTTCCAGGCGGCGGTGCGGGCCGACCGAGGCGACGGGCACGTCCAGCCGGACCAGCTCCACGACCAGCCGCTCGGCGGTGCCGCCGGGTTCCAGCCGGATCAGCAGACCGTCGTCGGTGCGCACCGCGGAGGCGACGCCGGGCAGCGCGGCCACCTTCTCCGCGACCGGCTCCTCCACCGGGCCGGCGGTGCCGACGAGCAGGGTGTCGCCGGAGCCGACGATGTCGCCGACCGGACCGGCCTGGACGAGCCGGCCGCGGTCCATGACCACCAGATGGGTGCAGGACTGCTCGACCTCGGCGAGGAGATGGCTGGAGACGATCACCGTACGGCCGCCCGCCGCGTAGCGGATCATCACCTCGCGCATCTCGCGGATCTGGGGCGGGTCGAGGCCGTTGGTGGGCTCGTCGAGGATGAGCAGGTCGGGCAGGCCGAGCATGGCCTGGGCGATGGCGAGGCGCTGGCGCATGCCCTGCGAGTAGGTGCGCACCGCGCGGGCGAGCGCGTCGCCGAGCCCGGCGATCCGCAGGGCCTCGTCCAGGTGGGCGTCCTCGGGCGGGCGGCCGGTGGCCTGCCAGTACAGCTCCAGGTTCGCCCGGCCGGACAGATGCGGCAGGAAGCCCGCGCCCTCCACGAAGGCGCCGACCCTCGACAGCACGGGCGCGCCGGGCCGGACGGCGTGGCCGAAGACGCGGATCTCGCCGGCGTCCGGGGTGATCAGGCCCATCAGCATGCGCAGGGTGGTGGTCTTGCCCGCGCCGTTGGGTCCGAGCAGGCCGAGCACCTGGCCCTTCTCGACGCGGAAGGACAGGTCACGCACCGCGTACCGGTCGGCGGACTTCGCGTACCGCTTGCTCAAGCCCTTGATCACCAGCGGGACGTCGGCCGCCTCGGGGTCGGGCGCGGGGCCGGCCGTACGGCGACGGGCGGTGAGGAGCAGGGCGAGCGCGGCCCCCGCCGCGGCCACCGGCAGCCACCACACCCAGGCGGGCAGGGGTGCCGCGGCGGTGGTGACGGCCGGGGCCGTCGGCACGCTCAGGTCGCTCCTGAGGGAGACGGTGTAGGTGGCCGGGGCGGCCGGTGAGGCGTAGCCGAGGTCGGTGGAGGCGAGGACCAGGCGGAGCCGGTGGCCCTTCTGCACCTCGTGGTCGATGGCCGGCAGGGTGAGCGTGACGTCCTTGCCGGCCCGGGCGCCGGTCACCCGGAAGGGGGCGACGAGCTGCGCGGGCAGCACCGGCTGGGTGCCGTCGGGGCCGACGTCGTAGACCTTGCCGAACAGGACGGCGTCGTCGCTGGTCGAGGTGAGGTGGACGGTGACGGTCGGGGTGCCGGTGATCTGCAGGTCTCCGGTGAGCGGTGCGGAGTCGAACTTCGCGTACTGACCGGGGAAGTCCAGGGAGACACCGAGACCGAGCGCGGACAGCTGGGTCAGGCCGCCCGAGCCGCCGAGGCCGGGCAGCGCGGAGACGCCGGGCGGGCTGGCGCCGGCCGGGTTGGTGAGGTGCTGGGTGCCGCCGGTCAGGGCGATGCGGCGTGGGTGGTCGCGCAGACCGGGGTAGCCGGCGGCGCTCGCGCCGCGCAGCTGGGCCGTGCCGTCGGTGGAGTTCACTCCTCCGGTGCGGGTGATCCGGAAGGCCGGGCCGGTACCGGTGTGCTCGTCGCCCTTGAGATACCGGTCGAACCACGCGCGCACGCGTGCCTGGCCCCGGCCGCTCTCCATGTCGCCGCCGTCATGGCCGCCCGCGATCCAGTCGACGTCCACGGGGGCGCCGTTCGCCCGGATCGCCTTCTCGGCCGCGTCGGACTGGGCGAGGGTGAACAGGGAGTCCGTCTGGCCCTGTATGAGCAGGGTGGGCACCTTGATACGGGAGCCAACGGCGGACGGTGAGCGGGCCTGGAGCAGCTCGCGGGCGGCCGCGTCCGGGGTGCCGGACTCGGCGACCCGGTCGTACATCCGGCACAGCGCGGGCTCGAAGCGGGCGCAGCCGCCGCCGGTGTTGAAGAAGACACCGGCCCACAGCTTCTTGAAGACGCCGTTCGGGAAGAGGGCGTCGGCGAGGTCCCAGTAGGTGATGGCCGGGGCGATGGCGTCGACCCGGTGGTCGTATCCCGCGGCGAGCAGTGAGATCGCGCCGCCGTAGGAGCCGCCTGCCATGCCCACGCGCGGGTCGCCCGGGTGGTCGAGCTGGACCTGGGGCCGCTCCGCCAGCCAGTCGACGAGCCGGGAGACGTCGGCGACCTCGCCCTTCGGGTCGTTGAGCCCGATCCTTCCGGTGGACCTGCCGAAGCCGCGCGCGGACCAGGTCAGGACCGCGTAGCCGTCCCGGGCGAGGTCCTCGGCCTGCTCGCGCAGGTCGTCCTTGCTGCCGCCGAAGCCGTGCGCCAGCAGGACTGCGGGGTGCCGTCCGGCGGTGGCCGGGGTGAAGAACGACGTGTCCAGGCGGACGCCGTCCACCGCCATGACCTGGTCGGTCCTGTGCACCGGGGGTGTGTCACCGGATGCGGCGGCCGTCCACGTGCCGGCACCGGCGAGCACCACCACGGCGGCCGCGGCGGCACACAGCCGGCGCGGCCCCTTGAGCAGCCCCCGCACCGAAGGCACCCGAAGATCCATGCACTCAACGGTACGGGCGGCCACCGACAACCGGGGCAGCCGGTGGGCTGAATGCCGGGCCCTCCCCCGGGAGTACGGAGCGGGCCCGGCGTACAGCAGACGCGGTACGGCGGCCTGTCGGCCGAACACCGTCCCGGGCATCGTCGTTGCCGGGTGCGGGCGCGGGCGGGCTGGTCACGCGGTGCCCCGCGCCCCTCGGGGCCGGCGGCGCCGCCGGCCCCGGAAGCCCCCCTTACGCCGTCTCCTCCGCCTGGACGTCCTCCGGCAGGGAGACCAGCCAGCGGGTCTCGCGGCGCGGGCGGAGGTAGAAGGCCCAGTAGAGGGTGGCGACGGCGGTGATGCCGCCGGTCCACCACAGGTACGTCGGGTCCTGCTCGACCAGGATGTAGACAAGGACCGCGATCAGCAGGACCGGCATGGCCGGCCACAGCGGCATCCGCCACGCCTGCCTGCCGCCGTGCGCCCCGCGGCGGGCGAGCAGCGCGGCGACCGCGACCAGCAGGTACAGGCCGGTGACGGCGACCCCGGTGACGCCGTAGAGCGTGTCGAGGTTGACGAAGCAGAGGAAGGCACCGGGGACGCCGACGACGAGGGTGGCGACCCACGGGGAGCCGAACCGGCCCAGCTTGGCCAGGGCCTTGTTGACCGGCGAGGGCCAGGCCTTGTCGCGGGCGGAGGCGAACAGGACGCGGGAGTTCTGGATGACCATGACGATGCCCGCGTTGATGATCGCGAGGGCGACGCACAGGCTGACGAAGGTGCCGACGGCCGAGTTGCTCCAGGCGATGACCATGCTGGAGATGTCGCCGCCGGTCAGGGTCTTCAGGTCACCGGCGCCCACGGTGATCGCGGCGACCGGCACCAGGATGACCACGGTGGAGATGGCGAGTGTCGCGAGGACGGTACGGGCGACGTTGCGGCGCGGGTTCTCCAGTTCCTCGGAGAGGTAGACGGCGGTGGAGAAGCCCTGGGTGACGAAGAGGGCGATGGCGAGCCCGGAGACGACCATCATGGCCGTGACGGGGTTGACGTGCGCGTGCTCACCGGCGGCCTGCAGTGAGCCGAGGCTGCCCACCCCGCGGTGCGGGTGGCTGAAGCCGAGTACGGCCACCACGCCGGCGGCGACGACTTCCAGGACCAGGAAGATGCCGGTGATCCAGGCGTTGGCGCGCAGGTCGAGCAGACCGGCGAGGGTGGCCGCGATCATCACGCCGGCGCCCGTGAAGGCCGGGTCGAGGTGGATGACCGGGGCGAGGTAGTCCGCGGTGCCCATCGCGATGACCGGAGGGACGATCATCACGACGAGCAGTGACATCACGAAGGCCAGCCAGCCGGCGAGCCGTCCGGCCAGGGTGGAGACGATGGCGTACTCGCCGCCCGCGCTGGGGATGAGGGTGCCCAGCTCCGAGTAGCAGAACGCCACGGGGATACAGAGGAGCGCACCGATGGCGATACAGAGCGCCGTCGCCGTACCCAGGCTGGAGAACAGGTCGGGCACGATCACGAAGAGCGTGGAGGCGGGCGTGACGCACGAGAGGGTGAGGAGGGTGCCGCCGACGACACCGATCGAACGCTTGAGCTTCTGAGGACTGTCGGAAGCGTCTGTGACGGCTGTGTCGACAGGGCGGAGCGTATCGGTCATGCGGCGGTTCCGATCGACTCGTGTGACTGAGGGTGGGGACGGGAGCGCTATCGCCTCCGGCGGATCGTCGTACGGTCACTCGTCCGCTCCCGACGCTGCATAGAGAACCCCGACGAAAACCGCTGAGTCAATGGCCGTTTACCTTCGGAATCCGCACTTCCGACGAGGCTCACTCCACATCAGATTCGTAGGCCGCGACGCCCTATGGGGGCATCCATCAAGCTTTGCGGCAAAGTGACCTTGCTTTCAAAGGTCAACTACGGACTAACCCTTAGCCACCCGTTTCATCCCCCGTAAACGGGAACCGAAGCCGGCGTGTCAAAAAAATGTCAGGCCGTCCGGAATCCGGACGGCCTGACAAAGGGCTGGGGCCCTCAGTGGTTGCGCGGGAAGCCCAGGTCCACGCCCGCCGGGGCGTCGGCCGGGTCGGGCCAGCGGGTGGTGACGACCTTGCCGCGGGTGTAGAAGTGCGTGCCGTCGTTGCCGTAGATGTGGTGGTCGCCGAAGAGCGAGTCCTTCCAGCCACCGAAGGAGTGGTAGCCGACGGGGACCGGGATCGGGACGTTCACGCCGACCATGCCCGCCTCGATCTCCAGCTGGAAGCGACGGGCCGCGCCGCCGTCCCGGGTGAAGATCGCGGTGCCGTTGCCGAACGGCGAGGCGTTGATGAGGGCCACGCCCTCGTCGTAGGTGTCCACGCGCAGCACGCACAGCACCGGGCCGAAGATCTCGTCCTGGTAGGCCTTGGCGCTGGTCGGCACCTTGTCCAGCAGCGAGATCCCGATCCAGTGGCCGTCCTCGAAGCCCTCGACCGTGTAACCGGTGCCGTCGAGGACCACCTCGGCGCCCTCGGCCGCCGCGCCCTCGACATAGGAGGCCACCTTGTCGCGGTGGACCTTGGTGATCAGCGGGCCCATCTCCGACGCCGGGTCGTTGCCCGGACCGATCTTGATCTTCTCGGCGCGCTCGCGGATCTTCTCCACCAGCGTGTCCCCGATCGCGCCCACGGCCACGACCGCGGAGATGGCCATGCAGCGCTCGCCCGCGGAGCCGTAGGCGGCGGACACCGCGGCGTCGGCCGCCGCGTCCAGGTCGGCGTCCGGCAGCACCAGCATGTGGTTCTTGGCACCGCCCAGGGCCTGCACCCGCTTGCCGTTGGCGGAGGCCGTGGTGTGGATGTAGCGGGCGATCGGGGTCGAGCCGACGAAGGAGACGGCCTTGACGTCCGGGTGCTCCAGGAGGCGGTCGACGGCCACCTTGTCGCCGTGCACGACGTTGAACACGCCGTCCGGCAGACCGGCCTCCGACAGCAGCTCGGCGATCTTGACGGAGGCCGACGGGTCCTTCTCGGACGGCTTCAGCACGAAGGTGTTGCCGGTCGCGATGGCGATCGGGAACATCCACATCGGGACCATCGCCGGGAAGTTGAACGGCGTGATGCCGGCGACGACACCGAGCGGCTGGCGGATGGAGGAGACGTCCACGCCGCTCGCGACCTGCGTCGACAGCTCGCCCTTCAGCTGCACGTTGATGCCGCAGGCCAGGTCGACGATCTCCAGGCCGCGCGCCACCTCGCCGAGCGCGTCCGAGTGCACCTTGCCGTGCTCGGCGGTGATCAGCTCCGCGATGGCGTCCCGGTTGGCGTCCAGCAGCGCCCGGAACTTGAAGAGGATCGAGGTGCGCTGGGCCAGCGAGGACCGGCCCCAGGTCACGAAGGCGTCCTTGGCCGCCGCGACGGCCGCGTCCACCTCCTCGACCGACGCGAACGCGACCTTCGTGGTGACCGCGCCGGTCGCCGGGTCGGTGACCGGCCCGTACGTGCCCGACGCGCCTTCGACGGTCTTCCCGCCGATCCAGTGGTTGACGATCTTCGTCATGCCCAGAGACTCCTTCTTACAGATGGCGGCGTCGGGTCGAGACGTGCCGTTCGTACAGCTCACGTGCCTTGACCGCCGACGCTCGGGTCGCGGTCTCGGCCACAGGAACATCCCACCAGGCCTGCGCCGGAGGCGCGCCCGACACAGTGTCGGACGTTTCGGTCTCCACGTAGACACATGTGGGAGTGTCGGTGGCCCGCGCCTCGGCGAGTGCCTCGCGCAGGTCCCGTACGGTCTTCGCGCGCAGCACCCGCATGCCGAGGCTGGCCGCGTTCGCGGCGAGGTCCACGGGCAGCGGGGCGCCGGTGAAGGTGCCGTCACCGGAGGCGTAGCGGTACGCGGTGCCGAACCGCTCGCCGCCCACCGACTCCGAGAGCCCGCCGATGGAGGCGTACCCGTGGTTCTGCACCAGCAGGATCTTGATCGCGACGCCCTCCTGGACGGCGGTCACGATCTCCGTCGGCATCATGAGATACGTGCCGTCGCCGACCAGCGCCCACACGTTGCGCTCGGGCGCGGCCAGCTTCACACCGAGCGCGGCCGGGATCTCGTAGCCCATGCAGGAGTAGCCGTACTCCAGGTGGTACTGGTCGCGGGACCGCGTCCGCCACAGCTTGTGCAGGTCGCCCGGGAGCGAGCCGGCCGCGTTGATGATGATGTCCGACTCGTCCACCAGGGCGTTCAGGGCGCCGACGACCTGCGGCTGGGTCGGGCGTGCGTCGGCCTCCTGGGCCTCGAAGCAGGCGTCGACGCGCTGCTCCCAGCGCTCCTTGTCCTCGGTGTACTCGGCGACGTACGCGTCCGGCACCCTGTGCCCGTGCATCACCAGTGCCTCGGTCAGCTCGCCCAGGCCGCTGCGGGCGTCCGCGACGAGCGGGAGTCCGGCCAGCTTGTGGCCGTCGAACGGCGCGATGTTGAGGTTGAGGAATCGGACGTCCGGGTTCTCGAAGAGGGTGCCGGAGGCCGTGGTGAAGTCGGTGTACCGGGTGCCGACGCCGATGACCAGGTCCGCCGTGCGGGCCAGCTCGTCGGCGGTCGCGGTGCCGGTGTGGCCGACCCCGCCGACGTCCTGCGGATGGTCGTGGCGCAGGGAGCCCTTGCCGGCCTGGGTGGAGGCGACCGGGATGCGGGTGGCCGAGGCGAACTCGGCGAGGGCCGACTCGGCGCGGCTGTGGTGGACGCCGCCGCCCGCGATGACCAGCGGCCTGCGCGCCGCGCGGACGGCCCGCACCGCCTCGGCCAGCTCGGTCGGGTCCGCGCCCGGCCGTCGTACGGTCCACACGCGCTCGGCGAAGAACTCCTCCGGCCAGTCGAAGGCCTCCGCCTGCACGTCCTGCGGCATCGCGAGCGTGACCGCGCCCGTCTCCACCGGGTCGGTCAGGACCCGCATCGCCTGGAGGGCCGACGGGATCAGCGCCTCCGGCCGGGTGATGCGGTCGAAGTACCTCGACACCGGGCGCAGGGTGTCGTTGACCGACACGTCACCCGCGTACGGCACCTCCAGCTGCTGCAGGACCGGGTCGGCGGGGCGGGTGGCGAAGACGTCGCCGGGCAGGAGCAGGACCGGGAGGTGGTTGACGGTCGCCAGGGCGGCGCCCGTGACCAGGTTGGTCGCGCCCGGGCCGATCGACGTCGTCACCGCGTGCGTGGACAGGCGGTTCGACTGGCGGGCGTAGCCGACGGCCGCGTGCACCATGGACTGCTCGTTGCGGCCCTGGTGGTACGGCATCACCTCCGCGTACTCGATCAGCGCCTGGCCGATCCCCGCGACATTGCCGTGGCCGAAGATGCCCCAGGTGGCGCCGATCAGCCGCTGCCGCTCGCCGTCGCGTTCGGTGTACTGGGCGGCGAGGAAACGGACCAGCGCCTGCGCGACGGTCAGCCGGATCGTCGTCATCGGTAGCCCCCTGTGCTTTCTGCGTGGTCGGGGTGGAAACAGATCCGCCATTCCCGGGTCTCGCCCGGACCCGCCATGACGTTCAGGTAGTACATGTCGTGCCCGGGCTGGGCGATGGACGGGCCGTGCCATCCGTCGGGGACGAGGACGGCGTCGCCGGAGCGGACCTCGGCGAGGACGTCCGAGCCTCCCTCGCGCGAGGGGAACACGCGCTGATAGCCGAGACCGTTCGGGCCGTCGATCTCGAAGTAGTAGATCTCCTCCAGCTCGGACTCCTCGCCCGGCCGGTGCTCGTCGTGCTTGTGCGGCGGGTACGAGGACCAGTTGCCGCCCGGGGTGAGCACCTCGACGGCGATCAGCCTGTCGCACTCGAACGAGTCGGCGGAGGCGAAGTTGCGCACCCGGCGGGCGCACGTGCCGCTGCCGCGCTCCTCGACGGGGACCTCCGGCGCGGGGCCGTAGCGGGCGGGGAGTCGTCGCTCGCACCTCGCTCCTGCCAGGGCGAAGCGGCCTCCCGCGCCGGAGGCGATCTGGACCCGGGCGTCCCGGGGCGCGTACGCGAAGTCGGAGACGTCCGCGAACACACTTTCCCGGCCCAGGAGTTGGAACTCGTCCTTCTCAGTTGACGCTGTCTCAATTTGTACGGTACATCCGCCCTGCAGCGGAAGCACGATCCATTCGCTGTCCCCCGCGGTGAACGTATGCGTACCGTCCGGTGCCAACTCCACGACACGCAGGCTGCTGTGCGTCCAGCCGGCCCGTTTCGGGTCGATGTCGACGGCGTACCGGGCGTTCGCGGTGGCACCCCGGGGCAGGTGCAGGTCGGTGCTGGTCATAGGGCCCTCACAGCAGTCCTACGGCGGTGTCCACGGCGGCGGCCACGTCGCCGTTCGCCGGGTACAGCAGTGAGCGGCCGACCACCAGGCCGCGCACGGTGGGGAGTTGCAGCGCGCCGCGCCACTTCTCGTACGCCTTCTCCTGGTCGTCCCCGACATCGCCGCCGAGGAGCACGGCCGGGAGTGTGGAGGTCTCCATCACGCGGGCCATGTCGTCGGGGTTGTCGGTGACCGGCACCTTCAGCCAGGTGTAGGCGGAGGAGCCGCCGAGGCCGGAGGCGATGGCGATGGACTTGGTGACCGCGTCGGCGGACAGGTCGTTGCGCACCTTTCCCTCGGCGGTGCGGCGGCTGATGAACGGCTCGACGAAGACCGGCAGCCGGCGCGCGGCCATCTCGTCGATGGCGCGGGCGGTGGACTCCAGGGTGGTCAGGGAGCCGGGGTCGTCGTAGTCGATGCGCAGCAGCAGCTTGCCCGCGTCGAAGCCGAGCCGCTGGATGTCCTCGGGGCGGTGCCCGGTGAAGCGGTCGTCCAGCTCGAAGCTGGCCCCCTGCAGCCCGCCCCGGTTCATGGAGCCCATGACCACCTTGTGGTCGAGGGCGCCGAGCAGCAGCAGGTCGTCCAGGATGTCGGCGGTGGCGAGGACGCCGTCCACACCGGGGCGGCTCAGCGCCAGGCAGAGGCGTTCGAGCAGGTCGGCGCGGTTGGCCATGGCGAGCCTGCGGTCGCCGACACCGAGCGCGCCGCGGGCCGGGTGGTCGGCGGCGACGATCATCAGCCTGCCGTTGTCGTTCAGCAGGGGGCGCCGGACCCGGCGGACGGCGGCCTCGGCGATCGCCTCGGGGTGATGGGTACGGACACGGACGAGTTCGGCCACGTCGACCCGAGACCACGGGGAGCCCGCGGCACCCTCGCGACGGGGGGTGGCGGCGGTTTCGGGGCCGGTGTCCGCGGCGCCCTCGCGGTGGGGGGTGGCGGGGGTGTCGGGGCCCGCCCCGCCCTCGGTGTGCGTGCCCGTGACGCGGCCGGCCCTCACAGCACCGCTCCGGCGTCGAGCGCGGCGGCCACCTCGTCCGGGGTGGGCATCGCGGAGGAGCACTCCAGGCGGGAGGCGACGATGGCGCCGGCCGCGTTGGCGTGCCGCATGATCGTCTCCAGGTCCCAGCCCTCGAGGAGGCCGTGGCACAGGGAGCCGCCGAAGGCGTCTCCGGCGCCGAGGCCGTTGAGGACGTCGACGGGCAGGGGCGGGACCTCGGCCGAGCCGCCGTCGCGGCCGACGGCGAGCACACCCTTCGGTCCCTGCTTGACCACGGCGATCTCGACGCCGGCCCGCAGGAGCGCTCGGGCCGCCTCATGCGGGTCGCGCACCCCGGTGGCGACCTCCACCTCGTCCAGGTTCCCGACGGCGACGGTCGTGTGCTTCAGGGCTTCGGCGTAGTAGCGGCGGGCTTCGTCGGGGTGGGCCCAGAACATGGGCCGCCAGTCGAGATCGAAGACCGTCGTGCCCGCCTTCGCCCGGTGGGCGAGGGCCGCGAGGGTGGCCGTACGACTGGGCTCCTCGCTCAGGCCGGTACCGGTGACCCAGAAGACGCGGGCCTCGTGGATGGCGTCGAGATCCAGCTCATGGGCGTCGATCTCCAGGTCGGGCGCCTTGGGCTGCCGGTAGAAGTAGAGCGGGAAGTCGTCCGGTGGGAAGACCTCGCAGAAGGTGACCGGGGTCGGCAGTCCGGGGACGGGGCTCACCCAGCGGTCGTCGACGCCGAAGCCGCGCAGCGCCTCGTGCAGATAGGCGCCGAACGGGTCGTCGCCCGTGCGGGTGATCACAGCGGTCCGCCGGCCGAGCCGGGCCGCGGCGACCGCGACGTTCGTCGCCGACCCGCCGAGGAACTTGCCGAAGGACGCCACCTGGGCGAGCGGGACACCGGTCTGCAGCGGGTAGAGGTCCACTCCGATCCGCCCCATGGTGATCAGGTCGTAGGCCATCGGCTTCCCTTCGTCATGGCTCTCCCCGGATTTCTAGTCCCGCACGCCTAGCCCTGTCAATGTTTTGTCCAGACATTCGGACCAGCGTCACTCTTCTCCTCACCACCCGTGCCGGTCCCCCCGGCGACCCCGCGCCACGCGCCGACGAGCCCCCGGCTGTTCCTGGTTTCCGCCCAGTTCCCCGTACCCCGGGGGGAGTTGGCCGTGCCGCTCGTAGCATGGTGGCGTGTGGGAGATCGTGCCCGCTTGGCCCCACCCGGCGTTGCGGCCCGGGGTGATCAGCTATCGCGGGATACGCATGGCCCTCGATCGGCCACGCCGTCGGCTGGAGACGCCGATCGCGGCCGCCACCCTGCTGCTGGGCTTCGAGCAGCCGGTGCGCATCAGCCGGGCGGGGCGGGCCCCGGTTTCGCTCGTCTCGGTGGTCAACGGGCTGACCACGACCCCCGCCCTCGGTGAGCACGGCGGCCGGCTGTCCGGGATCGAGGTGCTGCTGGAACCGTGGACCGCGTTCGCCCTGTTCGGCACGGAGCAGTACGAACTCGCCAACCGCTCGGCCGGCCTGGACGAGCTGGACCCGGGCCTCGGCCGACTGGCCGGAGCCCTCGCCGCCCTGCCCGGCTGGCCGGAGCGGTTCGCCTTGCTCGACCGGGTGTTGCTGGAGCGGCTCCGCCCGGGTGTGCCCGTGTCCGAGCGGGTGGTGCACGCCTGGTCGCTGCTGCGGCGCGGCGCCGGCACGGTCCCGGTACCCCGGCTGGCCGAGGAGGTGGGCTGGAGCGTGCGGCACCTGGAGAACCGCTTCCGGGAGCAGATCGGACTGTCCCCCAAGGCGGCCGGACGGGTGCTGCGGCTGCAACGGGCGCGGCGGTTGCTGGCCGCGGGGCACGGTCAGGCGGAGACCGCGGCGATGTGCGGCTACTACGACCAGGCGCATTTCAGCGGCGACTTCAAGAGCATGACGGGCTGCACCCCGGGGGAGTTCCTGGCGGCCCGGCGGCTGCCGGCCGCGGACGCGGTGACCGACCGGCTGGCGGGCGAGCCGGCCGGACTCCTCCTCACCTCCGACCGCGGTGCGCTTTTTTCCAAGACCCGCGCGGGCAGGGCCTGACACGCTGATCGTCCGGCCTTCGGGGGTCCCGCGGGAAGCGGGGGCCTCCGGCGCCAAGCGGGTCCGGTCCGAGAGGCCCCCCGGGGGAAGCGGCCGCCGGAGGACGCGGGGGAGCCGGCGGGCCGGGTCTGACGCAGCGGACCCGGCCCGTCATCGGCCGGCGGGTTCTCGACGACCGGTTCAGCCGCTCACGGACCGCCGCGAAACCAACGCGACCCGCCGCCGCCCCGGCGTACGCCCTTTGCGGCGGCTGTGTCACAAACACCACGCGTGTGTCACACATGTCCCGTGTACGCCGGTTGTGCGTCACACCATCTCGACAGGCACTGTCCTGCGGTCACTCCGCGTCGTTCACCGGACACAGGCTTGGTGATCGCCAGCGCAGCGCCCGGCTCCCCCGACGACCGCCCCCGGTCGCCGCTGCGGCGCGCGCAGGGAGGTGCAACTCATGACCGACCAAAGGCTCTGGTCGTACAAGGAGATCGCGGCGCACATCAGAGTGCAGCCGGACACCGTACGGTCCTATCGCAAGCACGGGCTGCTGCCCCCGCCCGACCACGTGGAGGGCGGCAAGCCCTACTGGTACGCCGACACCGTCCGCGCCTGGGTCGCCTCCCGGCCCGGCAACCGCGGCCGCCGGCCGGACTGACCCGCACCGCAAATCGGCTGCGCCCCATCTGCCGGATGGGGCACAGTCACGCCATGAACTTCTCCGTCAAACCCACCCTGACCGGCCAGAAGACCGTCCTGAGGCCCTTCACCGAGGACGATGCCGACATCATGGGCGAGATCATCGCCGACCCCGAGGTCATCCGCTTCACCTACGAGTCGTCCACCGAACTCACCCGGGAACGGCTGCGGTTCTGGTACGGCTCCCGGGCCACCGCCCCCGACCGCCTCGACCTCGCCGTCACGGACCCCGAGACCGGCGAGGTCCTGGGCGAGGTCGTCCTGTACGACTACGACCCGGCAACCCGGAACTGCACCTTCCGCACGCTCGTCGGCCCTGGGGGCCGCGGCCGGGGCATCGGCACCGAGGCGACCCGGCTGATCGTCGGCTACGGCTTCGAGCAACTCGGCCTGCACCGCGTCCAGCTGGAGGTGTACGGCCACAACGCGCGGGCCCGGCGGGTCTACGAGAAGGTCGGTTTCGTGGTCGAGGGCGTACGGCGGGAGGTCCAGCAGCGGGACGGAGTCTGGGCCGACGAGGTGATCATGTCGATCCTGGACCGGGAGTGGGCCGCTCTCGGTTCCACGGCTCGACCGTGACCCCGGCGCCCGGTGCCGCACCCGCCGCCGCTCCCGCGCCCCCGCGGGGCGTGTCTTCGCCGCCCTCGCTCAGACCGAACCATTCGTGCAGGCGCCGCAGGGGCCCCGGTGCCCACCACGTGGCCCTGCCCGTCAACCGCATGATCGCCGGTACCAGCAAGCTCCGGACGACCATCGCGTCCATCAGTACGGCGAGCGCGATGCCCAGGCCGAGCATCTTCGTGTTGGTCACCCGGGACGTGCCGATCGCGACCATCACCACCGCGAGGATGACCGCCGCCGCGGTGATCAGTCCGCCCGTGCGCCGCAGCCCGTGCCGTACCGCCGTGTCGTGGTCGCCCGTGCGGTCGTACTCCTCCTTGATGCGGGAGAGCAGGAACACGCCGTAGTCCATGGAGAGCCCGAAGGCCACGCAGAACATCAGCACCGGCAGGGTGGTCTCGATGGAACCGGAGCTGGTGAAGCCGAGGGCCCCGGACAGGTGGCCGTCCTGGAAGACCCAGACCACGGCGCCGAACATCGCGGTCAAACTGAGCGCGTTGAGCACCACGGCCTGCACGGGTATCAGCACGCTTCCGGTGAGCAGGAAGACCAGCAGGAGGGTGACGACGGCGATGAACGCGGCCGCCCAGGGCAGGCGCCGGGCTATCGCGTGCTTGGTGTCGACGAGGACGGCGGCCGTGCCGGTCACCTTGGTGCCGAAGGGGGTGTGCAGCGCGCGCAGATCGCCGACCAGGTGCTGGGCCGCCTCGTCCACGGCCTCTCCCTCCGCCTGCACCGTGAAGTAGGCGGAGTCCCCCCTGACCAGCGGCCCGTCGACACGGACCACCCCGGGCAGGGCGGCCACCTGCTGCTTGTACGCGGCGTACTGGGACTCGGTGGCCCTGCCCTCGGCGAGGACCTCCAGACCACCGCCGGGGCTGCCCGGGAAGCCTTCCCGGATGTGCACCTGCACCACGTGGGACTCGGCGGTCGAGGGCAGCTGGCGGTCGTCGGCGGTGCCGAACCTCACGCCCAGGAAGGGCAGTCCGAGGGTGACCAGCAGGACGGTGGTGCCGAGCGCGAAGAGCGGGGCGCGGCGCATCACCAGGCCGGCGGTCCGTGCCCAGGCCGCCCCCTCGGCACGCTTCGGACCGCGGCGCCGGCGCAGCAGGCGGCGCAGGTCCAGGGAGTTGACCCGGTGGCCGAGCAGGACCAGCGCGGCCGGCAGCAGGATCAGGGCCGCGGCCGCGGCGAGCAGGACCACGGCGATGCCGGCGTAGGCGAAGGACCGCAGGAAGTACTGCGGGAAGACCATCATGGCGGCCAGGGACACCGCCACCGTGAGGGCGGAGAAGAGCACCGTGCGCCCGGCCGTGCGCAGGGTCGCGCCGACCGCGGTCAACGGGTCGGCGCCCGTGGACAGTTCCTCGCGGTAGCGGCGGACGATGAACAGGGCGTAGTCGATGGCGAGGCCGAGCCCGAGGGCCGTGGTGAGGTTCAGTGCGAAGACGGAGACGTCGGTGAAGGCCGTCAGTCCGCGCAGGACGGCGTTGGTGCCGAGGATGGCGACGATGCCGATGCCGAGCGGCAGCAGGGCGGCGACGGCGCTGCCGAAGACCATCACGAGCAGCACGAGGGTGATCGGCAGGGCGATCAGCTCGGCGCGCGTCAGGTCCTCCTTGATGATCGTCTGCATCTCGTGCCGGACGGCGACGATGCCGCCGAGCTTCACCCGGACCGGGCCGTGCGCGCCCCGGTAGTGGGGCGCGATGCGGTCGAGCGTCCTGCCCATCGCCGTTTCGTCGCCGGTGATGCGCGCGGCGATCAGCGCCTCGTGGCCGTCCTTGGCGCGCAGGGCCGGTGACCTGCTCTGCCAGTAGGAGCCGACACCGGTCACGCCCTTCTCGCCGGCCAGCCGGCCGGCCAGGTCGCGGGCCTCGGCGGCGACCGCCGGATCGTCGACCGGGGCGCGGCCCGAGTCGACCAGGAGCAGCAGATTCGGCTGGGAGTCGGGGAACTCGCGCTCCAGGGCCTTGGCCGCGTACGTCGACTCGGCGGCCGGGTCCTCCCAGCCTCCGCTGCTCAGACGGTCCGCGACCCCGCTGCCGGCCAGCACAGCGAGTGCGGTGAGGAGCAGGGCCACCAGCAGTGACAGGCGTGGGCGTGCGGTGACGAGGCGGGTGTAGCGGCCGGTCCGGGGCGGTGTCTGCGCCGGCGCCCCCTCCTCTGTCCGCGGTGGCGTGTTGACTTCGGTCATCTTGCGGTGTCCCCTTCACCACGACCCGTGCCCGCACGGACAGACGGCACGGAGGAGTCGTTGCCATAAACTGGCAAACACGAGAGATCGCTCGCGTTTCACAAGAATGCGAGCGACCGCTCGCGTTTGTCAATGACCTTTGGAGAGCTGGGGATAACGCGTGTCCGACACCTCGGAGAAGGAGCAGCCGCGGGAGAAGGAGCAGCCCCGTCGCCGACAGGCCCGCGGGGAGCGCCGTATCGCCCAGCTGCTCGAAGCGGCCGCCCGGGTCTTCTGCGCCACCGGCTACACCGCCGCCAGCACCAACGCCATCGCCCGCGAGGCCGGCGTCTCGCCGGGCACCCTCTACCAGTTCTTCCCGAACAAGGAGGCGATCGCGATCGAGCTGGGCGACCGGCTCGTCCACGGGATGCGGGCGGCCTACGGCGAGGCGCTGGGCCCCGTCGACCCGGCCACCCCGCTGGAGCAGGCCATCGGGTCCGCCGTCGACCGGTTCATCACCTTCAACACCGAGCACCCGGTGTTCTTCGCGCTGATGCACGGCCCCGACGTCCCGGGCCGGATGGCCGAGCAGCACGACCAGTTGCACACCACCGTGCTCGGCCGGATCGAGGGCCTGCTCGCCTCGCTCATGCCCGGCGCCGCCCAGGCCGACATCACCCGCACGGCGCATGTCTGCCTCGGTGTCTACAAGGCCGGCCTGGAACTGGTCCTCGCCCATGAGGGCGCCGAGCGGGCGGCCTATGTCCAGGAGATCAAGGACGTCCTGATCCGCTACCTGGAACCGCTGGTGGGCGACCGGCTCGGCCCCGGGTGACGCCGGAGGCGGCCCCGGAGCGGTGGTCCCCGGGCCGCCGTCCCGGAAGGGCCGTCCCGGGAATCACCCGGACTGCGACTCACGGCACATCTGCCTAGAGTGCGGATAAAACGCCCAGCAGCTGTCCGAGGGGACCCCCGTGAGCCACTCCCCGCCTCCCGGCACGCCCAAGGCCCGCATACCCGGCCCGCAGCAGCCCCCACCGCCCTACCCCCGTATCCCCGCCGGTCTGTGGCGGCGCTGTCTCGGCGGCGGGTTCGCCGTGTGGGCGCTGACCGCGTGGGTCACGTTCGAGACGAACGGCGCACTGCTGCCCACGCTGATCCTGCTCGGCGGCTTTCTCGTACCGGTCGCCTTCGTCCTGTGGGCGTACGAGCGGCACGGCCGCGACCTGGGCGTCAGCGCGATCCTCGGCTGCTTCCTGGCGGGCGGGGCCCTCGGTGCGCCCGGGGCCTCGCTGACCGGGTCGTATCTGCTGCGCCCCTCCCCCGGGATGTTCGTCGGGGCCGGCCTGATCGAGGAGGCGGCCAAGCTCGCGGCACTGGTGTTCGTGCTGCGCCGGCAGCCGGGCATCCGCGGACTGCGCGCCGGGCTGGTGCTCGGCGCGGCCGTCGGCTTCGGCTTCGCGGCCCTGGAGAGCGTCGGGTACGCCTTCACCGCGGCCGTCTCGGCCGAGGGCATCGAGCTGCGCGCACTGCTGGAGACGGAGTTCCTGCGCGGGGTGCTCGCCCCCTTCGGGCACGGCCTGTGGACCGCGATCGCCGGGGGTGTGCTGCTGTCCCGGCGCCGTCTGAACGGCCACTTCCGGTTCGCCGCGCCGATGATCGGCACCGGCCTGGGGGTCTCCCTGCTGCACGCACTGTGGGACTCCACCCAGGGCATCGCGATCTGGATGGCCGCCCGGCTGACGGGCACCGGAATACAGGGACGGCTGTTCACCCAGGGGTACCTCGTCCGGCCGAGCCCCGGGCAGGAGCACCTCTTCACGCTGTTCTCGGTCGGCGGACTGGCGCTGGTCGGCCTGGCGGGCGTCGGGTGGGCGTGCTCACTGGCTCGCCGGGACACTCCTTGGAGAAATACCCCCTAGGGGTATAGTGTGAACAGCGTGGGGCTCCCCCCGTGGACCCCACCGGCCCCACACGCCTCGACGAGGAGTAACGACATGACCGCCCACACCGACACCCCGGGCTCCGTCACCACCGTCTACAAGGTGACCGGCATGAGCTGTGGCCACTGCGAGGGCTCCGTCTCCGGTGAGATCTCCGAGATCCCCGGCGTCAGCTCGGTGAAGGCCGTCGCGTCGACCGGCGAGGTGACCGTCGTCTCCGACGCCCCGCTGGACGACGAAGCCGTGCGCGCCGCCGTGGACGAGGCCGGCTTCGAGCTGGCCGGCAGGGCCTGAACACCACCCCTTCCCCGACCGGGCCGCGCCGACCAGCTCATACTGGATCCGCACGGTCCGGTCCGATGTCTGGAGTCCGGACATGACCAGCACCACCGCAGAGACAGCCATAGCCACGGGCACAACCGCCGAGGTCGAGCTGCTCATCGGCGGGATGACCTGCGCCTCCTGCGCCGCCCGGGTGGAGAAGAAGCTCAATCGGATGGAGGGCGTCAGCGCCACCGTCAACTTCGCCACCGAGAAGGCCAGGATCGCCTTCGGTGAGGGCGTCCAGGTGGCCGACCTGATCGCCACCGTGGAGAAGACCGGGTACACCGCCGAGGAGCCCGCGCCGCCCGAGCCCGAACCCGAGACGGCACCCAACGCCCCCGGGCAGGACCCCGAACTCGGCGCCCTGCGCCACCGCCTGCTCGTCTCCGCGCTGCTCGCCGCGCCGGTGGTCCTGCTCGCGATGATCCCGGCGCTGCAGTTCGACAACTGGCAGTGGCTCTCGCTGACCCTCGCCGCGCCCGTCGTCGTCTGGGGCGGGGCACCCTTCCACCGGGCCGCCTGGACCAACGCCCGGCACGGCGCCGCCACCATGGACACCCTGGTCTCGGTCGGCACGCTGGCCGCGTTCGGCTGGTCGCTGTGGGCGCTGTTCTTCGGCGACGCGGGCATGCCGGGCATGCACGACGAGTTCCGCTTCACCGCCTCCCGCATGGACGGGGCCTCCACCATCTACCTGGAGGTCGCCTCCGGAGTCGTCGCCCTGATCCTGCTCGGCCGCTGCCTGGAGGCCCGCTCCAAGCGGCGCGCCGGGGCGGCCCTGAAGGCCCTGATGGAGCTGGGCGCCAAGGACGTGGCGGTGCTGCGGGGCGGCGCTGAGGTGCGCGTTCCGGTGGCGGATCTGGCCGTGGGCGACCGGTTCGTCGTACGGCCCGGCGAGAAGATCGCCACCGACGGCACGGTGGTCGAGGGCGTCTCCGCAGTCGACGCGTCCATGCTGACCGGCGAGTCGGTGCCGGTGGACGTGGGGCCCGGCGACCGGGTCACCGGCGCCACGGTCAACGCGGGCGGCCGGCTGGTCGTCGAGGCCACCCGGGTCGGCACCGGCACCCAGCTCGCCCGGATGGCGAAGCTGGTGGAGGACGCGCAGAACGGCAAGGCCGAGGTGCAGCGGCTCGCCGACCGGATCTCGGCGGTGTTCGTCCCGGTCGTCATCCTCGTCGCGCTCGCCACCTTCGGCGTCTGGCTGGGCGTCACCGGTGACACGGCCGCCGCGTTCACCGCCGCCGTCGCCGTCCTGATCATCGCCTGCCCCTGCGCGCTGGGGCTCGCCACGCCGACCGCGCTGATGGTGGGCACCGGCCGCGGAGCCCAGCTCGGCATCCTGATCAAGGGCCCCGAGGTCCTGGAGTCCACGCGCCGCGTCGACACGGTCGTCCTCGACAAGACCGGCACCGTCACCACCGGCCGGATGACCCTCCAGGCGGTGTACGTCGCGGGCGGCGAGGACGAGAAGGAGCTGCTGCGGCTCGCGGGCGCCCTGGAACACGCCTCCGAGCACCCGGTCGCCCGCGCGATCACCGCCGGCGCCGAGGAACGCGCCGGGCAGCTGCCGCCGGTCGAGCACTTCGAGAACGTCCCCGGGCGGGGCGTACGCGGGCGCGTGGACGGCCGTGAGGTGGCCGTGGGGCGCCTGTACGACGAGCTGCCGCAGGAGCTGGCCCGCGCGGCACGCGAGGCCGAGCAGGAGGGGCGTACGGCCGTCGTGGCCGGCTGGGACGGGCAGGCCCGCGGGGTCCTCGCCGTCGCGGACGCGGTCAAGGAGACCAGCGCCGAGGCGGTACGGGAACTGCGCGCGCTGGGCCTGCGGCCGGTGCTGCTCACCGGGGACAACCGTACGGTCGCCGAGGCGGTCGCGCGCACCGTCGGCATCGACGCCGGGGACGTGTTCGCCGAGGTGCTGCCCGAGGACAAGGTGGACGTCGTACGGCGGCTGCAGCGCGAGGGGCGGGCCGTGGCCATGGTCGGCGACGGCGTCAACGACGCCGCCGCGCTCGCCACCGCCGACCTGGGCCTCGCCATGGGCACCGGCACGGACGCGGCGATCGAGGCCGGCGATCTGACGCTGGTGCGCGGGGACCTGCGCGTGGCCGCCGACGCCATCCGGCTGTCCCGGCGGACGCTGGCCACCATCAAGGGCAACCTGGTGTGGGCCTTCGGCTACAACGTGGCCGCGCTGCCGCTGGCCGCCGCCGGGCTGCTCAACCCGATGATCGCGGGCGCGGCGATGGCCTTCTCCTCGGTCTTCGTGGTGACCAACAGTCTGCGGCTGCGCCGGTTCCGCTGAAGTACCGCGGGGTTACCGGCGGTTCACCGGCAGCTGAGGCAAGAGACCCTCTAGAGTCCTGCGCGAGCCTCACATAAGCTCTTCACAAGGCTCGCGCATCATCCTTACGCTTGAGCCTCGATCGCCGTATCGGGGCTCTTGCGCACCTAAGGGACATATGCAAGAGACGCAGATCACAGTGATGCGAACGTAACCATCGAAGGGGTTCGAAGGTCTAAGTTGGCGATGTCGGTTCGGCGTCTTGGGGGGCGTCGGTCGGCATCTGGGGATGTCTTGGGGGACTTCCTCAGAGATGCGTTGCCGGGGCACGCACACCGGGAAGCTTTGAGCGGCCCTCCCAGCGTGTGTTGTCCCGGCAGATCGCACCACATCACTGGGGCAGGACGAGTTTTGCTCATTCTGCTCACAGACAGCGATTCAGGCGCTGTCCTCTCCGAGCGCCCGGCCGGATCCCGTGGGGGGAATCCGCACCGGGACATGGGAAGGCGCCCTGATCGTCGGCCCGTGGGGGGACCGGCGACAGGGCGCCTTCCGCTTTTACGTTCCTACGGCCTTTTACGTTCCTACGGCCATGCGCCCGGGCCCGCACCCAAGGGGCGCGGGGAGCCGCGCGACCGGCCGCGACCGGCCCAGCCGCCCGCTCCCGGCAGCGGCAACCTCTCGGGCGAACGCCCCGGCGAAACCCCGGGCAACAACTCCAGTGCCGGGGCACCACCGAAGCGGCGCCCCCACCGGCAGGTGTCAGCGCTCCTCGACCGGCACGAAGTCGCGCTCGACGACACCCGTGTAGATCTGGCGCGGGCGGCCGATGCGCGAACCCGGCTCCTTGATCATCTCGGTCCACTGGGCGATCCAGCCCGGCAGGCGGCCGAGGGCGAACAGGACCGTGAACATCTCGGTCGGGAAGCCCATGGCCCGGTAGATCAGACCGGTGTAGAAGTCGACGTTCGGGTACAGCTTGCGCTCGACGAAGTAGTCGTCGGACAGCGCGTGCTCCTCCAGCTTCAGGGCGATGTCGAGGAGCTCGTCCTCCTTGCCCAGCGCGGAGAGCACATCGTGCGCGGCGGCCTTGATGATCTTGGCGCGGGGGTCGAAGTTCTTGTAGACCCGGTGGCCGAAGCCCATCAGGCGGACGCCGTCCTCCTTGTTCTTCACCTTGCGGATGAAGGTGTCGACGCCGGAGCCGGAGTCGCGGATGCCCTCGAGCATCTCCAGGACGGACTGGTTGGCACCGCCGTGCAGCGGGCCCCACAGCGCGCTGATGCCGGCCGAGATCGACGCGAACATGTTGGCCTGCGAGGAACCGACCAGGCGGACCGTCGAGGTCGAACAGTTCTGCTCGTGGTCGGCGTGCAGGATCAGCAGCTTGTCCAGCGCGGCGACGACGACCGGGTCCAGCTCGAACTCCTGCGCCGGGACCGAGAAGGTCATGCGCAGGAAGTTCTCGACGTAGCTGAGGTCGTTGCGCGGGTAGACGAACGGGTGGCCGATCGACTTCTTGTACGCGTACGCCGCGATCGTCGGCAGCTTCGCGAGCAGCCGGATCGTGGAGAGGTCGCGCTGCTTCTCGTCGAACGGGTTGTGGCTGTCCTGGTAGAAGGTGGACAGCGCCGAGACGACCGAGGACAGCATGGCCATCGGGTGGGCGTCGCGCGGGAAGCCCTTGTAGAAGTTCTTGACGTCCTCGTGCAGCAGGGTGTGCCGCGTGATGTCGTTCTTGAACGTCGTCAGCTCGTCGACGGTGGGCAGCTCACCATTGATCAGCAGGTACGCCACCTCGAGGAAGGTGGAACGCTCGGCCAGCTGCTCGATGGGGTAGCCGCGGTAGCGGAGGATGCCCGCCTCGCCGTCGAGGTAGGTGACCGCGGATTTGTAGGCGGCCGTGTTGCCGTAACCGCTGTCCAGAGTCACCAGACCGGTCTGGGCGCGGAGCTTCCCGATGTCGAAGCCCTTGTCGCCGACGGTGCTGTCGACCACCGGGTAGGTGTACTCGCCGTCGCCGTACCGCAGTACTACAGAGTTGTCGCTCACGTCTTCCCTCACCGACGTAGTGCCTCATCTTCGAGGTGCCCTGACTGTCTCTACCATCCCCCATTTGGCTCAGGAGAGTGCACTCGGGGTCGACCATTGGGCCTATCGGCGGCACTCAGTGCCGCCAACCTGCTCATCCTGCCCCCTCCGAACGGCATCTGGAAGTGCTCTGTGACCTTCACGACTCATTTGATCGATCATTTTTCGTGATGCCGTCCGCCAGGCGTACGAGCCGGTTACGCCAGCCTGAAGTCGAGGGCCGTGCACCGCCGTCCGGCCGACACCGTGCGCACCGCCTGTCCGATCGCCTTGCGTGAACCGACGAGGACGACCAGCTGCTTGGCCCGGGTGACCGCCGTGTAGAGCAGGTTCCGCTGGAGCATCATCCATGCTCCGGTCGTGACGGGAATCACCACGGCGGGATATTCACTCCCCTGCGAACGGTGGATGGTCACCGCGTACGCATGGGCCAGTTCGTCCAGTTCGTCGAATTCGTACGGAACCTCCTCGTCCTCGTCCGTCAGCACCGTCAGGCGCTGTTCGACCGGGTCGAGCGCGGTGACGACGCCGACGGTGCCGTTGAAGACACCGTTCTTCCCTTTCTCGTAATTGTTGCGAATCTGGGTGACCTTGTCGCCGACACGGAACACCCGTCCTCCGAACCGCTTCTCCGGCACATCGGGCCGCCCGGGCGTGATGGCCTGCTGCAGCAGCCCGTTGAGCACACCGGCCCCGGCCGGCCCCCGGTGCATCGGCGCGAGGACCTGCACGTCCCGCCGCGGGTCGAGCCCGAACTTGGCCGGAATCCGGCGGGCGGCCACGTCCACCGTGAGCCGCCCGGCCTCCTCGGTGTCGTCCTCGACGAAGAGGAAGAAGTCCTGCAGCCCGTCGGTGAGCGGATGCTGCCCGGCGTTGATCCGGTGCGCGTTGGTGACGACGCCGGACTGCTGGGCCTGCCGGAAGACCCGGGTGAGCCGGACGGCGGGGAGGGGGCTGCCGTCGGCGAGCAGATCCCGGAGCACCTCGCCCGCGCCGACGCTGGGCAGCTGGTCCACGTCCCCGACGAAGAGGAGATGGGCACCCGGGGGTACGGCCTTGACCAGCTTGTTGGCGAGGAGGAGGTCCAGCATGGAGGCCTCGTCCACGACGACGAGGTCGGCGTCGAGCGGCCGGTCCCGGTCGTACGCCGCGTCCCCTCCCGGTTTCAGCTCCAGCAACCGGTGCACGGTGGAGGCCTCGGCCCCGGTCAGCTCGGCCAGCCGCTTGGCGGCACGCCCGGTCGGGGCGGCCAGCAGCACCTTGGCCCGCCTGGCCCGGGCCAGTTCCACGATCGAGCGGACGGTGAAGGACTTGCCGCAGCCCGGCCCGCCGGTGAGCACGGCGACCTTCTCGCTGAGCGCGAGCTTGACGGCGGCTTCCTGCTCGGGGGCGAGTTCGGCGCCGGTACGGCCCTTCAGCCAGCCGAGGGCCTTCCCCCAGTCCACGTCCCGGAAGGCGGGCATCCGGTCCTCGCCGGTCCGCAGGAGGCGCAGCAGCTGGGCGGAGAGGGACAGCTCGGCGCGGTGGAAGGGGACGAGGTAGACGGCGGTGACGGGCTCGTCGGCGTCACCCTCCGGTCCGGGCACCTTCTCCCGTACGACACCGGGATCGGCGCCGTCCTCCGTGGGTTCGGCCAGCTCGGCGAGGCACTCGATGACGAGCCCGGTGTCGACGGCGAGCAGCTTCACCGCATCCGAGATCAGCCTCTCCTCGGGAAGGAAGCAGTGACCCTGGTCGGCGGACTGGGACAAGGCGTACTGCAGCCCGGCCTTCACCCGCTCCGGGCTGTCGTGCGGGATACCGACGGACTGGGCGATCTTGTCGGCGGTGAGGAAGCCGATGCCCCAGACGTCGGCGGCCAGGCGGTACGGCTGTTCCTTCACGACCTGGATCGAGGCGTCGCCGTACTTCTTGTAGATCCGCACGGCGATGGACGTGGAGACCTCGACGGTCTGGAGGAAGAGCATGACCTCCTTGATCGCCTTCTGCTCCTCCCAGGCGTCGGCGATCTTCTTGGTCCTCTTGGGCCCGAGGCCGGGCACCTCGACGAGCCGCTTGGGCTCCTCCTCGATGATCCGGAGGGTGTCCAGCCCGAAGTGCTGCGTGATCCGGTCGGCGAAGACCGGCCCGATCCCCTTGACCAGCCCGGACCCCAGGTACCGCCGGATGCCCTGGACGGTGGCGGGCAGGACGGTCGTGTAGTTCTCGACGTGGAACTGCTTGCCGTACTGCGGGTGCGACCCCCAGCGGCCCTCCATCCGCAGGGACTCCCCGACCTGGGCACCGAGCAGCGCGCCGACGACCGTGAGGAGGTCGCCGCCGCCTCTGCCGGTGTCGACCCGGGCGACCGTGTAGCCGTTCTCCTCGTTGGCGTACGTGACGCGCTCCAGCACGCCTTCGAGCACGGCGAGCCGCCGCTCACCGGTCTGGGTCCCCACCTGTCCAGCCATGACCCGACAGTACCGGTGGGGTCTGACACGGGGTCCTGTCCGCCGTCGGGTCACGTCCGGCGTCCCCGCCACCGCCGGGGCACCCTGCAGAGCGGCGATGGGCGCGGGCTGTGGGGCACCTGGCCGGAGGCTGTGGACGGGGGCGGGCCCGTTCGGCGGCAGCACGTCCGGTATCGACGGGAACGTGTCGCGAACGGCCGTCTCCAGTCCGGTGGTTGACCCTTCCTTTGTCCCGGCATGAACGAATCACTGCCACCCGTCGGCCACTTGGAACTGCCGCCCTGGGAACATGCGTACAACTTCCGGCCGCCGCGAGGAGTCAACCCCAGCAGGCGCCGGTGTCGCGCCCACGACGACGTTCCCAGGGGGACCCTTCCATGACCCACCGCATGACCCGACGTGCCAGAGTGCTGGCGGCAGCGCTCGGCGCCGGCGTGCTCATACCCACCGTGGCCGCCGCCGGCCCGGCCGCCGCGGCCCCGCCCGCCGTCAGCTGCACGTCCGCCAAGGCGGGCCTCGCCGCCAAGCTGCAGAAGGACATCACGGCCGCCCTCGCGAACCGCACGAGCACGGTTGCCATCGGTCTGTACGACCGCAGCACCAGCACCACCTGCACCCTGCGCGCGACCAGCTCCTACGACTCGGCCAGCACCGTCAAGGTCACCGTGCTCGCCACGCTGCTGTGGGACGCCAAGAAGCACAACCGCTATCTGACCGACCGTGAGACCTCGCTCGCCAAGGCCATGATCACCCAGTCGGACAACGACGCGACGACCGCGCTGTGGAAGCAGCTGGGCCTGACGAAGATCAAGGGCTTCCTGGCCGCCGCCGGGATGACGAAGACCGTGCCGGGCGCGGACGGCTACTGGGGCCTGACCCAGGAGAACGTCACCGACGAGCAGAAGCTGCTCCAGCTCGTCACCGCCGGGAACAGTGTGCTGAGCGACAACGCCCGCGCCTACATCCTGAAGCTGATGGGCCAGGTCGTCTCCGACCAGCGCTGGGGCACCCCGGCCGGGGCTCCCTCCACGGTCTCCGTGCACGTCAAGAACGGCTGGCTGCAGCGCGCGACGCACGGCTGGCGGGTGCACAGCCTCGGCACCTTCAACGGCGCCGGCCACGACTACGTGATGTCGGTGCTGACGCAGGACGACAGCACCATGGACTACGGCGTCACGACCATCCAGAACGTCGCCAGGGCCATCCACAAGGACCTGGTGCCGACCACGCCCGGCACGGCCGTCTACACCCCGACCAGCAGGCCCAGCGAGGCGTTCGTCGCGGTGCCGCCGCAGGGCTGACTCCGCACGAGGCGGTTCACGGGGCGGACTCCCGCCGGACACCCGTCCGCCCTACGGTGACCGGCATGCGCCTGAGAACCGTACTCGCCGCCCTCACCGCCGGCCTGGCGGCGGTCACCCCCGTGACCGCCGCCGGGCCCGCGACCGCCTCCGACTCCGCGAGCGGCCACCGCTGTTCGCCGGCCGTCTCCCTCGACCGCTTCTCCGACGCGCTGGACAAGACGACGTACGACGGCACCTTCGTCGGCAACCTCTCCGCCCTCGCGATGGACCGGGACGGCTCGATCGCGGCCCTGGAGGACCGCTCGTCCCTGTTCAGCCTGGACCCGACGACCCTTCAGCCGAGGGCGGCCGTCCACCTCGCCGACGAGAAGGGCGCCGACCTGGACTCCGAGGGCCTGGTCGTCGACCGGGACGGCACCCGGCTGATCACCTCCGAGACCGAGCCGTCCGTCCGCCGCTACTCCGCCGACGGCAGGATCCTCGACCGGCTTCCGGTCCCGTCCCCCCTCCTCGTCGCCCCGGCCGGCCGCGCCACGGCCAACCAGACCTTCGAGGGCCTGACCCTGCTGCCGGGCGGCCGCACCCTGCTGGCCTCCATGGAGGACGCGATCTCGGGCGACTCCACCGGGATCGTCCGCTTCCAGACCTGGACCCGCCACCACGGCCGTTTCCGTCCCGCCGCCCAGTACGCCTACCGCACCGACGCCGGCCTCGGTGTCCCCGAGGGGCGGGCCACCCCGGACGGCCGCCTCCTCGTCCTGGAACGCGGCTTCACCGCCGGCGTCGGCAACACCGTCCGCCTCTACCTGGCCGACCTCCGCCACGCGACCGACACCAGCGGCATCGAGAACCTGACCGGTCAGCCTTCCGTCCACCTGGCCGACAAGACCCTGCTGGCGGACATCGCCGACTGCCCGAGCCTCGGCGCCACGGCCGGACAGCCCCAGCCCAACCCTCTGCTGGACAACATCGAGGGCATGACGATCACGGGGCGTGACCGCACCGGCCGTCTGAAGGTCCTGCTGGTGAGCGACGACAACCAGAACCCGGCCCAGACGACGCGGTTCTTCTACCTGAGGGTGCGCGTGCCGATTGTTGCGGAGGGATGAAATCCGCATCCGCCGGCGTTGGTGTCTTCCGGTAGGGCAGGACAACAGGGAGGCACCGGCGTGGCAGCGCAACGGGGATGGGCACGACGTCTGGCCGCATACGCCTGGCGGTATCCGAAGGACGTCGTCCTCGCCCTCGGCTCGTCGCTCGCCGGCATGGCCGTCATGGCCGTGGTCCCGCTGATCACCAAGGTGATCATCGACGACGTCATCGGGAACCACACCCGCTCCATGGGCCCCTGGGCCGGCGCTCTCGTAGCCGCCGCCCTGCTCGTCTACGTCCTCGCCTACATCCGCCGCTACTACGGCGGCCGGCTCGCCCTCGACGTCCAGCACGACCTGCGGACCGAGATGTACGGCACGATCACCCGCCTGGACGGCCGCCGCCAGGACGAGCTGTCCACGGGGCAGGTGGTCGGGCGGGCCACCAGCGACCTGCAGCTGATCCAGGGCCTGCTCTTCATGCTGCCGATGACCCTCGGGAACGTCCTGCTCTTCCTGATCTCCCTGGTGATCATGGCGTGGCTGTCGCTGCCGCTGACCCTCGTCGCCCTGGCCGTGGCACCGGCCCTGTACGCGATAGCCAAGCGCAGCCGCAGCAGGCTGCATCCCGCCACCTGGTACGCCCAGGCCCAGGCCGCCGCCGTCGCGGGCGTGGTCGACGGTGCCGTCAGCGGCGTCCGCGTGGTGAAGGGCTTCGGGCAGGAGGAGCAGGAGACCGGGAAGCTCAGGGAGGTCGGCCGCCGGCTCTTCGCCGGGCGGCTGCGCACCATCCGGCTGAACAGCAGGTACACCCCCGCCCTGCAGGCCGTCCCCGCCCTCGGCCAGGTCGCCATGCTGGCCCTCGGCGGCTGGCTGGCCGTGCGGGGGCACATCACGCTCGGCACGTTCGTCGCCTTCTCCAGCTATCTCGCCCAGCTGGTCGGCCCGGTGCGCATGCTCGCGGTGGTCCTCACCGTCGGCCAGCAGGCCCGGGCCGGCACCGAGCGCGTCCTCGAGCTGATCGACACCGAGCCGACGATGCAGGACGGCACGAAGACGCTGCCGGCCGACGCGCCCGCGACCGTCGAGTTCGACGACGTGTCCTTCGGGTACGGCGGCGGATCCAAGGTCCTGGACGGGCTGAGCTTCGAGATCCGGCCGGGCGAGACCCTGGCCGTCGTCGGCTCCTCCGGCTCCGGCAAGTCCACCCTCTCCCTGCTGCTCCCGCGCTTCTACGACGTCACCCACGGCGCCGTCCTGATCGGCGGCCACGACGTCCGCGAGCTGACCCTGGACTCGCTGCGGGCCGCGATCGGGCTGGTGCCGGAGGACTCCTTCCTCTTCTCCGACACCGTCCGCGCCAACATCGCCTACGGCCGCCCGGACGCCACCCGGGAGGAGATCGAGGCCGCCGCCCGCGCCGCCCAGGCGGACCGTTTCATCGCCGAGCTGCCCGACGGCTACGACACCAAGGTCGGCGAGCAGGGCCTGACCCTGTCCGGCGGCCAGCGCCAGCGCGTCGCGCTCGCCCGCGCCCTGCTCACCGACCCGCGCCTGCTGGTCCTGGACGACGCCACCTCGGCCGTGGACGCCCGTGTCGAGCACGAGATCCACGAGGCGCTGAAGCACGTCATGGAGGGCCGTACGACCCTGCTCATCGCGCACCGCCGCTCCACCCTCAACCTCGCCGACCGCATCGCCGTGCTCGACGGCGGCCGGCTCGCCGACCTCGGTACCCACGAGGAGCTCCAGCGGCGCAGTGCGCTGTACCGGCGGCTGCTCACCGACCCGGACGAGCTGGGCGGGGTCTCGCCGGGCCACGCCGAGCCCGCCCCGCCGCGCGAGGACACCTCGGTCCGCGAGGAGCTGGACGCCGAGTTCGACGCCGAGCGGGGCGTGACCCCCCGGCTGTGGACCGGCGACCGGGAGCCCAAGGACCAGGCGCTGACCGGCACTCCGGCCACCCCGCAGCTCCTCGCCCAGGTCGAGGCGCTGCCGCCGGCCACCGACACCCCGGACGTCGACGAGGCCCGGGCGGTGCGCCGCGAGGACTCCTACGGCCTGCGCCGCCTGCTGCACGGTTTCGGCGGGCCCCTCCTGCTCAGCCTCCTGCTGGTCGCCGTGGACGCGGGCGCGGGTCTGCTGCTGCCGGTGCTGATCCGGCACGGCATCGACTCCGGCGTGACGAAGTCGGCCCTCGGCGCGGTCTGGGCCGCCTCGCTGGTCGCGCTGCTGACCGTGCTGGTGCAGTGGGCCGCGCAGATCGGCGAGACCCGGATGACCGGCCGTACCGGCGAGCGGGTGCTGTACGCGCTGCGGCTGAAGATCTTCGCGCAGCTCCAGCGGCTCGGGCTCGACTACTACGAGCGGGAGCTGACCGGCCGGATCATGACGCGGATGACGACGGACGTCGACGCCCTGTCGACCTTCCTGCAGACGGGCCTGGTCACGGCGTTCGTCTCGGTCGTCACCTTCTTCGGCATCATGGCCGCCCTGCTGGTGATCGACCCTCAGCTCGCCCTCGTGGTCTTCGCGACGCTGCCCCCGCTGATCGTCGCGACCTTCTTCTTCCGCCGGGCCAGCGTGAAGGCGTACGAACTGGCCCGGGAACGGGTCTCGACGGTCAACGCCGATCTGCAGGAGTCGGTCGCCGGGCTGCGGATCGTGCAGGCGTTCCGGCGCGAGCGGGACGGCGGGCGGCGGTTCACCGAGCGCAGCGACAGCTACCGCAGCGCCCGCATCCGCGGCCAGTGGCTGATATCCGTCTACTTCCCGTTCGTGCAGCTGCTGTCCTCGGTGGCGGCGGCGAGCGTGCTCATCGCGGGCGCGCACCGGATCGAGGCGGCCACCCTGACGACCGGCGCCCTGGTCGCGTACCTGCTCTACATCGACCTGTTCTTCGCCCCGGTCCAGCAGCTCTCCCAGGTCTTCGACGGCTACCAGCAGGCCACGGTGTCCCTGGGCCGCATCCAGGAACTGCTGCGCGAACCGACGTCCACGAAGTCGGCGGACGAGCCCCTGGAGGTCCCCTGCCTGCGAGGTGGCATCGCCTTCGAGGACGTGCACTTCGCGTACTCGGGTGAGGAAGAGGCGCTGACCGGCATTAACCTGACGATCCCCGCCGGGCAGACCGTGGCCTTCGTCGGCGAGACCGGCGCCGGCAAGTCGACCCTCGTCAAGCTGGTCGCGCGCTTCTACGACCCCACCGCGGGGCGGGTCACGGTCGACGGCACGGATCTGCGCGCCCTGGACCTGGCCTCGTACCGGCACCGCCTCGGAGTCGTTCCGCAGGAGGCCTACCTCTTCCCGGGCACGATCCGCGACGCCATCGCCTACGGCCGTCCCGGGGCCACCGACGCCGAGGTGGAGGCGGCGGCGCGGGCGGTCGGCGCGCACGACATGATCGCCACGCTGGAGGGCGGCTATCTGCACGAGGTCGCCGAGCGCGGCCGTAACCTCTCGGCCGGCCAGCGCCAGCTGATCGCGCTCGCCCGCGCCGAACTGGTCGACCCCGACATCCTGCTGCTGGACGAGGCCACGGCCGCCCTGGACCTGGCCACCGAGGCCCAGGTCAACCAGGCCACCGACCGCCTGGCGGGCCGCCGTACGACGCTGGTGGTCGCCCACCGGCTGACCACGGCGGCCCGCGCGGACCGGGTCGTCGTGATGGACCACGGCCGGGTCGTGGAGGACGGCACCCACGACGAGCTCCTCGCCCGCGACGGCCGGTACGCCGGACTGTGGCGCACCTTCATCGGCCGCCCCGAGCCCGAGGAGCCGGTCACCGCGTCCCGCTGAGGACGTTTCCGAGGACCCCGTCGACGCGTGCCGCTGACGGCCGTGCAACCATCCGACATACGTCGCGCGTCCGTACATCAGTACGGCATCCGCGGGTGCGCGACCGCATGCGGGGGAGGACGACAGTGGACAGTGGTGGGATACGTCGGCGCCTGGCGCTCGGCGCGGCTGTGCTGGCCGCGAGCGGGGTGCTCGGCCTCGTGACATCGGGCACCGCCGAGGCGGGCACGGCCGGCGGGTGCGCCGGGCGGGAGGTGCGGGCCCTGCCGTTCAGCAGCGGGGTCACGCACGTGTACAAGCGCGACGGCTACATCTGCGCCGTCACCGTGGCCCGGCACCCCGGCCCCGCCCAGACGATGTCGGTCAGCGTCCAGGCCCGCGGCGGCCGGGCGGTCGTCGACCAGGGCCTCTACCGGCATCACGCGGGCCCGGTGACGGTCCACGCAGGCCGTCGCTGTGTGTGGATCAGGGGCTCGGTGGGGTCGCACGGGTCGACCAGCTCCGGCTGGATCCTGTGCTGACGGACGGCCCGGTCACCCCGTTTCCCGCGAGCCGCGCGAACGTCTCGTGGAACTGCGGGAACGTCTTGCGGACGCAGCCGGGGTCGTCGTAGGTGAGACGTGGGGTGCGCAGGCCCGTCACCGCGAAGGACATCACGACGCGGTGGTCGCCGAAGGTCCTGATCCCGGTGCCGGGGGCGGGCGTGCCGGGCTGGATCTCGATCCAGTCGGGGCCGGTCGTCACGCCCACGCCGAGCCGCCGCAGGTTGTCCGCGCACGCCTCGAGCCGGTCGCACTCCTTCACCCGCGTGTTGGCCACGTCCTCGATGCGGACCGGGCCGGAGGCGAACGGCGCGATCGCGGCCAGCGTCGGCATGGTGTCCGAGATATCCCGCATGTTCGCGGTGAGCCCGCGCAGCACCCCCGTACCGCGTACGGTCGTCCGGTCCGCCGCGATCTCCACCTCGGCACCCATCCGCCGCAGCACCTCGACGAAGCGCAGGTCGCCCTGGAGCGCGCCCGTGCCGAGGCCCGGCACGGTCACCTCGCGGCCCGGGGTGACGGCGGCCGCGGCGAAGAAGTAGCTCGCCGTGGAGGCGTCCGGCTCGATGGCGTAGGTGGTGGCGCGGTAGCCGCCGGCCGGGACGTCGTACACCTCTCCGTCCCGGGTCACCTCCACGCCGAACGCCCGCATCATCGCGAGCGTGATGTCCACGTACGGCGCCGAGACCAGCTCGGTCACCCGGATCCTGAGGCCGGTACGGGTCAGCGGGCCCAGCAGGAGCAGCGCGGTCAGGTACTGGGAGGACTGGCCGGCGTCCAGCACGACCTCGCCGCCCTCGACCCCGGCCGCCCGGACGGTGAGCGGATGGTGGCCCTCGGCCTCCTCGTGCCGCAGATCGACGCCGAGGTCGCGCAGGGCGCGGGTGAGCGGGCCGAGGGGGCGGCGGCGCATCTGCGGCGATGCGTCGAAGCGGTAGGTGCCGTGCCCGGCGGCGGCCAGCACCGGCAGGAAGCGGGCGGTGGTGGCGCCGTCGCGGCAGAAGACGTCGGCCTCGCCGTGCGCGGGTCCCTGCGGCCGGCCGTCCACCTGCCAGGTCTCCGGAGTACGGCCCACCCGGTAGCCGAGAGCCGTCAGCCCCTCGGCGAAGCCCTCGGTGTCGTCGGAGCGCAGGGGGCGGACGAGGGTGCTGACACCGTCGGCGGCGGCCGCGAGGAACAGCGCGCGGGCGGTGATGGACTTGGAACCGGGGAGGGCGACTGCGGGCATGGCCGCATGATGGCCGGTCGGCCGGGGAGCGGTCCCGGACGTCCAGGGGCCGGACGGGCGTGAACACCTCGTCGAGCCGGTGCGCCTCCCCCAGCGGGCCGGACGCCCGGCCCGGAAGCCGGGCCTCGCCCGCCCCCGGCCACGCGCCACCGGGGGTCCGTCCGGGCGACGCCGTGCCCCGCGCGGGAACCCGGCGCGGGCCGGCTCCGTCCAACGCGCAGGTTGCCGGACGAGTCCCCGTGCCGTGGTGTCGGCCCCTCGCGACTGGCCGCGAACGCCGACCCACCCTCTCCGCCGCGGCACGGCCGACAGCCCGCCGCCACCGACGCGCCCCCCTCCCCTGCGCCGGTGGCGGCCCCTTCTGCGGTTACTGTGCATTCCCTTGACGGAAAGAAACTTCCTGGATATTGGTGACTCCTCGGAAGTTTCCTTCAGCGGTTCTCCTCTGGAAGGAGCGCACGTGCCCGACACCAGCACGGGAAGCGACACCAGCACGGGAAGCACGGGAAACACCGCGGGGCCCTCCAGACGCGCCGTCCTCGCCGCCACCGCCGGCCTCACCGCCGCGCTGACCGCACCGACGGCCGCCCGCGCCGCCGCACCCGGTGACGACCGCCGGCTGCACGCCCTGATCTCCCGGATGACGCTGCGGGAGAAGGTCGGCCAGCTCTTCGTGATGCGCGTCTACGGCCACTCCGCCACCGCCCCCGACCAGGCCGACATCGACGCCAACCTCAAGGAGATCGGCGTCCGCACGGCCGCCGAGCTGATCGCGAAGTACCACGTCGGCGGGATCATCTACTTCACCTGGGCGCACAACACCCGCGACCCGCACCAGATCGCGGACCTCTCCGCCGGTATCCAGCAGGCCTCCCTGGACCAGCCGCGCGGCCTGCCGGTGCTCATCGCCACCGACCAGGAGCACGGCGCGGTCTGCCGGGTCGGCAAGCCCGCCACCCTCTTCCCCGGTGCGATGGCGATCGGTGCCGGCGGCTCCCGCTCCGACGCGCACACCCTCGGCCGGATCTCCGGCGCCGAACTGCGCGCCATGGGCATCAACCAGGACTACTCCCCGGACGCCGACGTCAACGTCAACCCGGCCAACCCGATCATCGGCGTACGGTCGTTCGGCGCCGACCCGGACGCGGTCGCCGCGCTGGTGGCCGCCGAGGTGAGGGGCTATCAGGAGTCCCGGGTGGCGGCCACCGCCAAGCACTTCCCGGGCCACGGCGACACCGCCGTCGACAGCCACACCGGCTTCCCGGTCATCACCCACAGCCGGGACCTGTGGGAGAAGCTGGACGCCGTACCGTTCCGGGAGGCGATCGCCGCCGGCATCGACTCCGTCATGACCGCGCACATCCAGTTCCCGGCCCTCGACGACTCCGGCGACCCGGCCACCCTCTCCCACCCCGTCCTCAGCGGCATCCTGCGCGGCGAACTCGGCTACGACGGGGTCGTGATCACCGACTCCCTCGGCATGGAGGGCGTCCGCACCAAGTACGGCGACGACCGGGTGCCGGTGCTCGCGCTCAAGGCCGGCGCCGACCAGCTGCTCAACCCGCCCTTCCTGGACGTGGCCTGGAATGCCGTACTGAAGGCCGTCCAGGACGGTGAGCTGACCGAGTCCCGGCTGGACGAATCGATCCTGCGCATCCTGCGCCTGAAGGCCAGGCTCGGCCTCCTCGACGATCCGTACACCGACCGGACCCGCATCGAGCGCACGGTGGGCACCAAGGCGCACCTGGCCGCCGCCGACCGGATCGCCGAGCGGACCACCACCCTGCTGGTCAACGAGGACCGCACCCTCCCCCTCGACCCGCGCACCGAGCCCCGCCTCCTCGTCGTCGGCGCGGACCCGGCCTCCCCCTCCGGGACCACCGGTCCGCCCACCACCGTGCTGGCGGCCGCCCTCACCGAGCTGGGCTTCACCGCCACGGCCCTGTCCACCGGCACCTCGCCCTCCGCCGCGACCATCGCCCAGGCGGTCGCGGCCGCGCGGGACGCGGACGCGGTGATCGTGGCGACGTACAACGTGACGGCGGGCAGTGCCCAGCAGACGCTGGTGGACCGCCTGCTGGCCACCGGCGGCCCCCTGGTGGCCCTCGCCGTCCGCAACCCCTACGACGTGGCCCAACTCCCCGCCGCCAAGGCCTGCCTGGCGTCCTACGGCTGGACGGACGTCGAAGTCCGCGCCGCCGCACGGGTGATCGCCGGACGCGTGGCGCCGCGCGGCAGGCTGCCGGTGCCGGTGCAGCGGGCCGACGACCCCACGCAGGTGCTGTACCCGATCGGGCACGGGCTGACGTACTAGCCGTACGCCACACACCGGGCGCAATACTCCCAATGGGCGGAAACCCTCCTGCATGTCTGGCGTGGCCGCGCCGCCAAGGGCCACGCTGGACGGGGTGTCAGGGGGTGGCCATGCCGGGGAAGGGTGCCGCGGGACTCGCGTGCCTGCTGCTGGCATCCCTGCTGACCGGCTGCCGGGGCCCGGCGGGCGCCCCCGTCGGCGACGCCCGCCCCACCCCCGCCGCGACCAGCGGCTACGGCGCCGAGTTCCTCGCGGTCGGCGAGTGCAGCTCCTTCGGCGCGACCAGCTTCACCGAGGTGCCCTGCGCCGGCGAGCGGGCGGCGGCCCGGGTCGTCGCCCGCTACGACGGCGCGGCGAGCGACGGCCCCTCGTGCCCGGCGACGACCGACTTCGTGCTGCACATCAGCGCCCGGGCCCCGGCCGGCGACGAGGACGGCGACGGCGCCGTCCCCCAGGGCTACGCCTGCATGCGCAACCTGGAGCCGCCGCACCCCGGCGACCCCGGCGGCGGGGGCGGCCCGCGCACGATCCCCGGCGACTGCGTGTACACCTCCGGCGAGGGCCAGGTCCGCGAGACGCCCTGCGACGGCTCCGGCCGGCACCGGCCCCAGTACCGGATCACCAAGGCGGCACCGGTCCGCGAGGACTGCCCGGCGTCGACGGCGTTGTACGTCCAGCTGGGCGGCCGGAACCCGGTGGGCTGCGCCAGGCGGGTGTGACCGGTCCCTACGGCCGCAGCCCGGGCTCGCGCTCGGCGTCCCGGCCGTCCAGCCCGGCGTCGAACCTCGCCAACGGCCTGGCCCGTGCCACGTCGGCCGGGGAGACCCCGGCCCACCGCAGGATGCGCTCCGTGGCCAGGGCCTTCTGGTCCGGCACCAGGCCCGCCACGTTCGCGCCGTGGTTCATGCCGGGCGCCGTGAAGACGTACGCGTCACGCGCACCCGTACCGAGCCGGAACCGCTCCGAACCCCAGGGGTCGTTCTGGCCGTACACGAAGAGCATCTGCGTGGCGTGGTGCCGCACCCACGTGTCCACGTCCCGCATCGCGTGCGGCTGGAAGCGCATCGGGATGGAGCGGGGCACGTAGTCGCGCGGCGGCTGGTAGCCGTAGCGGATCAGCTTCGGCTCGATGGACGGGAAGTGGATGGTCGGCGCGCCGAGCTGGGTGCCCGCCTGGTAGTAGTACGGCGTGTACTGCGCGAGGCCCTGGTCGGTGTAGGCGGAGAAGCCGGAGATGGTGTCGACCGAGTTCCAGATCTCCTCGTCGCTCGCCGTGGCCGCGTGCGCCGGGACGGTGTCGCAGTCCTTCAGCAGGCTGTACTGCCAGAAGCCCCACACGTAGTCCAGGACGACCGCCTCGTACGCCTTGTCCAGCCCGCCGACGGTGTCGAAGGTGTAGCCCTTCTCGGCGGCGTACCGCGCGTACCGCTGCTCCAGCGGCTTGCGGCGCACCAGCGCCTCCCGCTGGACGGCGTTCAGCCGGTCCCGGCACTCCTTGGTGCCGACGTGCGCGAAGAAGCGGTCGTAGGCGGAGTCCTCGTCGTTGACGACGTCGTTGGGGGCGACGTAGGCCACCACGCCGTCCATGTCACGCGGATAGAACCGCTTGTAGTACGTCGCCGTCATGCCGCCCTTGGAGCCGCCGGTGGCGAGCCAGTGGCCGCCGTAGACCGGCTTCAGCGCCTCGTAGACCCGGTGCTGGTCACTGGCCGCCTGCCAGATGTCGAGCTTGGACCAGTCGGCGGGGTCGGGGCGCGACGGAGTGAAGAAACGGTACTCCAGGGAGACCTGGTTGCCGTCCACGATCTGCGTGGGCTCGCGGCGCGAGGGGGCCGTGGAGACGTTGTAGCCGCTGGTGTAGAAGACCGTCGGGCGGCTGGTGTCCTTGTGCAGCACGGTGATCCGCTGCTGGAAGGTGCCGCGGTCGGGGTGCCGGTGGTCGATCGGCTGGGTGTAGTTCAGGACGAAGAAGCGGTAGCCGGGGTACGGCTTCTCCTCGATCAGGCTCATGCCCGGTATGGACAGCAGCCGGTCCTTGATGTCGGTGGGCCCGGACTGTGCGGCGGTGGCCGCGCCGGCCGCCGTGCCGCTCAGTGTTCCTATGAACACCGCGAGCGCCAGCAGCCATCTGAGCACCTTGCGCATGCGCACTCTCCCCTGGGTGACTGTTGTGAGACACATGTGCGCCGGAAGCTATCGGAGCAACTGGGGCAACACCAGGGGGAATTGCGCTGAGACTGGGCAAGAGGGGTGGCCGAGGCGGTTGATGACGAGCCGTCACCCAGGGGTGAGGGCCGGTCAGCTGCCGTCGGCCCCCTGGCCGGACGCGGACCGCTCCCTCAGCTCCGGTGTCGTCGCGGCGACCGTCGCCACCGCCAGCAGGCACAGCAGACCGCCGGTGATCAGCGAGGTCGCGCCGGAGGTCCAGCCCGCGACCAGGCCACCGCGCACGTTGCCGAGGCTCGGGCCCGCCTGACCGACGATCTGCTCGGCCGCCGTGACCCGGCCGAGCAGCGCGTCCGGGGTGCGGGTCTGCACGATCGTGGACCGCGAGACGACCGAGAGGGTGTCCCCCGCGCCCGCGAGGACGAGCAGGGCGAGGCCGGTCCACGGGCTCGTCGTCAGCCCGAACAGGACCAGCGCGGCACCCCACAGGGCCGCCGCGCCCAGCATGACCGGGCCCGGCCGGCCGAACCGGGTCACGGTTCCCGACAGGGCCGTCGCCGCGATGCCGCCCACCGCCAGAGCCGACAGGAACAGGCCCAGGGTGCGCGGGTCGTCGCCGAACCGTTCGGCGTTGACCAGGGGGAACAGACTGACCGGGAAGGACAGGGCGGTCGCGGCGAGGTCGGTGACCAACGCGCCGCGCACCACCCGGTGCCCGGCCAGGAACCGCAGCCCGTCCAGCACCCCGTGCACGCCCGCCCGCGACGGCTCGCCCTGCGGCGGCAGCGCGGGCAGCCCGAACGCGCCGTAGAAGGCGAGGCCGAAGCTGAGGGTGTCCAGCAGATAGCAGACGCCGATACCCAGCCGGCCCAGCAGCACACCGGCCAGCGCGGGGCCGAGGAGCATCATCGACTGGGCGGTGATCTGGTTGAGGGCCAGACCGGCGGCCACCTGCTCCCCGGGCAGCAGCCGTCGCACGAAGACCCCGGCCGCCGGGGCACCCAGCGCGCCGAACGCCGACCGGGTGGCGACCAGCGCGAGGACGGCCACCACCGGGACGTGCCCGGTGAACCCCTGCACGGCCAGCAGCAGGGAGCAGGCCGCCTGGCCCACGGTCGCCGTCAGAAAGATCCGCCGCCGGTCCGCCCGGTCCACCCAGGCCCCCGCGAACAGCCCGAACACCGCCAGCGGCAGGGCCTGCGCGAGCCCGACCGCGCCGGTCCAGGCCGTACTGCGGGTCACGTCCCACACCTGGTACATGACCGTCACCACGGTCATGAAGCCGCCCAGCGTGGACACGGCCCGTCCGATCAGCAGCCGCCGGAAGACGGGTGAGGTACGCAGCGGCCGTACGTCGATGAGCGAGCCCTGGATCACCGGGGGAGGCTAGCCGGGCGCCCACACCCCGGCCACGGAATTACGAGGGGTGGGGCAGCGCCCCGTCAGGGGCGCGGGGAACCGCGCGGGAAGCCACGACGGACCCGCACCCGGCCCTGGTGGCGCAGCCCCGGGCCGGCAGCCGCAGTGGACCTACGCCGCCTCGTCCAGCAGGCGCAACAGATGGTCCCGGCCGGCACCCAGCAACGCCGCAAGCGGGGCGGCGGCCTCGTACCACCGCTTCTCGTACTCCCAGCACAACCACCCGTCCCATCCGCGCCGCAGGAGCACGTCCACGCACTCGGTGAGCGGAAGCACCCCCGAGCCCAGCGGCAGCGGCAGCGTGTCGTCGGCCGACGCGATGTCCTTGACCTGCACATATCCCAGGTGGGGAGCAAGTGCCGCGTAGGTGTCGGAGGGTTGTTCGCCGCCCAGCCAGGTATGCATGACGTCCCACAGCGCACCCACCTGCCGGTGTCCCACCGGGCCCAGCACCCGGATCACGTCGGCACCGGTGCGATGCGAGTCGTGCGTCTCCAGCAGGATCCGCACCCCCAGCGCGGCAGCGTCCTCCGCGGCGGTGCCGAGCCGCCGGGCGGCGAGGGCGTCGGACTCCTCGGCGGGGCGTGCGGGGTCGGCGCCGGGGAAGACCCGGACGAAGGGCGCGCCCAGGTCGTGGGCGAGGTGGAGGAGGTCCCGGATCTCCGCCAGGACGGGCGCGTCGTCGCCGGGGGCGGCGACGCGCGCGTACCCGGCGACGCCCAGCACCTCGACCCCGGCCGCCTTGAACAGGGCGGCCGTCGCGGCGCGTTCGGCGGCGGAGAGACCGGGGTGCACCGGTTCCTCCGGGTGGGCGCGCAGTTCGACGCCGTGGTAGCCGTGCGCCGTCGCGAGCGCGAGGACCTCCGGGACGGGCAGGCCGGGGACACCGAGAGTGGAGAACGCCAGCTTCATGGGGCGGACCCTACTCGCCACGCACCCGATCCGCGCAGATCCAGCCGCCAGTCCCGGCCGATCAGGTCCTCACCACAGGAACGGCGCCGCCTCTCAACGGCACGGACGAAGCACCGCCACCGACAGACGGACGGACACCACCGACCGGGGGCGACGGACACCCTTCGTCACACACCCGGCCCGCGCAACTCCAGCCGCCAGTCCTGGCCGATCAGGTCCTTGCCGAAGGAGCGGTGCGGTTGCTCGGTGGTGAGGGTGAAGCCGTGTCGCTGGTAGATGCGGCGGGCGCCGCTCAGCACGTCGTTGGTCCACAGCACCAGGTCGCGGTAGCCGACCCCGCGCGCGAAGTCGATCACGGCCCGCACCAGCCGGTCCCCGATGCCGTGCCCGCGTGCCTCGGGCTCGACGAGCAGCAGCCGCAGTCGCGCGGTGCCGGGCGCGTCGTCCCGTACGCACATCACGCAGCCCACCGGCCGCCCGCCCTGCTCGGCGATCCACACCCGCTCCAGATGCGGGTCGTGGTCCTCGGCGAAGTCGGCGACGATCCGGGCGACCAGCCCCTCGTAGTCGGCGTTCCAGCCGTACTCGGCCGCGTACAGCGCGGCGTTGCGCTGCACGATCCAGCCGAGGTCGCCGGGGAGCGGCTCGCGCAGCACCACCTCGCCGGAGCGGGCGTGCCCCTCGCCGAGGAGGTCCCGGATGGTCCGCATGGCCTCCGCGAGCCGCGGCCGGTCGTCCGGGGCCACCGTGTCGAGCATGGCCACGACCGTCTCCCGGGCCCGCTCGTCCAGCAGGGCGGCGGCCTCCCGGCCCCGCGTGGTCAGCCGTACCCGTCGCCGGCGCGGATCCTTCTCGGAGGGCCCGCGCTCGATCAGCCCGGCGTCCTCGAACTTGTTCAGGATCCGGCTCAGGTATCCGGCGTCCAGGCCGAGCGGGGTGCGCAGGTCGACCGCGTCCAGGTACGGGACCTGGGCGAGTTCGTACAGCACGCGGGATTCGGTGAGGGTGTACGGGGCGTAGAGATGGCGGCCGTAGTCGAGGGCGCCGATGACGCCCGTGTAGAAGCGGTTGAAGGCACGGACGTCCTGGACGGTCATGAGCGGCCCCGGATTCTTGACTCAGTCAGAGATACCGACCCACCGAGCGTAAGCCCGCGGCCCGCCCGCGTCCACGACTGGGGAGGCGGCTGGGGAAACGCCGTTCGCCGAGGGGGAGTTGGGGCCTCGCCACACTTCCCCCGCGCGCCGCCGCTCGTTTTGACTTCGTCGGAAACTCGTCGTAGTTTAAGAACAAACGTCACATATGTCCGTTTCGCATCGGAAGTGACGATCCGCTGTCCAGCGCATGTCATCGCGCGCGGCGGACGACGCACAGGGCTACGCGCAGGCCCTGGTGCGAGGGCTGACGGCCCGTCATGGCCGTCGGGGAAATCATCCACACCCTCCGGAGAGGGGCTTACCATGCGCGCGCACACCACACGCATCAAGAGAGTGGCCATCGCGGTCTGCTCGGCACCGATCCTGGCGATCGCAGCCGGAGCAGGAGCCGCCAGCGCGGCCAACACCGCCGCGCCCGACCACGTCGCCGCTTACGACAACCACGGTGGCGGCGGAGGCGGCTACGGAGGCGGCGACCACGGCGGCGGAGGCGGCTACGGAGGCGGCGACCACGGCGGCGGCTGGGGTGGAGACGACCACGGCGGCGGCTGGGGCTGGGGTGACGACGAGGACGACTGAGCACCGGCAAGCGTGACCGACGCCCTCGGAGAGCGAAAGGCGGATCCGGGTGCCCGACCCAGGGCACCCGGATCCACATGACGACTTCCCTGTCGACCTCCCTGGTGTGCGGACGGAGGGGGCCTTGAAGGCCCCGTGGCCGTGAAGGCGGTGGGACCCGATGAGGATTGTCTGCGTGGGCGGAGGCCCGGCCGGGCTGTACTTCTCGATCTCCGCGAAGCTGCGTGACGCCGGACACGAGATCACCGTCATCGAGCGCGACCCGCCCGAGGCCACGTACGGCTGGGGTGTCGTGTACTGGAACGGCCTGCTGGACCTCCTGCACCGCAACGACCCCGAGAGCGCCCGCGCGGTGAGCGCCGGTTCCGTGCTCTGGCAGGACCAGGAGATCCACCTGCACGGCAGCCGGCACGACGGCACGGCGTACTTCGGGGGCTACGGCTACAGCATGGGCCGTGCGGCCCTGCTGGAGGTCCTGACCCGGCGCGCGCGGTCCCTCGGCGTCGACGTCCGGCACGGCCACAGGCTCGAGGACCCCGACGAGCTGCCGGAGGCCGACCTGGTCGTGGCCGCCGACGGCGCGGGCAGCCGGATCCGGCAGAGCCGCACCGAGCACTTCGGCACCCGGATCGAGACCGGCCGCAACCCCTACGTCTGGCTCGGCACGGACCGGCGGTTCGACAGCTTCGTGTTCGACTTCGAGGAGACCCCCGCGGGCTGGATCTGGTTCCACGCCTACCCGTCGTTCCGGGGGATCAGCACCTGCATCGTGGAGTGCTCACCACAGACCTGGCAGGGCCTGGGGCTCGACACGCTCGAACCCGAGGACACCCTGCCCCTGTTGGAGAAGATCTTCCACCGCGCGCTCGACGGCCACCGTCTGATCAGCAGCTCACGCGGCGAACCGGCGAAGTGGCAGCGGTTCCCGCACATCAGCAACCGCACGTGGGTCGACGGCAACGTGGTCCTGGCCGGCGACGCCGCGCACACCACGCACTTCACACTGGGCTCGGGGACCCGGCTCGCGATGATCGACGGGATCGTGCTGGCCCAGGCCCTCACCCGGTTCCCGGATCCCCGGGTGGCGCTGCGCGAGTACGACCGGCGCCGCCGTGCGGAGCTGCACCGGACCCAGGCGGCGGCGCGCTCCAGCATGGCCTGGTTCGAGCAGCTGGACGACTACCTGGACCGTGACCCCGTCTCCTTCGCCTACGCGATGTCGGTACGCCAGGGCCGTCAGAACCCCTGGCGCTACCAGGCCCACCTGGCCACCCAGATCGCCGCCGTGCGCCAGGCACGACGGTCCTACGACACCGGAAAGCGCTGGTACCGGGCCCGCCGCAGGGGCGAGGCCGCGCTGCCGCTGCTGGGCCGGTCGCTTCCCGGCCGGCAGTGAGCGGGGTCCCTCACGGCCCCTCAGGCGCGGGGCACCCCGGAAGACGCCCGAACCATCAACTCCCCCTGAACGGCGGCAACACCCCCCGGCGGCGCATCCTCCCGCCCCATGGCGATACGCCCGGCCCGCGCGCCCGCCTCCGCGAGCGGCAACCGCACGGTCGTCAGCGCGGGCACCGCGTCCACACTGAACGGCAGATCGTCGAACCCGGCGACGGAGACGTCCTCGGGGATCCGCAACCCGGACTCCCGCAACGCCGCGCACGCCCCCAACGCGACGGAGTCGTTCGCGGCGACGACCGCCGTCAGCGACGGATCGCGGCGCAACAGCTCCACCGTGGCCTCGTAACCGGACTGGCGGTCGAAGCGCCCGTGCACCGTCCGGCGGGGGTCCTCCTCGATGCCCGCCGCGGCCAGGGCCGCCCGGTGGCCCTCCAGGCGGTGCCGGGTGGTCGTACGCTCCTGCGGACCCGCGATGTAGCCGAGGCGGCGGTGGCCGAGGCCGAGGAGGTGCTCGGTGAGCCGGCGGGCACCGCCCCCGTTGTCGAAGGTGAGGGCGACGGCGCCGGTGTCGGGCGCCGGCGGCCGTCCGCACAGCACCACCCGGGTCCCGGCCTCCGTGAGCTTGCGCAGCTTCGCCGCGACCGCCGCCGCGTGCGGCGCGTCCTCCACGGCCCCGCCGGTCAGGACCACGGCCGCCGCCCGCTGCCGCTGCAGCAGGGTCAGGTACGTCAGCTCACGCTCGGGCGAGCCGCCCGTGTTGCAGACCACCGCGAGCCGCTCACCGCCCGCCCGGCCGCCCGGTCCCCCGATCTCGGCCTGGATCGCGCTCGCCATGATCCCGAAGAACGGGTCGGCGATGTCGTTGACGAGAATGCCGACCAGATCGGAGGTGGCGGCGGCGAGGGAGCTCGCCGGGCCGTTGAGGACGTAGTCCAGCTCGTCGACCGCCCGCAGGACCCGTTCGCGCGTGGAGGCGGCCACCGGGTAGTTGCCGTTCAGCACGCGCGACACCGTCGCTGGGGAGACCTGGGCGCGGGCCGCCACATCCGCCAGGGTCACCGTCATGTCGTCGTCCTCCGGTCGCGCATCGTGTCGTACGCCCTCGTAGACAGCCAGGTCGGGCTGCCGGTTCCGGGAATCCGTCGAGCAGACCTTAAAGCCATGGCCCTGGTTTGTTCGCCCCCTCGAACAACTCGAAGGGGACACGGACTTGTACGGACACCGTCCAGGGACTAGCGTCTCATCCGATAGAAAGCGCTTGCTGCACGGGGCTCCATCGTGGGCGAAGGGAACTGACGTGACACGCAAGACGGTGCGTATCGCCATGAACGGCGTGACCGGGCGCATGGGCTACCGCCAGCACCTCGTCCGGTCGATCCTCGCCCTGCGCGACGAGGGCGGCCTCGATCTCGGCGACGGCACCGTGCTGTGGCCGGAGCCGGTCCTGCTCGGCCGCCGCGAGCACGCCTTACGGGAGATCGCCGACCGGCACGGCCTGGAGCACGTGTCCACCGACGTGGACGCGGTCCTCTCCGACCCGACCGTCGACCTCTACTTCGACTCCCAGGTCACCTCGGCCCGCGAGGAGTCGGTCAGGAAGGCGATCGCAGCGGGCAAGCACGTCTACACCGAGAAGCCGACGGCGACGGGACTGGCGGGCGCCCTCGACCTCGCCCGCCTCGCCCACCAGAAGGGCGTCAAGCACGGCGTCGTCCAGGACAAGATCTTCCTGCCGGGTCTGCTGAAGCTGAAGCGGCTGATCGACGGCGGCTTCTTCGGCCGGATTCTCTCCGTCCGCGGCGAGTTCGGCTACTGGGTGTTCGAGGGCGACTGGCAGCCGGCCCAGCGCCCCTCCTGGAACTACCGCGCCGAGGACGGCGGTGGCATCGTCGTCGACATGTTCCCGCACTGGGAATACGTCCTGCACGAGCTGTTCGGCCGGGTGACCTCCGTCCAGGCCCTGGCCACCACCCACATCCCGCAGCGCTGGGACGAGAACGGCAAACCCTACGACGCGACGGCGGACGACGCGGCCTACGGCGTCTTCGAGCTGGAGGGCGGAGCGATCGCCCAGATCAACTCCTCCTGGGCGGTCCGGGTCAACCGTGACGAGCTGGTGGAGTTCCAGGTCGACGGCACCGAGGGCTCCGCGGTGGCCGGCCTGCGCAGGTGCCGCGTCCAGCACCGCTCGGCGACCCCCAAGCCGGTCTGGGACCCGGACGTCCCCGCCACGGAGGTCTTCCGCGACCAGTGGCAGGAGGTCCCGGACAACGGGGACTTCGGCAACGGCTTCAAGGCCCAGTGGGAGCTGTTCCTCAAGCACGTCCACGCCGGCGCGCCCTACCACTGGGACCTGCTGGCCGGCGCCCGCGGTGTGCAACTCGCCGAACTCGGCCTGAGGTCCTCGGCGGAGGGTCGCCGCATCGACGTACCGGAGATCATGCTGTGACCATCCGACTGCCGGACTTCCACGGGGGGCTGCGGACCCACGAGCCCCGCACCGACCCCCTGGCGGTGACCCCGGGCACCCCCTTCACCTCCCGTACGGTGTTCTCCGCGGCCCACGTCGTGGCCGACCCGTACGCGGACACGAACCCCGGCTCCCCGGCCGCCGTCGACTGGGACGCCACCCTCGCCTTCCGCCGCCACCTGTGGTCCCACGGGCTCGGCGTCGCCGAGGCGATGGACACCGCCCAGCGCGGCATGGGCCTGGACTGGGCGGGCGCGGCCGAGCTGATCCGCCGGTCGGCGGCGGAGGCCTGCGGCGTGGGCGGCCGGATCGCCTGCGGGGTCGGCACCGACCAGATCCCGGGCGGTTCCCTGGCGGAGATCCGCGCGGCCTACGAGGAACAGCTGACCGTGGTCGAGGAGTCGGGCGCCCAGGCGGTCCTGATGGCGTCACGGGCGCTGGCTTCGGCCGCGTCCGGTCCCGAGGACTATCAGGAGCTCTACGGCCGGCTGCTGCGCCAGGCGGCCGAGCCGGTGATCCTGCACTGGCTGGGCCCGATGTTCGACCCGGCGCTGGAGGGCTACTGGGGCTCGGCCGACCTGGACGCGGCGGCGGACACCTTCCTGGAGGTCGTCGCCGCCCACCCCGACAAGGTCGACGGGATCAAGGTGTCCCTGCTGGACGCGCAGCGTGAGATCCGCCTCCGCCGCCGCCTGCCGCGCGGGGTCCGCTGCTACACCGGCGACGACTTCCACTACCCCGAACTGATCGCGGGCGACGACCAGGGCTTCAGCCACGCCCTGCTCGGCGTCTTCGACCCGCTGGGCCCGCTGGCGGCGGAGGCGGTACGGGTGCTGGACACGGGGGACGTGTCCGGCTTCCGGGGGCTGCTGGACCCCACGGTGGAGCTGTCCCGCCACCTTTTCCAGACCCCGACCCGCTACTACAAGACGGGCGTGGTCTTCCTCGCCTGGCTCGCGGGCCACCAGGCGCACTTCACCATGGTCGGCGGCCTCCAGTCGGCCCGCTCCCTCCCGCACCTGGCCCGCGCCTACGAACTCGCCGACGGACTGGGCCTGTTCCCGGACCCGAAGCTCGCCGAGGAACGCATGAAGACCCTGCTGTCGCTGTACGGGGTGAACCAGTGACCGCTCTCGCGCGCTTCAGCATCAACCAGATGACGGTGAAGCAGCTGTCGCTGCCGGAACTGGCCGACGCCTGCGGCCGGTTGGGCGTCGGCCGGGTCGGCCTGTGGCGGGAACCGGTCCAGGAGTACGGCGTGGAGGCGGCGGCGAGGCTGATCCGTGAGGCGGGCCTGACGGTGACGACCCTGTGCCGGGGCGGCTTCTTCACCGCGACCGACCCGGAGGCACGCGCCGCGGCCCTGGCCGACAACCACCGGGCGATCGAGGAGGCGGCCACGCTCGGCACGGACGTGCTGGTCCTGGTCTCGGGCGGCCTGCCGGCCGGCTCCAAGGACCTGCGGGCGGCCCGCGAGCGCGTCGCGGACGCCCTCGCGGAACTGGGACCGTACGCCGAGGAGCACGGTGTACGCCTGGCCATCGAGCCCCTGCACCCGATGTACGCGTCCGACCGTTGCGTGGTGTCGACGCTGGCCCAGGCCCTGGACCTCGCCGAACGCCTCCCGGCCCAGCAGGTGGGCGTCGCGGTGGACACGTACCACGTCTGGTGGGACGACCAGGCACCCGCGCAGATCGCCCGCGCGGGCGATGGGGGCCGCATCCACGCCTTCCAGCTCGCCGACTGGACGACCCCCCTCCCCGAGGGGGTGCTGACCGGCCGTGGCCAGATCGGCGACGGCGCGATCGACCTGCGCGAGTGGCGGGGTTACGTGGAGGCGGCCGGCTACACGGGCCCGATCGAGGTCGAGCTGTTCAACGAGGAGCTGTGGGCCCGGGACGGGCGGGAGGTACTGGCGGAGACGGCGGCGCGGTTCGTGGACCTGGTCCAGTGGGCGGGTCGCGGAGAGCAGGGGACACGGCTGGCCCGGGGAACGGCGGGCCCGGCGACGCCGTCCTGTTCAAGAGGAACCCCATCGAGCGCGTGATCACCGCGCCCCGAGCCGAGGAGCTGACCGTGCGACCGAAGCCGATGAGGGCCGCCGCGGTCACCCTCGCCCTCGGTGCCGCCCTGACGGCCTGCTCCGGCGGACAGGACGGCCTGGACTACCAGACGGACTACGCGAACCACCGTCCGCTGCGCGTCACGGGCCACCCCAGCGCGGGCAGTCTGGAGACGGTCCAGAAGGTCGTCTGGCGGCTCGCCGACGGGGACGCCGACGGCCTCGCCGCCCTGAACACCGAGGGCGGCGACGCGGGTCCGGCGGCCCGCGCCTGGGTCAAGGCCTACGGCCGGGCGGCCCGCGCCGAGGTGACCGCCGACTTCCTCGACGAGGGTTCCGTACGCCAGGAGGTGGTTCTCCACTTCTCCGGCCCGCGCCGGACCGAGGAACTCACCGTGCGGGTCGCGAAGGGCGACGCCTGGGGCATCGTCCTGGACGATCCTCACGCGTCAGGGCACTAGGGTCTGTCGTCACATTCCCGTCGTTGCCCGAAGGGCGGTCTGGCGGCGTCAGGTGCGTGCTCTCGGCGTGCCGGGCGTGGACCCGCGTACTGGACGTACTCGGGTCCGCGTCCGGTGCGGCGAGTGGGGGCACCTCCCACGCCCTTGAGGCAGTGGGGGAGCGTGCATGACGCCGCCGGGCAGACGGGAATGTGACGACAGGCCCCAGGAGAACGCCTTCCTCACAGGGCGTCGACCTCCTCCGCCGTCGGATACGACTCCTGCGCGCCCCGCTTCGTCACGGCCGCCGCACCGACCCGGGCCGCGTAGGCCGCCGCCTCGGCCAGCGGGGCACCCGTGCCCAGCCGCCAGGCCAGCGCGGCTGTGAACGCGTCCCCGGCCCCCGTGGTGTCCACCGCGTCCACCTTCACCGACGCGACCCGCGTCACCCCGGAGTCGTCGCACACCAGCGCCCCCTGCGCGCCCAGCGTCACCACCACCGAGCGCGGGCCCTTGGCCAGCAGCAGCCGTGCCCAGTCCGCCGGCTCCTCGCTCACACAGGCATCGCCGAGGATCACCCGCGCCTCGTGCTCGTTGACGATCAGCGGATCGCAGGCCGCGAGCACCTCCGTGGGCAGGGGCCGGGGCGGGGAGGGGTTCAGCACGAAGCGGCTGTCCGGGGACAGGTTCCGTACGACCTCCACGACCGTCTCCAGTGGGACCTCCAGCTGGGCGGACACCACCCGGGAGGCCAGGAACAGGCTCACCGCCGTCCGGACGTCCGCCGGGGTGAGCCGGGCGTTGGCACCCGGCGACACCACGATGCTGTTGTCCCCGGACGGGTCCACGGTGATCAGTGCCACCCCGGTCGGCGCCCCGCCCACCAGCACCCCGACCGGGTCGACGCCGGCCGCGCGCAGGGAGTCGAGGAGGAGCCGGCCGTGAGCGTCGTCACCGACCCGGGCCAGCAGGGCCGTAGCCGCGCCGAGCCGGGCGGCGGCGACCGCCTGGTTGGCGCCCTTGCCACCGGGGTGGACGGCCAGGTCGCCGCCGAGCACCGTCTCTCCGGCGGCCGGCCGCCGCTCGACGTCGATCACCAGGTCGGCGTTGGCCGAACCCACGACCAACAGGTCGTAGTCGTACATCTCGTGACTCCCCATGACTCCCCGCAACTCCCCGGCCGGATGACGTCGGGCGGACCCCCCGGAGATGCTCCGGGGGCCGCCCGCCGTCCGTCGTCGTCAGCCGCTGAAGCCGGCCACGTTGTCCCTCGTGACCACCTTCACCGGCACCTTCACCGTCGGCTCCGCCTTCTTGCCCCGGACCGCCTTCAGCGCGTTGTCCACGGCGATCCTCCCCGATTGCCCCGGCTGCTGGGCGACCTACGCGTACAGCGTGCCGTCCTTCACCGCCGCCGGCCCGTCCGGGGTGCCGTCGAAGCCGAAGTGAAGTTCCGCAACGGGTCGGCCTGCTGGGAGGCGTCGCTCCGGGCGTCGGTGACGGTCAGGTCCACGCCCGGCTTCTCCGCCTCGGCCCGGGCACCGGCCCGGATCCGCACGAAGAACGGATGGTGACCGGCCGGGCCGCCGCCCCGGCCGGCCCACGGCCCCCTCCACCCTGCCGTCACGGGCGTGGGACGTACGCCAGGCCGTGCGCTCCCGGTTCGCCGCGCTTGGCGATGTCCAGCCGGGCCAGGGTCTGCAGCGTGTCCAGGTCGATCACGTGGACGGTGGAGGAGACGACGCAGGCCACGTAGGCCAGTCGGCCGTCGGGGGACGACCGGACGGTCAGGGGCATCACCCCCACCTCCAGTTCGCCGAGGCGTTCGCGGGTGGCCGCCGAGAAGACGGTGAGGCGGCCCGGCGCCTGACGGCCGAGGCCGGAGCCGAAGCCGGAGCCGGAGCCGGAGACGCCGTCGGAGTCGGGGGCCGGCCGCATGCGCACCTCGCCGGTGAGCAGTTTGCCGGTCGCGGTCAGGTGCACCGGCATGACGACGTGGTCCGTGGGCAGGGTGGCGGTCACGGACAGCGTGCCGGCGTCGATCACCCGGATGCCGGGCGTCTGCCCCTCGGGCGCACCGGCGTACGGGGCGGCGACGAAGACGTGCGCGCCGTCGGCGGAGACCGCCAGCCCCTCGCTGCCCGGCACCTCCACCTTCGCGGTGAGGCCGCCGCGTTCCAGGTCGACCACCGACACGAACGGCGCCTCCTTGTTACTGGCGTAGCCCGTCCGCCCCGTCGGATCGATGGCGAACCAGTGCGGTCCGGGTGCGTCGGTGTCGATCCTGCCCAGGGGCCGGCGGGTGGCGGTGTCGATCACCACGACGCCGCCGGGCCGGTCCGCCGCGCCCTCCACGCTGACGTAGAGGCGGCCGCGGACCGGGTCCAGCGCCAGCCCGTGCGGCCCGTGTTCGGGCGCGAGGTCGACGACCTCCACGATCCGGCGGGTGTCGGGATCGATGGCGGTCAGCTCGGTGCCGCGGCCGCCGTTGGCGTGGTAGTAGCCGGAGCGGTACGTACTGCTGCACCACAGCAGCCGCCGCACCGGGTCGAAGCACAACTCATGGGGCTCGGCGGGGACTTCGACCGTACCGAGGTGCCGGTCGCGGGCGGCGTCGTAGAACGAGACCGCCGGCCCGCTCTGGCTGACGACGGCCAGCACATCGCCTTCTCGGCCGGCACGGGGTGACTGCTGCACAGGGGACTCCTCGACGGGGCTCATGGGGGTTTTCGCGGACACCTCCACTCTCCGCACCGGGGAATTCCGCAGCAATGCAAAGATCGGCACGCAATCATTGCCTCAGACGTAAGAACGCAGCTCGAGAACGCCGCTCAGGAGCGTCCATGGATCTCAATCTGCTGCGCGCCCTGGACGCCCTGCTCCAGGAGAACAGCGTGACCCGTGCCGCCGAGCGGCTCGGCACCTCACCCGCGGCGGTCAGCCGTACGCTGGCCCGGCTCCGCCGTGCCGTCGGTGATCCGCTGCTGGTCCGCGCGGGCCAGCGGATGGTACCGACGCCGCGGGCGCTGGAACTCCGCGAAGAGGTGGCCGGGTTGTTGCGCGGCTGCGACAACGTCCTTCGTCCCGGGGCCGGTTTCGACCCGGTGCATCTGCGGCGCACGTTCACGGTGCAGGCCACCGACCTGCTGCTGACGGGGCTGGCCCGGACCCTGACCGACCGGATCCACGCGGAGGCCCCGCACGTGGACGTCGTCTTCCTGCCGGAGGCGGTGGAGGGCGGCCCCGGGCTGCGGCAGGGGCTGGTCGACGTCGAACTGGGCGTCCTCGACCATCTGGATCCCGAGATCCACACCCGGCAGCTCAGGCGCGCGCACCTGGTCGGTGTCGCCCGCAGCGGTCACCCCCTCTTCGGCCGGCGGATCGACGCCCGCCGTTTCGCCGCGGCCGACCACATCGGTGTCTCCCGGCTCGGCAAGCGCACCGGGCCGGTCGACCGCGCGCTCGCGGACCTCGGACTGCGGCGCCGGACCGCGGTGGTCGTGCCCGGTTACACGGCCGCGCTGATGCTGGCCCGGGACACCGACCTCGTCGCGCTCACCCTGCCCGACTGGCTCCCCGGCACCATCGCCGCGCTGGGCCTGCGCACCTTCCCGGTCCCCCTCGACCTGGCGCCCCTGGACCTCGGGATGGCCTGGCACCCCCGCAACGCGGCCGACCCGGGCCACCGCTGGTTCCGTGACCACCTGGCGGCCGCGGTCCTGGCACCGGACGGGAACCCCTGAGGTAGCAACCGGGTCCGCGGACGCGTCGCTACCCCTGGGTGCCGAAGCAGTGCCGCTCGCCGTCGCGTACCAGGCAGGCGCGTACGCGGTCCAGGTCGGACCGGGAGGCGGCGACCATCGGGGTGGACAGGGAGTCCTGGGCGTCGTACCGGTCCTTGACCTCGATGCGCCACGGCGCGTGGTGCGGTACGAGGATCTCCGCCCGGTCCCCCACCTTCCCGAGGTCGATCCGCACCCACACCGCACCGCAGGCGGTGCTGTGCCGGATCTTGACCACGGTCGGCCCGGGGAAGCTCTGCCGGCCCAGGGTCACCGGCACGGGGGCGGCTCCGCAGCCGTACGTCTCGGGGTCCTTGCCCGTGCAGCCACCGCCGTGGCATCCCTGCACCAGCGCGGACGGGGACGCCGGGGGCGGGGTGCGCGGGCCCGGGTCGGACCCGCTGAAGGCGCCGGTCGCCGCCAGCGGCACGAGGGCCGCGACGACCGCGAGCGCACCACCCACGACGGCGATCAGGTGCCGCGACGGGCGCCGGGGTGAGCGGTCGCCTTCTTCGGGCGGGAGTGTCCCGGCCGGGGCCGGAGCGGGCGACGGCACCGCCGCGAGCGGGTGCCCACCCGGCGCACGTACGCCCTCGGGGCGACCGCCCGCCGCACGCCCGGCCGCCGGGGCCCCGCCCGCCGCACGCCCGCTCGACACCGCGTCGGCCAGTTCCCACAGGGCGAGCAGACGGCCGGGGTCCTCGCCCGCCAGCTCGCACAGTTCCGCCACGGCCTGCCGCGGCGGAACGGTCCCGCCACGGAGATAGCGGTCCCAGGACGACTTGCTGTACGGCGTCTTCGCGGCCAGTGCGGCCAGGCTCAGCCCGGTCCGGGCGCGTAGCCCGCGCAGCGCCTGCGCCAGCCGCTCGCACTCCACCGGCCGGTCGCCGGACGTCATTTCCGCAGCACCCCCCAGGTGTCCTCGCCGACGACCCCGTCCACGCGCAGGTGTGCCCCCTGCTGCAACCGCTCCACCGCACGCTCGGTGCGGGAGCCGAACGCACCGTCGGCGACCCCCGGCGAGAGGCCGTGGTGGCGCAGCAGGCACTGTGCCTCGACGACGTCCCACTGTGCGGATCCCTTGCCGATCAGGCCGACACGGGTCGTGCTGTACCCCGCGTACAGCAGCCCGTCCGCGGCCCGGTGCACCCGGCACGGGTAGTCCTTTCCGGCCCGGTACACGAATGCCCCCTTGTCCGCGCCCGTCCCCGTCCCGGAGGCCGACGGCGCGGTCTGCGCCGGGACCGGCCGGCCGTCGCCGCGCCCCGGTCCGCCGTGCCACGGCGCGGCCACCAGGAGGACGATCACCGCGGTGACGAGCACGGCCGAGGCCAGTACGACGGTGAGCGCCTTCCGTCCCCGTGTGCCCTTCTCCCGGCCCGTGCCCGCCGGTTCCTCCCCGGCCGGACCCGAGTCCGGATCCGCGCCCGGATCCGCGCCCGGTTCCGCCGGCCGCTCCTGACCGCCCCCGCGCCCCGCCGCCACGGCCACCTCGTGCAGGGCCAGCAGCCGGGCCGGGTCCATGTCGCAGGCGCGGGCCAGCGCCGCCACCGCCTCCTTCGGCGGCAGGGAACGGCCGTTGAGGTAGCGGTCCCAGGAGGCACGGCTGTAGCCCGTCCGGGCGGCCAGTGCCTGCAGGCTCAGACCGCTGTGGTCCTTGATACGGCGCATCCGTACGGCGAGTTGCCGCACTCGTGGGTCGAGCGAGTCCGGCAACTGTTTCCAACGAGACATGCTCCACCCCATGTCTGTTGCAACTCCCCGCAAGGAGGATGCCCCACACAGGGCGCCCGGTTCCCGTGGCCCGGCGCGTGAGCGCATGATTTCGGCCGTCTCCGGGGGCGTTCCCGCGTCCCGCCGGTGCCTCATGGCGCACGGCGTCTGCGCAGGTCCCAGGGTGGGACGTCCCGCGTCGGCGGCAACTGCCCGGCGGCCCTGGCCCCGTCCTGGACTCGGCCTGCACTGTCGGTGCTGCACGACGGGCGGTGCGGTCCACCCCGCACCGCCCCAGGCATTCGGCGGCCCGCTCCCACGGGGGTGGGGCGGGCCGCCTCAGACAACCGAGTCCAAGGAGCATCCATGCGATTCCGTAGCGCGACCGCCGCCGTCCTGACCGCGTGCGCCATGGCCGGGAGCGGTCTGGCCCTCTCCGCGCAGACCGCCTCGGCGTCCACCGCGGCCCGGCCGAGCTGTCCGTATCCGTACGTGTGCTTCTACAACGGCAACACGATGACGGGAAAGTTCAAGGACACCGGGTACTGGCAGACGCTCGGCGCGAGCCGCAGGGCGAAGGGCGCGGTCAACACCCGGCACGACGACGTGGCCTACGTGAAGTTCTCCGACTACCACACGATCTGCATGAAGCCGGGACAGGGCTGGTCCTTCGGCTCGGCGCACCCGACGCAGGTGTACATCAGCACGTCGAGCACGTGCCACTGAGGCACCCCCGGATCCGGCGGGCCGGGATCACGCCGTGAGGTGCGTCGGCGCGAACATCCGCAGGACCGCCGGGAGCACGACCACCGAAGGGCCGGGCGCGGACAGCGCCTTCGCCAGGTCCTCCTCCAGGGTCTCCGGGGTCGTCCGTACCCCGGGGACGCCGAAGGACTCGGCCAGGGCCACGTAGTCCGGGCGGGTCAGTTCCGTCGCCGTCGCCCGGCCGAAGGCGTCCGTCATGTACTCGCGGAGGATGCCGTAGCCGCCGTCGTCGACGATGAGCCAGGTGACCGGCAGGTCGTACTGTTTCGCCGTGGCCAGCTCCGCGATCGAGTACAGCGCGCCGCCGTCGCCGGACACCGCCAGCACCGGGCGCGTCGGGTCGGCCGCCGCCGCGCCCAGCGCCGCCGGGAAGCCGTAGCCGAGGCCGCCGGCGCCCTGTGCGGAGTGCATGGTGTTCGTGCCCCGGGGATCGAAGGCCGACCACGCCCAGTACGCCAGGATCGTCATGTCCCAGAAGGAGGGGGCGCCCGAGGGCAGGGCACGGCGGACGGACGCCAACAGCTCCTGCTCCAGGGTGAGTTCCTGGGAGGCGATGCGCTCGCCGACTCGGGACAGCAGCTCCCGCACCCGCCCCGGCGCCGACTCGTCCGTGCGCTCCTGGACCGTCTCCAGCAGCGCCTGCAGGGCAAGTCGCGCGTCCGCGTGGATACCGAGGGCCGGATGGTTGGACTCCAGCTTGCCGAGGTCCGCCTCGATCTGGATCACCCGGCCACGCGGCTTGAACGTGTGGTAGTTGGAGGAGAGTTCACCGAGCCCCGAGCCGACCACCAGCAGGACGTCCGCGTCCTCCAGGAAGTCCGTCGTATGCCGGTCCTCCAGCCAGGACTGCATCGAAAGAGGGTGCTCCCAGGGAAACGCGCCCTTGCCGCCGAAGGTCGTGACCACGGGGGCGTCGAGCCGCTCGGCCAGCTGCAGCAGCTTTCCCGAGGCGTCGGATCGTACGACCCCGCCGCCCGCGATGATCGCCGGGCGGGCCGCACGCGACAGCAGGTCGGCTGCCACCGCCGTCAGTTCGGGGCGCGGGACCAGGTCCTCCGGTGTGGCGTCCGGCGCCGTCACCACCGGCAGCGCGGTCGGAGCCAGCAGCACGTCCTGCGGGATCTCCACCCACACGGGGCCGTGCGGTGCGGTCAGCGCCGACTTCCACGCCGCCGCGACGGCGGAGGGGATCTGGGACTGGGTGCGGACGGTGTGGACGGACTTGACCACGCCCCGGAAGGAGGCGGCCTGGTCCGGGAGTTCGTGGAGGTAGCCGTGACGGCCGCCGCCCAGGCCGGCCGTCGGGACCTGGCTGCTGATCGCCAGCACGGGGGCGGAGGCGGCGGCGGCCTCCTGCAGGGCGGCCAGGGAGGTCAGGGCTCCCGGGCCGGTCGAGAGGAGCAGCGGGGCCGCCTCTCCCGTGATCCTGCCGTACGCGTCGGCCGCGAAGCCCGCGTTGTTCTCCACCCGCAGACCGACATACCGCAGGGAGGAGCGGCCCAGGGCGTCGAACATCCCGAGGGCGTGCTGGCCGGGCAGGCCGAAGACGGTCGTCGCGCCCAGTCCGGCGAGGGTCTCCACGACCAGGTCTCCGCCGTTGCGGCCGGGGGGAGGATTCAGCGCGGCCTCCTGCTGGGCCTCGGTCGGGCGGAGTACCAGGTCGTGGTCGTGGGTCACTGCTCTCGGTCCCCTAAGGAGAGTTAGACGTTGCGGGCCGCCGCGATCTGGCGGCTCATGATGGTGGTCAGTTCGTAGGCCGTGTGCGAGGCCGCGACCGAGGTGATCTCGGCGTGGTCGTACGCGGGCGCGACCTCGACGACGTCCGCCGAGACCAGGTTGCAGGACGCCAGACCGCGCAGGATCTCCAGCAGTTCGCGGGAGGTCATGCCGCCGGCCTCGGGGGTGCCGGTGCCGGGCGCGTGGGCCGGGTCGAGGCAGTCGATGTCGATGGAGATGTACAGCGGGCGGTCGCCGATGCGCTGGCGCAGCTGGTCGGCCACCTCGTCGGCGCCCCGGCGGTAGATGTCGGCGGACGTGACGATGCCGAAGCCCATCTTCTCGTCGTCGGTGAGGTCCTGCTTGCCGTACAGCGGGCCGCGGGTGCCGACGTGGGAGAGGGCGGAGGTGTCGAGGATGCCCTCCTCCACCGCGCGGCGGAACGGGGTGCCGTGCGTGTACTCGGCGCCGAAGTAGGTGTCCCAGGTGTCCAGGTGGGCGTCGAAGTGCAGCAGGGCGACCGGGCCGTGCTTCTTGGCGACCGAGCGCAGGAGGGGCAGCGCGATGGTGTGGTCGCCGCCCAGGGTCATCAGGCGGGCGCCCGTGCCGAGCAGCTCGTCCGCCGCCGCCTCGATCGTCTCGACGGCCTCGTTGATGTTGAACGGGTTCACCGCGATGTCGCCGCCGTCGGCGACCTGCGCCAGGGCGAAGGGGGAGGCGTCCTGCGCCGGGTTGTACGGGCGCAGCAGCCGGGACGCCTCGCGGATGGCGTTGCCGCCGAAGCGGGCGCCCGGCCGGTACGAGACACCGGAGTCGAACGGCACGCCCACGACGGCGACGTCGGCGGTGCCGACCTCGTCCAGGCGGGGCAGCCGGGCGAAGGTCGCGGGTCCGGCGTACCGCGGGATGCGGGAGGAGTCGACAGGGCCGCGGGGCGTCTCGTTGCTGCTCATGGTGAATTGCCTTCTTTCTTGCGCTTCATCGCGCATGTACTGCTTTCCCTACGACTCTACTGGTGAGCCGGGACAGGTTCGGACGCGAGTTCGGGGGACCGTCCGGCCAGGCGCTCGCGCCAGACGGCGAGGACGGTCTCGTCGGTGGGCCGCGTCGCCAGCGAGACGACGAGGTAGGCGGCGAGGGAGGCGAGCAGGCCGTAGTAGACGGGTTCGTTGGCGAGGATGCCGTACCCGGCCATCAGGCCGATCACCGCGAGGCCGCCGACGATCACGGAGGCCAGCGCGCCCTGCACCGTGCCGCGCTTCCACAGCAGGCCGCCGAGGATGGGCACGAGCAGGCCGGCGACGAGCAGGTTGTACGCCACGGTCAGCGCCTCGACCACGTTGTTCAGCGCGATCGCCGTGCCGATCACCGCGACGCCCATGACCAGGATGAACGCCCGGTTGCCGGTGACCTCGTCGTGGTCCTCGCCGCCGCTCCGTACGGCACCGCGCAGCCGCGACCAGATGTCGTTGTTGGCGACCGTGGCGCAGGCGATCAGGGCGCCGGAGGAGGTGGACATCACGGCGGCCAGGGCGGCGGCCAGGACCAGGCCGCGCACGCCGACGGGGAGTTCGTCCTTGACGATGGTGGCGAAGGCGTCGTCGGGGCTGCCGAGCTTGGGGTAGAGCACCTTGGCGGCGGTGCCGATCACCGCGCCGGCGAGGGCGTAGGCCAGGCAGTAGGTGCCGGCCACCGTGCCGCCCCACCGGGCGGTCCTGTCGCTGCGGGCGGTGAACACGCGCTGCCAGATGTCCTGGCCGATCAGCATGCCGAACGTGTAGATCAGGACGTAGGTGAAGATCGTCTCGCCGCCGATGCCCAGCGGGTCGAAGTACGAGGTCGGCAGCTTGGCCTTCATCTCCGAGAAGCCGCCCGCCTTGACCACGGCGATGGGCAGGAGCAGGAGCAGCACGCCGATGGTCTTCACCACGAACTGGACCATGTCGGTCAGTGTGATGGACCACATGCCGCCGAGGGTGGAGTAGGCGACGACGATGGAGCCGCCGAGGACGATCGCGACGGTCCGGTTCATGTCGAGGAGGACGTCGAAGATCGTGGCGTAGGCGATGGTCGAGGTGACGGCCAGCATGAGGGTGTACGCCCACATGACCACGCCGGAGATCACGCCGGCCCGCCCGCCGTAGCGCAGGTCCAGCATCTCGGAGACGGTGTAGACCTTCAGGCGGGCGATGCGGGCGGAGAAGAAGACGGAGAGCGCGAGGAGCCCCAGGCCGATGGTGAAGACCATCCAGGCGCCGGACAGGCCGTACTGGTAGCCGAGGCCCACGCCGCCGATGGTGGAGGCGCCGCCGAGGACGATCGCCGCCATGGTGCCGGAGTACATGGCCGGGCCCAGGCGGCGGCCGGCCACCAGGAAGTCGCTCTTGGACCTGGCGCGGCGCATGCCCCACCAGCCCATGGCCAGCATGCTGGCGAGATAGACGACGATCACTGTGTAGTCGACGGCCATATGGGGCCCTCCTTCGCGCACTGTCCGGTGGCGTGTCGTGCAGATGCAGGGGAAACGGACGGCAGCGGCTCGCGGGGACATCCGCCCGTACCCGCGGCTGCCGTGCTGACTTGACACTAGGTGGCCGGAAAGCGACTGCGAAGTGTACGTTTCATCCATATGAACGGGGCGGGATGGAGGAAACGCACACCATGCCGGAGACGATCACCCCAGCGGTCCCACCGACCCCACCGGTACCGCTGTCGGCCCTGCTCGCCCGCGACGATCTCGGTCTGCGGCAGATCGCGGGCCCGTCCGACCCCTCCCTCGTGATCCACTGGGCGCACACCTCGGAGATGGCCGACCCGTACCCGTATCTGCTGGGCGGTGAGCTGCTGCTCACGGCGGGAGTGCACGTCCCGGAGGCGGCGGGTTCGGACGGGGGTGCCCCCGGTCATGTGGGGGAGGACTCGGGACCGGGGGACTACTTCGACGACTACGTCTCGCGGATCGTGGCGGCGGGCGGAGCCGCCCTCGGGTTCGGCCTCGCGCCGGTGCACGACATGGTGCCGCGCGCGCTGGTCGCCGCCTGCGAGCGCCACGGACTGCCGTTGCTGGAGGTCCCGCCCCAGACCACCTTCTCCGGGGTGGCCCGCGCGGTGTGGCAGCTGATGGCCCAGGCCCGGCTCGCCGAGCTGCGCCGCGTCACGGAGGCCCAGCAGGGCCTCGCCTCGGCCGCCGCCCGCCCGGACCCGGTGCCGTCGGTGCTGCGCCGCCTGGCCCAGCACCTGTCCGGGCACGCGGTGCTCTACGGCCCGGACGGCACCGCCCTCGCCGCCGCGGGCCGCGAGCCGGCCGCAGAGGTACGCGACGCACTGGCCGAACTGGCGACCGTGGTACGCGCCACCGGCGGCCCGGCACCCGGGGCGGCCCCGCACGCGCCGGGCGCGGACACCGCCCCGGCCCCCTCCCGCCCCCTCCCCGCCTCCGCCACCGCCACCGCCGGCTCCGCCCACCTCGCCGTCTACGCCCTCGGTGCCGGTGACGGGTTCGTACTCGCCGTGGCCGGCGCCCGGCGGGAGCCCGGGGACCACACCATCGCCTCCGTCGCCGCGGTCCTGCTGTCCCTGCTGACCGGGGAGCATCACAGCGGTGCCGGGGCGGCACGGTCCTCGGCGCTGGTGCGGCTGCTGCTCGGTGCCCCGCCGGAGGCGGTCGCTCCGCTGCTGGGGGAGGGCGGCTGGGTCGTCGTACACGCCCGGCCCGAGGGGCAGCCCCCGGACGCCGTCGCCGCCTCCGCGCTCGGCGCCGCCCTGGGTTCGCCACTGGTCGACCTCGCCCATGACGTCGTACGGGTGCTGGTGCCGGGCGGGCGGGCACCGGGGCCGCAGGCCGGGTGGACGCTCGGGGTGAGCGCCGCCGTCGCGCCGCGGGAGTGGGCGGACGCCGACGCCCAGGCGGCCCGTGCCCTCGCCCGGGCCCGCGCCACCCGCACCCCGCTGGTCCGCCACGGCACCCGGCCGGGGTGGGAGGCCCTGGTGCCGCGGGCGGACGCCGAGGCACATGCCCGGGCCGTACTCGCGCCGCTCGCCGACCGGCCCGAGCTGACCGAAACCCTGCGCAACTGGCTGTCTCTGCACGGAAGTTGGGACCGCACAGCGGTGGCGCTGGACGTGCACCGCAACACCGTGCGGCAGCGGATCGCCCGCTGCGCCGCCCTGTTGGACGCCGACCTGGACGACCCGGACGTACGCATGGAGTTGTGGTTCGCGCTGCGGCACGGCCGATCCGGCGGGTGAGCCGCGTCCCACCGGGCGATATGCCGAGGACGCCCGCAGTGCGCTGCCCCACAATGGGAGGCATGCCGATATCCGGGACACCCAGCCGCGCCCAGCTCGTCGACCACCTGGTGAGGACCCGTATCGCGGGGGACGTCGCCACGCCCCGCGAGAACAACCTCTCCCACTACCGCCAGCTCGCCAACGGTGTCCGCACCTTCTGGTTCGGCCTGGAGCTGGGCGAGCGCTGGACGGACGAGCAGGACGTGCTCGCGGTGATGGCCGAGCGGGTGGGTGTCAGCGACGATCCCGAGTACCGGTACGGGCAGGACACGATCGACCCCGAGCTGACCGTGGACGCGCTGGAGCGGATGGCGGCACGGTTGCGCAAGGCGGCCGACGGGCGGCAGCGGGTGCTGTTCGCGACCGGTCACCCGGGCGGCCTGCTGGACGTGCACCGGGCCACGGCCGTCGCGCTGCGTGCCGCCGGCTGCGAGATCGTGGTCGTCCCGGACGGGCTGCAGACGGACGAGGGGTACGTCATGCAGTTCGCGGACGTGGCCGTGCTGGAGCACGGGGCGACGCTGTGGCACACCCACTCGGGGGAGCCGATGCGGGCCATTCTGACAGGACTTGAGCGGGCGGGCCGCCCGTTGCCGGACCTGGTGGTCGCCGACCACGGCTGGGCCGGGTACGCCGGACAGCACGGCCTGGACGCGGTCGGGTACGCCGACTCCAACGACCCGGCGCTGTTCCTCGCCGAGTCCGAGGGCACCCTGCAGGTCGTCGTACCGCTCGACGACCACGTGGTCAGCCCGCGCTACTACGACCCCCTGACGGCGTATCTGCTGGCCGAGGCGGGACTGGCGTAACGCCGACGGCGGGCTCAGCGCGGGACGCGGACCACACCCTCCTGGATGACCGTGATGGCGAGCCGGCCGTCCTGGGTGTGTATACGGGCCTGGCCGAGGCCCCGGCCGCCGTGCGCGGACGGCGACTCCTGGTCGTACAGCAGCCATTCGTCGGCGCGGAAGGGCCGGTGGAACCACATCGCGTGGTCCAGGGAGGCGCCCACGACATCCCCCACGGCCCAGCCGCCGCGGCCGTGCGCGAGCAGCACGGAGTCGAGGAGGGTCATGTCGGAGACGTAGGTGGCGAGGACGACGTGCAGCAACGGGTCGTCGCCGAGCTTGCCGTTGGTGCGGAACCACACCTGGCTGTGCGGCTCGCGGGGCGCGCCGAACTGCCCGTACGGCGGCTCGTCGACGTACCTGAGGTCGATCGCCTCCCGGGCCTGGAGGAACCTCTCGACGACCTCGGGCGCGAGGTGGCCGTAGCCGCGCAGCCGCTCCTGGGAGGTGGGCAGGGTCGCCGGGTCGGGCGAGGCTGGCATCGGCGCCTGGTGCTCCAGGCCCTCCTCGTACGTCTGGAAGGACGCCGAGAGGTGGAAGATCGGCTTGCCGTGCTGGACGGCGACCACGCGGCGGGTGGTGAAGGAACGGCCGTCGCGGATGCGGTCGACGGTGTAGACGATCGGCGCGCCGGGGTCGCCCGGGCGCAGGAAGTAGGCGTGGAGGGAGTGGGCGGGACGGTCCGCGGGGACCGTCCGCCCGGCGGCGACCAGCGCCTGTGCCGCGACCTGCCCGCCGAAGACGCGGGGGACGACGGCGGAGCGGGACTGGCCGCGGAAGATGTTCTCCTCGATGTGCTCCAGGTCGAGCAGATCGAGGAGATCCTGGAGTGCCTGACTCATGGGTTCTGGTGGTACCGGCCGGTGACCGCGCCCGGTCGCACGGCCCTTACAGGCCCATGTCCTTGGCGATGATCGACTTCATGATCTCGCTGGTGCCGCCGTAGATGCGGTTGACGCGGTTGTCCGCGTACAGGCGGGCGATCGGGTACTCGTTCATGTAGCCGTAGCCGCCGTGCAGCTGCAGGCAGCGGTCGATCACGCGGTGGGCGACCTCGGTGCAGAACAGCTTGGCGCTGGCGGCCTCGGCGGGGGTCAGCTCGCCGGCGTCGAGGGCCTCCGTGGCGCGGTCGGCGACGGCCTCGGCGGCGTCCACCTCGGCCTGGCAGGCGGCCAGCTCGAACTTGGTGTTCTGGAAGTGGGCGACCGGCTTGCCGAAGACGGTGCGCTCCTGGACGTACTGCTTGGCGAACCGGACGGCGGCCTTGGCCTGCGCGTAGGCGCCGAAGGCGATGCCCCAGCGCTCGGAGGCCAGGTTGTGGCCGAGGTAGTAGAAGCCCTTGTTCTCCTCGCCGAGCAGGTCCTCGACGGGGACCTTGACGTCGACGAAGGCCAGCTCGGCGGTGTCGGAGGTCTTCAGGCCCAGCTTGTCCAGCTTGCGGCCGACGGAGTAGCCCTCGGACTTGGTGTCGACGGCGAACAGGGAGATGCCGTGGCGGCGGTCCTCGGCGGTCGGTGCGGCGGTGCGGGCGCAGACGATCACACGGTCGGCGTGGACGCCGCCGGTGATGAAGGTCTTGGCGCCGTTGAGGACGTAGTGCGTGCCGTCCTCGGAGAGCTTGGCGGTGGACTTCATGCCCGCGAGGTCGGAGCCGGTGCCCGGCTCCGTCATCGCGATGGCCCACATCTCCTCGCCGGTGACGAACTTCGGCAGGTAGCGCTTCTTCTGCTCGTCGGTGGCGAGCATCTTGATGTACGGCAGGGCGAGCAGCACGTGCACGCCGGAGCCGCCGAACTGCACGCCCGCGCGGGCGGTCTCCTCGTAGAGGACGGCCTCGAACTTGTGGCTGTCCAGGCCCGCGCCGCCGAACTCCTCGGGGACGTTGATGCCGAAGATGCCCAGCTCGCCGAGCTTGTAGTAGAAGTCGCGCGGCGCCTGGCCGGCGGCGAACCACTCGTCGTAGACGGGGACGACCTCGGCCTCGATGAAGGCGCGCAGGGTCTCCCGGAACGCCTCGTGATCCTCGTTGAACACCGTACGGCGCACGCCGCCCACCTCCAGCTACCTGTCTAAGCGCTTGCTCAGACTCCAAGGTACTGGTGAGTATGTTCTGGCGTCCAGGGTGACCTTGGCCACGCGCCCGGGCCGGCACCCGGCCTCGCCGCAGCGGAGGAACCCGGGGGTGTCCGCGGTCCGGGGACCGGAGGGCACCGCGTCACCCCTCCCCCGCCGCGAACGCCCCCCGAGCCATCCGGTGCAGCAGCGCCGCCGTCGCCGCGCGCCCCGGCAGGGTCCCCGCCCGGCCCAGGTGCGGTGTGGAGTTCAGCAGACCGAAGACCGAGTGGACCGCCGAGCGGGCCGAGGGCTCCGACAGGCCCGGATACACCTCGCGGACCACCTCCACCCACAGCTCGACGTACTGCCGCTGGAGCTGGCGGACCAGCTTGCGGTCACTGTCCCGGAGGCGGTCCAGCTCGCGGTCGTGCAGGGTGATCAGGGGACGGTCGTCCAGCGCGAAGTCGATGTGGCCCTCGATGAGGGAGTCGAGGACCTCGGAGGCGCCCATCCGGCCGTCCGCCTCCGCCAGGCGCCGCTTGGCCCCGGTCAGCAGCTGGCCGCTGATGCCCACCAGCAGCTCGGCGAGCATCGCGTCCTTGCCCGGGAAGTGCCGGTACAGACCGGGGCCGCTGATACCGACCGCGGCGCCTATCTCGTCGACACCGACGCCGTGGAAGCCGCGCTCGGCGAAGAGCCGGGCGGCCTCCTTGAGGATCTGCTCGCGGCGGGTCGGGGCGTCGGTTCTGGTGACCATGCAGGCAATTCTAGACAGCGAGGTTAGCGGTCGTTAACCTGAAGGAGATGGTTAACGCTCATTAACTCGTTCGACCGACTGGTTCGATCACCGGTGAGGGGACCGCAGGATGCAGGAGGCACCGGAGCTCCGGAGCGCGGCAGATCCCGCGTCGGAGGCCTGGCGGGCCAATGAACAGGCTCATCTCGCGCTCGTCGAGGAGCTGCGCGGCAAGCTGGCCGCGGCGGCGCTCGGCGGCGGTGAGAAGGCGCGGGCCCGGCACACCGCGCGCGGCAAGCTGCTGCCGAGGGACAGGGTGGACACGCTGCTCGACCCCGGGTCGCCGTTCCTGGAGCTGGCTCCCCTCGCGGCCGACGGGATGTACGACGGCCAGGCCCCGGCGGCCGGGGTGATCGCCGGGATCGGCCGGGTCAGCGGACGTGAGTGCGTGATCGTCGCGAACGACGCCACGGTCAAGGGCGGCACGTACTACCCGATGACCGTGAAGAAGCACCTGCGCGCCCAGGAGGTGGCCCTCGACAACCGGCTGCCGTGCGTGTACCTGGTCGACTCCGGTGGCGCCTTCCTGCCGATGCAGGACGAGGTCTTCCCCGACCGGGACCACTTCGGGCGGATCTTCTACAACCAGGCCCGGATGTCCGGCGCCGGGATCCCGCAGATCGCGGCCGTCCTCGGCTCGTGCACGGCCGGCGGGGCGTACGTCCCGGCGATGAGCGACGAGGCCGTGATCGTCCGCAACCAGGGGACGATCTTCCTCGGCGGCCCGCCGCTCGTGAAGGCCGCCACCGGTGAGGTCGTCACGGCGGAGGAGCTGGGCGGCGGCGAGGTCCACTCCCGGGTCTCCGGGGTCACCGACCACCTCGCCGAGGACGACGCGCACGCCCTCAGGATCGTCCGGAACATCGTCGCCACGCTCCCGGCCCGGCGGTCCCTGCCCTGGGCGGTGCGGCCGACGGTCGAGCCGAAGGCGGATCCGTACGGGCTGTACGGCGCCGTCCCGGTCGACTCCCGCACCCCCTACGACGTCCGCGAGATCATCGCGCGCGTGGTCGACGGCTCCCGGTTCGCCGAGTTCAAGGCCGAGTTCGGGCAGACGCTCGTCACCGGCTTCGCGCACATCCACGGCCACCCGGTCGGCATCGTCGCCAACAACGGCATCCTCTTCTCCGAGTCCGCCCAGAAGGGCGCCCACTTCATCGAGCTGTGCGACCAGCGCGGAATCCCGCTGGTGTTCCTGCAGAACATCTCGGGGTTCATGGTCGGCAAGGACTACGAGGCGGGCGGCATCGCCAAGCACGGCGCCAAGATGGTGACGGCGGTGGCGTGCACGCGCGTACCGAAGCTGACCGTGGTGGTCGGCGGGTCGTACGGCGCGGGCAACTACTCGATGTGCGGCCGGGCCTACTCCCCCCGCTTCCTGTGGATGTGGCCCAACGCCAAGATCTCCGTCATGGGCGGCGAGCAGGCGGCGTCCGTCCTCGCCACGGTCAAGCGCGACCAGCTGGAAGCGCGCGGCGAGGAGTGGCCCGCCGAGGACGAGGAGGCCTTCAAGGCGCCGATCCGCGCGCAGTACGAGCGCCAGGGCAACGCCTACTACGCCACCGCCCGCCTCTGGGACGACGGCGTGATCGACCCGCTGGAAACCCGTCAGGTCCTCGGACTCGCCCTGACGGCCTGCGCCAACGCGCCTCTGGGAGAGCCCCAGTTCGGCGTCTTCCGGATGTGAGGAGGGGAACCGTGTTCGACACAGTGCTGGTCGCCAACCGGGGCGAGATCGCCGTACGCGTCATCCGTACGCTCCGCTCGCTGGGCGTGCGCTCGGTGGCGGTCTTCTCCGACGCCGACGCGGACGCGCGGCACGTCCGGGAGGCCGACACGGCGGTACGGATCGGGCCCGCGCCTGCCGCCGAGAGCTATCTGTCCATCGACCGCCTCCTGGACGCCGCCGCCCGCACCGGCGCCCAGGCCGTCCACCCCGGGTACGGCTTCCTCGCCGAGAACGCGGGCTTCGCGCGCGCCTGCGAGGAGGCGGGGCTCGTCTTCATCGGCCCGTCGGCGGACGCCATCGCGCTCATGGGCGACAAGATCCGCGCCAAGGAGACGGTGCAGGCCGCCGGGGTTCCGGTGGTGCCGGGAGGCCGGGACCCCGAGCTCGCCGAGGCCGCCCGCGCGCTGGGCGCGCCCGTGCTGCTCAAGCCCTCCGCCGGGGGCGGCGGCAAGGGCATGCGGCTGGTGCGGGACATGGCCGTGCTGGAGGAGGAGATCGCCGCCGCCCGCCGTGAGGCCCGCGCCTCCTTCGGCGACGACACCCTGCTGGTGGAGCGGTGGGTCGACCGGCCCCGGCACATCGAGATCCAGGTCCTGGCCGACGGCCACGGCAACGTCGTCCACCTCGGCGAGCGCGAGTGCTCGCTCCAGCGGCGGCACCAGAAGATCATCGAAGAGGCGCCGTCGGTCCTGCTGGACGAGCGGACCCGCGCGGCGATGGGCGAGGCGGCCGTGCAGGCGGCCCGGTCCTGCGGGTACCGGGGCGCGGGCACGGTGGAGTTCATCGTGCCGGGCGGGGACCCGACGCAGTACTACTTCATGGAGATGAACACCCGTCTCCAGGTGGAGCACCCGGTCACCGAGTTGGTGACCGGACTCGACCTGGTGGAGTGGCAGCTGCGGGTCGCCGCCGGGGAGCGGCTCGGCTTCGGGCAGGAGGACGTGCGGCTGACCGGGCACGCGGTGGAGGCCCGCATCTGCGCGGAGGACCCCGCACGCGGCTTCCTGCCCTCCGGTGGCACCGTCCTGCTCCTGGAGGAGCCGCAGGGCGACGGCGTGCGCACCGACTCCGGGCTCAGCGAGGGCACCGAGGTGGGCAGCCTGTACGACCCGATGGTGTCCAAGGTGATCGCCCACGGCCCCGACCGGGCGACGGCGCTCAGAAGGCTCCGGGTGGCACTGGCGGAGACGGTCACGCTGGGGGTGCAGACCAACGCGGGCTTCCTGCGCCGGCTGCTGGCGCATCCGGCGGTCGTGGCGGGCGAGTTGGACACGGGGCTCGTGGAGCGGGTGGTGGACGAGCTGGTCCCCGCCGACGTGCCGGAGGCGGTGTACGAGGCGGCGGCCGCCGTGCGCCTGGAGGCGCTGAAGCCCCGTGCGGAGGGCTGGACCGACCCGTTCTCGGTGCCGAGCGGATGGCGGCTCGGCGGCACCCCGAAGCCGCCCGCCTTCCACCTCCGGGTGCAGGAACCGGTGACGTACACCCCCCGGGGCACCCACACCGTCACCGACGACCGGGTGAGCGTCACCCTGGACGGCGTCCGCCACGCCTTCCACCGGGCCGGTGACTGGATCGGCCGGGACGGCGACACCTGGCACGTGCACGACCACGACCCGGTCGCCGCATCCCTCACCCGGTCCGGGCACGCGGGCGCGGACTCGCTGACCGCGCCCATGCCCGGGACGGTGACCGTCGTGAAGGTCGCGGTCGGCGATGAAGTGGCCGCGGGCCAGAGCCTGCTGGTGGTCGAGGCGATGAAGATGGAGCACGTCATCTCCGCCCCGCACGCCGGCACGGTCGCCGAGCTGGACGTGACGCCGGGCACGACGGTCGCCATGGACCAGGTGCTCGCCGTGATCGCACCACACGACGAGGAAGGGGAGGTGGCGGAGTGACCGCCGACGGACTGCCCATGGTCGTACCGGCCGCCGCCCTGCCCGCTCGGGTGCGGATCCACGAGGTCGGCGCGCGGGACGGGCTGCAGAACGAGAAGATGGCCGTACCGACGTCGGTGAAGGCGGAGTTCATCCGCCGCCTGGCCGACGCGGGCCTGACGACGATCGAGGCGACGAGTTTCGTGCACCCCAGGTGGGTGCCCCAGCTGGCCGACGCCGAGCACCTGTTCCGGCAGGTCGCCGATCTCGGTGTGGACCTGCCCGTCCTGGTGCCGAACCAGCGTGGCCTGGACCGTGCCCTCGCACTCGGCGCCCGCCGGATCGCGGTGTTCGCCAGCGCCACCGAGTCCTTCGCGAAGGCCAACCTCAACCGCACGCTGGACGAGTCGCTGGCCGTGTTCGAGCCGGTGGTCCGGCAGGCGAAGGACGCGGGCGCGCACGTACGCGGCTATGTCTCCATGTGCTTCGGCGACCCCTGGGAGGGGGCGGTCCCCCTCCACCAGGTGGCCCGTGTCTGCACGGCCCTCAGGGACATGGGCTGCGACGAGCTGAGCCTCGGCGACACGATCGGCGTGGCCACGCCGGGCCATGTGCTCGAACTGCTCAACCTGCTCAACGAGAAGGGCGTGCCGACCAACGTGATCGGCGTGCACTTCCACGACACCTACGGCCAGGCGCTCGCCAACACCTATGCGGCCCTGCAGCACGGGGTGACCACGATCGACGCCTCGGCCGGCGGGCTCGGCGGCTGCCCGTACGCCAAGTCCGCCACCGGCAACCTCGCCACCGAGGACCTCGTCTGGATGCTGCACGGCCTCGGCATCGAGACCGGCGTCGACCTCGGCCGTCTCACCGCCACCAGCGTGTGGATGGCCGCCCATCTGGACCGGCCCAGCCCGTCCCGTACCGTCCGCGCTCTCTCCCACAAGGACCAGTGATCAGCATGGACCACCGTCTCAGCCCCGAGCTGGAGGAACTCCGCCGTACGGTGGAGGAGTTCGCGCACGACGTGGTGGCGCCGAAGATCGGCGACTTCTACGAGCGGCACGAGTTCCCGTACGAGATCGTCCGCGAGATGGGCCGCATGGGCCTGTTCGGGCTGCCGTTCCCGGAGGAGTACGGCGGCATGGGCGGCGACTATCTGGCCCTCGGCATCGCCCTGGAGGAACTGGCCCGGGTGGACTCGTCGGTGGCGATCACCCTGGAGGCGGGCGTCTCCCTGGGCGCCATGCCGATCCATCTCTTCGGCACGGACGAGCAGAAGCGCGAGTGGCTGCCCCGCCTGTGCTCGGGCGAGATCCTCGGCGCGTTCGGCCTGACGGAACCGGACGGCGGCAGCGACGCAGGGGCGACCCGGACCACGGCCCGCCTGGACCCGGACACCGGCGAATGGGTGATCAACGGCACGAAGTGCTTCATCACCAACTCGGGCACGGACATCACGGGCCTGGTGACGGTGACCGCCGTGACCGGCCGCAAGCCGGACGGCAAACCGCAGATCTCGGCGATCATCGTCCCGTCCGGCACCCCGGGCTTCACGGTCGCCGCCCCCTACTCGAAGGTCGGCTGGAACGCCTCGGACACCCGCGAGCTGTCGTTCCAGGACGTGCGCGTCCCGGCCGCCAACCTCCTGGGCGAGGAGGGCCGCGGCTACGCCCAGTTCCTGCGCATCCTGGACGAGGGCCGCATCGCGATCGCGGCGCTGGCGACGGGCCTGGCGCAGGGCTGCGTCGACGAGTCGGTGAAGTACGCGAAGGAGCGCCACGCCTTCGGCAGGCCGATCGGCGCCAACCAGGCCATCCAGTTCAAGATCGCCGACATGGAGATGAAGGCCCACACGGCCCGCCTCGCCTGGCGCGACGCCGCTTCCCGCCTGGTCGCGGGCGAGCCCTTCAAGAAGGAGGCGGCCCTGGCCAAGCTCCACTCCTCCACCGTCGCCGTCGACAACGCCCGCGACGCCACCCAGATCCACGGCGGCTACGGCTTCATGAACGAGTACCCGGTGGCCCGCATGTGGCGCGACTCCAAGATCCTGGAGATCGGCGAGGGCACGAGCGAGGTGCAGCGGATGCTGGTCGCACGGGAGTTGGGGCTGGTGGGCTGAGGTACCCGTCCGAGGCTGCTGGGGGATCACGGCGGGCAGCGGGGCGTCACGCCCCGCTCCCGGTCGGTCCCCGCCCCGACGGCGTGGAAGACGTGCCGGGAGTGGTGACTGCGCGGGAGCAGCCCGGCACGGTGAAGGATCCGGAGACGGCAGGAGACGGTCGCACGGCTGAGGCGGAGCCGTCGGGCGAGTTCCCTCGTGGTGCGGGGATGGCCGGCAACGCGGCATCCAGGCGGACGACTTGCTCCACCGCGTGCGTCTCCGCGTGCGGACCGCCCCACCCCCTGGACATCGACTGAGGTTAGGCTAACCTACCTTCGAACCTGTCCGGCGGGCGCTTCGCCCCGTTCGAAAGCAGTCATACCCATGCCCCACGCCCGTGCCACCCATCTCACTCGCCGCGGCCTCCTCGCCGCGGGCGGCGCCGTCGGACTGGCCGCCGCGGTCACCGCCTGCGGGGACGGCAGGGGCAAGGACAGTGGCGGGGGCAGCGGGTCGAAGGCGGCCACGTCCGGCCCCTGGTCCTTCAAGGACGACCGCGGCACGGCCGTGAAGCGCGACAGGGTCCCCGCGAACATCGTGGCCTTCACCGGCGTCGGCGCCGCGCTCCACGACTACGGCGTCCAGGTCAAGGGCGTCTTCGGCCCGACGACGACCAAGGACGGCAAGGCCGATGTCCAGGCCGGCGACATGGACGTCAGCAAGGTGACGGTCCTCGGCAACACCTTCGGCCAGTTCAACATCGAGAAGTACGCCTCGCTCGCGCCCGACGTGCTGGTCTCCACGATGTTCGACGACGCCGGCACGCTCTGGTACGTCCCCGAGGAGTCGACGAAGAAGATCGCCCAGCTGGCCCCCAGCGTGGGCATCTCCGTCTACGACCGTCAGCTCACCGGGCCGCTGCAGCGCATGTGGGACCTGGCCGAGTCGCTCGGCGCCGACATGAAGGCCGCGAAGGTCACCGACGCCAGGAAGCGGTTCGAGGCCGCCGCCGCCCGGCTGCGCGCCGCCGCCAAGGCCAGGCCCGGCATCAAGGTGATGGCCGGCAGCGCGAGCGACCAGCTGTTCTACGTCTCCGGCACCAACCTGTCCGTGGACCTGGAGTACTTCAAGGCGCTCGGCGTGAACTTCGTGGAGCCGCCGGAGAGCGCCAAGAAGCAGGGCGGTGGCTGGTACGAGTCGTTGAGCTGGGAGAACGTCGACAAGTACCAGGCCGACATCATCATGATGGACGACCGGTCCTCGACGATCCAGCCCGCCGACATCACCAAGCCGACCTGGAAGAAGCTGCCCGCGGTGAAGGCCGGGCAGGTCATCGCCCGCTCCCCCGAGCCGATCCTGTCGTACGACAAGTGCGTGCCGCTGCTGACGAACCTGGCGGAGGCCCTGGAGAAGGCGAAGAAGGTCAGCTGACCCGGGCACACCCCTGACACAGCCCTGAACCCCACCCTCAGGAGCCACCCATGACGACGGCCGTAGCCGCCCCGTTCCGCTTCTTTTCCCTGCAGGTCGTACGGACGAGGCGGCTGGGGCCGTCGCTCGTCCGCGTCACCCTCGGCGGAGCAGATCTGCACGCCTTCCACTCCCTCGGACGCGACCAGTCCCTGTCCCTCTTCCTGCCGCACCCGGGCCAGACCGAGCCCGTGGTCCCGCTGGACCTGGGGGACGGCTGGTGGCAGGGGTGGCGGGAACTGCCGGACGACGTACGGGCCGTGATGCGCTCGTACACGCTCCGGGCCCTCAGGCGCGACCCGGACGAGATGGACATCGACTTCGCCCTGCACGGCATCGAGCCCGGCGCACCCACCCCGGCCGGACCCGCCTCCCGCTGGGCCTCCCGGGCGAGTGCCGGTGACCGGGTGCTGCTGCTCGGGCCGGCCGTCGCCGACAACCGCGCGATCCGCTTCCGCCCGCCCGAGGACACCGACCTCGTCGTCCTGTGGGGCGACGAGACCGCCGTACCGGCCGCGACCGCGATCCTCGAATCCCTCCCCTCCGGCACCCGCGCCCGCGCCTGGCTGGAGGTGCCACACGCCGGGGACATCCAGGACGTGCGCACGGAGGCGGACGCGGAGATCACGTGGCTCGTACGGCACGACGGGTCCCCCACGGCCGTCGATGCCGTACGAGCCGCCCGACTGCCCGCCGCCGAGCGGCCGTACGTGTGGATCGCCGGTGAGTCGGGGCAGGTCAAGGCGCTGCGGCGGCACTTCGTCGGCGAACGTGGCGTGGACCGGGGGCGGGTGACCTTCGTCGGGTACTGGCGGCAGGGGATGACCGAGGAACAGCTGCGGGTCGCCGGGTAACTCCCCCTGGAGTGACCCCGGTCACGGGTCCGGCATGCCTTGATCCAAATAACTTAGGTTAGGCTAACCTAAGTTAAATCCCCGCACGGATTGTCCCCTCGGAGGACCCCCACATGCGCTCGCACCTGCTCAATGGCCTCACCGCGGAGCACTACCGCAGCTCCGTGACCGAAGGAGTCGAGCGGGTGGCGGCCAAACTCGCCACCACCGACCGTCCGTTCACCGGTGTCACCGTGGACACCCTCTCCCCCCGGATCGACGCCATCGACCTCGACCGGCCACTCGGCGACACCACCGCCGTCCTCGACGAACTGGAGGACGTCTACCTCCGGGACGCCGTGTACTTCCACCACCCCCGCTACCTCGCCCATCTCAACTGCCCCGTGGTCATCCCGGCGGTGCTCGGCGAGGCCGTCCTCTCCGCGGTCAACTCCTCCCTCGACACCTGGGACCAGTCGGCCGGCGGCACCCTCATCGAGCGCAAGCTCATCGACTGGACCGCCGAGCGCATCGGCCTCGGCCCCGCCGCCGACGGTGTGTTCACCTCCGGGGGCACCCAGTCCAACCTCCAGGCGCTGCTGCTGGCGAGGGAGGAGACCAAGACCGACGCCCTGGCCGACCTGCGGGTCTTCGCCTCCGAGGTCAGCCACTTCAGCGTGCAGAAGTCCGCGAAACTCCTCGGCCTGGGCCCGGACTCCGTCGTCGCCGTCCCCGTCGACCGCGACAAGCGGATGCAGACCGTCGCCCTCGCCCACGAGCTGGAGCGCTGCCGGCGCGACGGGCTGGCGCCGATGGCGGTCGTCGCCACCGCCGGCACCACCGACTTCGGCTCCGTCGACCCGCTCCCGGAGATCGCCGGACTGTGCGCCCAGTACGCCGTGTGGATGCACGTCGACGCGGCCTACGGCTGCGGGCTGCTCGCCTCCCTGAAGTACCGGCACCGTATCGACGGCATCGAGCGCGCCGACTCGGTCACCGTCGACTACCACAAGTCCTTCTTCCAGCCGGTGAGTTCGTCCGCCGTCCTGGTCAGGGACGCGGCCACCCTGCGGCACGCCACCTACCACGCCGACTACCTCAACCCCCGCCGTATGGTGCAGGAACGTATCCCCAACCAGGTGGACAAGTCCCTGCAGACCACCCGCCGCTTCGACGCCCTGAAACTGTGGATGACCCTGCGGGTGATGGGCGCCGACGGCATCGGTGAACTCTTCGACGAGGTCTGCGACCTCGCCGCCGAGGGCTGGCGGCTGCTCGCCGCCGACCCCCGCTACGACGTCGTCGTCGAGCCCTCCCTGTCCACCCTGGTCTTCCGCTACATCCCGGCGGCCGTCACCGACCCGGCCGAGATCGACCGCGCCAACCTCTACGCCCGCAAGGCCCTGTTCGCCTCCGGCGACGCCGTGGTCGCGGGCACCAAGGTCGCCGGCCGCCACTACCTGAAGTTCACCCTGCTCAACCCCGAGACACGGGCGGCCGACATCGCCGCCGTCCTCGACCTGATCGCCGGCCACGCCGAGCAGTACCTGGGAGAGTCCCTTGACCGCGCGTCCTGAAGCCCTGGACACCACCTATGACTTCGTGGGGATCGGGCTCGGCCCCTTCAACCTCGGCCTCGCCTGCCTCACCGAACCGATCACCGGTCTGCACGGCGTCTTCCTGGACTCCAAGCCGGACTTCGAGTGGCACGCCGGAATGTTCCTGGACGGCGCCCACCTGCAGACCCCGTTCATGTCGGACCTGGTCACCCTCGCCGACCCGACCTCGCCGTACTCCTTCCTCAACTACCTGAAGGAGAAGGGCAGACTGTACTCGTTCTACATCCGCGAGAACTTCTATCCGCTGCGGGCCGAGTACAACGACTACTGCCGCTGGGCGGCGAACAAGCTCAGCAGCGTCCGGTTCAACACGACCGTCACCGAGGTGGCCTACGAGGACGAGCTGTACGTCGTCCGCACCGACTCCGGCGCCGTCTACCGCGCCCGGCACCTGGTCCTCGGCACCGGCACGGTCCCCTACGTACCGCCGGCCTGCCAGGGGCTCGGCGGGGACGCCGTCCTGCACAACGCCCAGTACATGCACCGCAAGGCGGAGCTGCAGGCGAAGAAGTCCATCACGATCGTCGGCAGCGGCCAGAGCGCGGCCGAGATCTACCACGAGCTGCTCGCCGAGATCGACGTCCACGGCTACCAGCTCAACTGGGTCACCCGCTCCCCCCGGTTCTTCCCGCTGGAGTACACCAAACTGACCCTGGAGATGACCTCCCCGGACTACATCGACTACTTCCGCGCCCTTCCCGAGGAGACCCGCTACCGGCTGGAGAAGCAGCAGAAAGGCCTGTTCAAGGGCATCAACTCGGATCTGATCGACTCGATCTTCGACTTGCTCTACCAGAAGAACGCCGTCAGCGGCGACCGTCCGGTCCCCACCCGCCTCCTCACCAACTCCAGCCTCACGAGCGCCCGTTACGACGACGGCGCCTACACCCTCGGCTTCCACCAGGACGAGCAGGACAAGGACTTCGAGATCCGCACGGAGGGCCTGCTGCTGGCCACCGGCTACCACTACGAGCCCCCCGCCTTCCTCACCCCGGTCCGGGACCGCCTCCGCTTCGACGGCCACGGCCGCTTCGACGTCGCCCGCAACTACGCCATCGACGTCACCGGCCGCGGCGTGTTCCTGCAGAACGCCGGTGTCCACACCCACAGCATCACCAGCCCCGACCTGGGCATGGGTGCCTACCGCAACGCGTACATCATCCGCGAACTGCTCGGCACGGAGTACTACCCGGTCGAGAAGACCATCGCGTTCCAGGAGTTCGCAGTATGACTTTCACTTTCCGAACGGTCGATCCGCTGAAGGACGGCGAACTCCTGCACTCCTGGGTCACCCACCCCAAGGCGTCCTTCTGGATGATGCAGGACGCGAAACTGGAGGACGTCGAGCGGGCCTACATGGAGATCGCGGCGGACGATCACCACCACGCACTGCTCGGGCTGCGGGGCGGCGCACCCGCCTTCCTCATGGAGAAGTACGACCCCGCGCACCGCGAGCTGGCCGGCCTGTACGAGGCACGGCCCGGGGACATCGGCATGCACTTCCTCACCCCGGCGACCGACACGCCCGTCCACGGATTCACCAGGTCCGTCATCACCGCGGTCATGACCCACCTCTTCGAGGACCCGGCGGTCAAGCGCGTCGTGGTCGAACCCGACGTCCGCAACACGGCCGTACACGCGTTGAACGAAGCCGTCGGGTTCGTGCCCGACCGGGCGATCCGGAAGCCGGAGAAGGAGGCGCTGCTGAGCTTCTGCACACGCGAGCAGTTCGTCGCCGCGACGGGGGTGGCCCGATGACCCTCGCCGACGCCGTGGCCCACCTCTCCCCCGAGCGCTGGGAGACCGCCAACCGGCTGCTGATCCGCAAGGCTGTCGCCGAGTTCGCGCACGAGCGCCTGATCACGCCCGCCCAGGAGGGCGACGGCTATGTCGTCCGCAGCGACGACGGCCTGACCTCCTACCGCTTCTCCGCCGTCCGGCGCGCCCTCGACCACTGGCAGGTCGACGCGGAGTCCCTCACCCGGCACCGCGACGGCGGTGAACTCCCGTTGGCCGCCCTGGACTTCTTCATCGAGTTGAAGGAGTCCCTGGGGCTGAGCGACGAGATCCTGCCGGTCTACCTGGAGGAGATCTCCTCGACCCTCTCCGGCACCTGCTACAAGCTCACCAAACCCCCCATCACCTCCGCCGAGCTGGCGGGCAGCGGGTTCCAGGCGATCGAGACCGGGATGACCGAGGGGCACCCCTGCTTCGTCGCGAACAACGGCCGGCTCGGGTTCGGCATCCACGAGTACCTCTCCTACGCCCCCGAGACCGCGAGCCCCGTCCGGCTGGTGTGGCTGGCCGCGCACCGCTCGCGGGCCGCGTTCACGGCGGGCGCCGGCATCGCGTACGAGGACTTCGTCCGGCAGGAGCTGGGGACGGAGACGCTCGACCGGTTCCACGGCCGGCTCACCGCCCAGGGCCTCGACCCCGCCGACTACCTCCTCATCCCCGTCCACCCCTGGCAGTGGTGGAACAAGCTGTCCGTCACCTTCGCCGCCGAGGTGGCCCGCCGGCACCTGGTCTGCCTCGGCGAGGGCGACGACGAGTACCTGGCCCAGCAGTCCATCCGGACCTTCTTCAACACCTCGCACCCGGAGAAGCACTACGTCAAGACAGCCCTGTCCGTCCTCAACATGGGCTTCATGCGCGGCCTGTCCGCCGCCTACATGGAGGCCACGCCCGCCATCAACGACTGGCTGGCCCAGCTGATCGAGGACGACCCGGTGCTGAAGTCGACGGGCCTGTCGATCATCCGGGAACGCGCGGCGGTCGGCTACCGCCACCTGGAGTACGAACAGGCCACCGACCGCCACTCCCCCTACCGCAAGATGCTGGCCGCACTGTGGCGGGAGAGCCCGGTGCCCTCGCTCCAGGACGGCGAGTCCCTGGCCACCATGGCCTCCCTGCTGCACGTGGACCACACCGGCGCCTCCTTCGCGGGCGCCCTGATCACCCGCTCGGGCCTCACCCCGACGGAGTGGCTGCGCCGCTACCTCCGCGCCTACTACACCCCGCTCCTGCACAGCTTCTACGCCTACGACCTCGTCTTCATGCCGCACGGCGAGAACGTGATCCTGGTGCTGGAGGACGGGGTGGTACAGCGGGCGGTCTACAAGGACATCGCCGAGGAGATAGTGGTGATGGACCCGGACGCGGTCCTGCCGCCGGACGTCCAGCGGATCCGCGCCGAGGTCCCGGACGACAAGAAGCTGCTGTCGGTCTTCACGGACGTCTTCGACTGCTTCTTCCGCTTCCTCGCCGCCGACCTGGCCGCCGAGGGAATCCTGGAGGAGGACGCCTTCTGGGGCACGGTCGCCGAGATCACCCACGAGTACCAGGACGCGAACCCCGAACTGGCCGACAGATTCCGCCAGTACGACATGTTCACCCCGGAGTTCGCCCTGTCCTGCCTCAACCGCCTCCAGCTGCGCAACAACAAGCAGATGGTGGACCTGACCGACCCCTCGGGCGCCCTCCAGCTCATCGGCACCCTGAAGAACCCGATCGCCGGCCTCTGAGCGTGGCTTGGTGCCCCCGCGCACCGGGTATCACAGGCACATGCGGGCATGGCGGGCGGCCGGGTGGACGGGGCCCTGGTGGGAGGCCTTCGTACTGGGCGTGGTGAGGCGGGTGCAGGCGAGGGCCGATCCGCAGCCGTGGTGGATGCCCCGGCGCGTGCTGACCGTGGTGTCGGCCGATGTCGACGCCGCCTCCGCAGTCGCGGCGGTCTGGATGCTGTGGCGTCCGAAGTCACGGCGGACGCGCGAGCACACCGAGTTGCTGGAGTGGTACGACGAGCGGTGGCAGTACCTGGGAGGCGGCTGGGGCGACGGAGACGGAGACGACGACGGTGCGGACGTCGATGTGCTCGACGTCCGCACCGCCGCGGGCTCCCTCAGCCTCACCCGCCGCCTCGGCCCTCCTGGCTCCCTCACCGCAGCCCCGTGGATCGGTTGCGGCATCGTGCGCCTCGGGCCGGACGTGGGTCATGTCCTCATCGGTGCCCGCCGGATCGAGGCTCCCGAGCGGCGCGGGCTCATCGCTGTCTGGACGTCTCCCCGCACCGGCACCGGCCACGGGACCCGTCCCGTCATCGCGGCCCTGGCCGCCGACGGCACCGAACTCTCCCGCATCGGCCCCCATGACGGCCTGGACAGCCACACCCGGGCGCGGCTGAGAGACGAGCTGTAGCCCGGCGTCGGACTTCACTTCCGGGGCGTCAGCCCACCCACCCCCGCAACAACTCCTCCCGCTCCGTCTTGCGGGGCGACCCTCCTTCCCACGCGCGGCCCCATTCCGACATGGCCGCCAGCGTCGTCGCCATCGTCGCGGCGCCCTCCGTGAGGCGGGACAGGAGGGAGCGGGAGAGGTCGACCTCCGTCTGGGAGTAGCCGACGGTCACGGCGACGTACGCCGTCAACTCGTGGTCACCGTCGGTCGATTCCACGCACACCCTCATCATGGGCGGGTCCTCGCCCGTCAGGCCGACGCCCCCGGACAGGGCCACGTCCAGCACCATGCCCAGGGCCAGGTCCTTGACCACGCCGGCCTGCCGCTTCAGGGACCTCACGGGGACGTCCGCCACCGTCAGGGCCTGCACGTCCTCCCACGGGTAGAGGCCGGACTGCCTGTCGCCGAGGGCCACCACGCCCTCGGGGACCAGGCGTACCCCGGGAGCCAGACCGGACGGCTTCGCGCCCAGGTACACGTCGCTCCCGACGATGCAGAACAGCCCCACCATGGCCATGGGTTGGTCACTCCCCGTGACGGCGACCCCGCCGTCGTCTGACGCGTCGAACGATCAGGTCGTCTTCCGCAACGCGCGAAGGTGCCGGGGAGTTCCAGCTCGCCGCGGACGGGCCGGAGATCGACGGGCACCCCGGAGTGCGGTCCTGCGGGGTGCCCGTCGGCGTGTGGGTCAGTTCGTGGGCCAGGGGACCTGGGGGGAGCGGTAGTAGGTGATGCCCAGGGCGTCCCAGCGTGGTGCCTGGGCCGCCAGTCGGACCTTGTACGTGTCCCAGTCGTGCGTGGCCGCCGGGGACCAGCCCAGTTCGGCGGCGCCGGGCAGGCGCGGGAACGCCATGTACTCGATGTCGGCGGACTTCTTCAGGGTCTCCGACCACAGGGGCGCCTCCACGCCCCGGACGGCCGAAGCCGGGGCGCCCGGGAGGTAGGCGCCCGGGTTCCAGTCGTACGACCGCTCGACCTCGACCAGGCCCGCCCAGTCCAGGCCCAGCTTGGTGTCCTTGGTGTACTTCATGTCGAGGTAGATCCGGTCCGCCGGGGAGAGGATCAGGCCGGTGCCGTTCCGGGCGGCCTTGGCGACCTGGTCCTTCTCCGCCGCGCTGGTGCTGTCCAGGCCCCAGTACTGGGCGAGGGCCCCCTGGGCCGGGTGGGCACCGGTGAGCTGGTGCCAGCCGATGACCGTCTTGCCGTACTTGGCGACGATCGGCTGCACGCGGTCCATGAACGTCACGTAGTCGGTGTGGCTGGTGGAGTGCGCCTCGTCGCCGCCGATGTGGAGGTAGCGGCCGGGGGTGAGGGCGGCCAGCTCCCGGATCACGTCGTCCACGAAGTCGTAGGTGACCTGCTTGGCCACGCACAGCGAGCTGAAGCCGACCTTCGTGCCGGTGTACAGCGGGGGTGCCACGCCGTCGCAGTTGAGTTCGGCGTAGGAGGCGAGGGCCGCGTTGGTGTGGCCGGGCATGTCGATTTCGGGGACGACCTCCAGATAGCGGGAGGCCGCGTACCGGATGATCTCCTGGTACTGCGCCTTGGTGTAGTAGCCGCCGGTGCCGCCGCCGACCTCGGTGGAGCCGCCGTAGGCGGCCAGGCGCGGCCAGGAGTCGAGGGCGATGCGCCAGCCCTGGTCGTCGCTGAGGTGCAGATGCAGCTCGTTGATCTTGTAGAGGGCCAGTTGGTCGATGTACCGCTTGACCTGGTCGACGGTGAGGAAGTGCCGGGAGACGTCCAGCATGGCGCCCCGGTAGGAGTAGCGGGGGTGGTCCTCCACGGTGCCGCCGGCGATCTGCCAGGGGCCCGTCTGCACCGTTTTCCTCTCGACGGCGGGCGGGAGGAGCTGACGCAGGGTCTGCACACCGTGGAAGAGGCCCGCTGGGGCGCTCGCGGTGATGGTGACGCCGCCCGCGTCGCTGTGCAGCCGGTAGCCCTCGGCGCCGAAGTCGCCCTGGGCCAGGTGGAGTCGGATGCCTCCGCTGCCGTGGTCGGCGAGCGGCAGCGGGTAGCCGGTGGACGGCCGCAGGATGCCGGTGAGATACGCGCCGATCCGGCGGACCTCGGCCGAGTCGTCGACACGGACGCTCGTCGCCCGCGTGAGGCGGTAGGGCGTTCCGCCGTGCGTGACGGAGGCGGGTGCCGGGATCACCCGGTCCAGCGGGGTGGGGGCAGCCGTCCTCGCCGCGGGTGCCGCGGGGGCGGCGCCGAGCGTGAACACACCGGCCGCCGCCACCAGCAGCAGCGATCCGAGGATGCGGGTGGTGCGGGGAGTCGTACTGTGTGGGCGTCTCACATGCGCTCCCTTCAGATGTGGTCGAGACCACTCTCCCGCAGATCCGGTGAAACAATCCCTCCATGGCGGAAATCATCCAGAAGGACGGCACCTGGACCTTCGACGGCGATGCCCTGCGGCTCACCCCGGGCCGGGACAAGAACGTGAGCCTGCTCCGCCAGGAGCTGGGTGAACTCGTCGTGCCCCTGGGGGCGTTGGCCGGTGTCTCCTTCGAGCAGGGGCGGAGGTCGGGGCGGCTGCGGCTGCGGCTGAGAGACGGGGCCGATCCGCTGACACAGGCCACCGGCGGCCGGCTCGGCGAGCCGCACGACCCGTATCAGCTGACCGTGGAGTCCGACCGGTACGGCGTCGCCGAGTACTTCGCGGACGAGGTGCGCAACGCGCTCCTGCTGGACGGTGTTTCACCGGATCCGGTCGCCGGTTATCTGCTGCCGGGGCCGCCGCTGCCGGTGTCCGCCGCGGCCGGGGACGGCATGGCGAGCTTCGACGGGGAGCGGGTGCGGCTGGAGTGGAACTGGAAGACCGAGAACGCCAAGGCGAACGTCGGCACCCGGACCATTCCGCTCGCGGAAGTCCTCGGCGTGGAGTGGCAGCCGGCGGCCGGGCTGGAGAACGGGCATCTGCGCTTCCACGTGCGCGGCGCCCCGGCGACGGCGACGGCCAAGTACGACCCGAACGCGGTCGAGCTGTGGGGCTTCAAGAAGGACCCGCTGATGGCGCTGGTGGCCGCAGCCGTACAGGCCCGGCTGCCGCATCCCGCCGCGGCGGAGCCGGAGGCGCCAAAGGATGTGCCGGTGCTCGACAAGGCGCCCGCCGAGAGCGACCACGACGCCCTGCTGCGCCGTCTGCGCGAGCTGGGCGAACTCCACCGAGACGGGGTGCTGACCGAGGAGGAGTTCGCCCTGGCCAAGCAGGCGGTCCTCAAGCGGATGTGAGGACCGCCCGCCGGATCCTCACTTCGCCGTGCGGGACACCGTGAAGTGGTCGATGCGGTCGCCGGTCTCGGCGATGCCCGACACCGTCAGGGTGGTCTGGCGGCCCTTCGGCGCGGGGGTGACGTCCACCCGCAGGAAGGAGTAGTTGAGGTAGCGGACCCGGGACCAGGTGACGGTCTCGTTGACCTTGCCGTCCTTGGTGTTGATGAAGGAGGCGACCGAGTCCACCTCGTGCTCGTGGCCCTCGTAGGAGTCGGGGGCGGAGAAGGCGTACAGGCTGCGGCCCGCCGCACCCGCCGTGACGTAGACCACGCCCTCGGTCTCGGGGTAGGCGGTGCCGCCGATCGGGAGCTTCTTGGTGACCTGGCCGGCCTTGATCACGTCGGTGCGCTCGTACTGGTGGTTGTGGCCGTTGATGACCAGGTCGACCTGGTACTTCTCGAACAGCGGCACCCACTCCTGGCGCACGCCCCCCTCCGAGGCGTGCGCCGTGGACGTGCAGTACGCGCAGTGGTGGAAGAACACGACGATGAAGTCGACGTCGTCACAGGCCCGGTACTTCTTCAGCTGGACCTCGAACCACTTCGTCTGGGTTCCACCGGATATGCCCAGGTTCGCCGGGATCTCGAAGGAGACGTCGTTCGGGTCCAGCGAGATGACCGCGGTGTTGCCGTGGACGAACGAGTAGACACCGGGCAGGTTCTTCGCGTCCGGGCCGTTGTCCGGGAGGGTCCAGCGGGCCTCCTCGCCGCCGTAGCCGTTGGGCGAGTACCAGGCCTCCATGTCGTGGTTGCCGTACGAGACCATCCACGGGATCTGCTTGGCGACCGACTCGGTCTGGTACAGGAACTGGTCCCAGGTGCGCGAGTCGAAGCCGGTGTCGGTGGTCTTGCCCTGGCCGGCCGGGTCGCCGTAGGCGATGTCGCCGGCGTGCAGGTGGAAGGCCGGGTTCTGGCCGAGGATCAGGCTGTCGTTGGCCAGGGCGTGGTAGCTGACGCCCTGGTCGCCGAAGGCGGTGAAGGTGAACGGCGCCTTGCGGGCGGGGGCGGTGGTGAAGGTGCCCAGGGTGCCCAGCAGGTGCGGCTCGGCCGGGTCGAAGCCCTCGTGGCCGACGCCGTAGTAGTAGGTCCTGCCGGGGCGCAGGTGGGTGAGCTGGGCGTGCAGGTAGTACTGCGTGTGGTCGCCGCTCGCACCGACGCCGGCCGGGGTGTAGAGGCTGCGGACCTCGGCCTCGATCCTGCGGGAGAGGTCCCAGGGGTGGGCGCCGATGCGGATGAACGGCTTCTTCACGGCGACCGGGACCTGCCAGGAGACGGTCATCTCCGTGCGGGGGTCGTTGCCGTAGGCGAGGTGGCGGCCGAAGGGGGCGACGAGGGCGCCGTCCACGGTCTCGGTGGCGGGCGCCGTCCGCTGCGTGGGCACGGCCGCCTGTGCGGTGGCGCCCGGCACGAACGCGCCGCCCGCGACGGCGCCCAGCGTGACGGCGCCGCCTCTGATCAGGTTGCGCCGCGAGAATCTGGCGCGCAGGTACTCGTGCTGCTCGGCCATGCTCATGCGCTCGGCCAGCTTCTCGGGTACGCCCATACGAGGAATGTCCATGGCGTCCGAAACTCGTGGGTCCGGGCAACGAGACGCAAGACACAGAGTGGACAGCTTGCGAACAGAGATCCAACAGCACTCACGACGGGCACCTGCCCGAAATCGGGCACGATTCTTGCGAAACCGTGCGCCGTACCCCAGGATCTACCGGGTGCACGACGAACTCGTTGATCATCTGACGCGGTCCACGCCCCTGGCCAGGGGTGAGGCGCTGCGGGTGATCCAGGACGTGCTCGCCTACTTCGACGAGTCGACGGAGGACTACGTCCGCCGCCGTCACCGTGAACTGCAGGCCCAGGGGCTGGTCAACACGGAGATCTTCGAACGGATCTCGACGGACCTCAAGTACCGAGCGGTGGCACCGCCCGAGCTGACGCTCCGGCAGCTGCGCCGCATCGTCTACGGCTAGGAATACCTATACATGTGCGGAATTGTCGGATACATCGGGAAGCGTGACGTGGCCCCGCTGCTGCTCGAGGGGCTGCAGCGGCTGGAATACCGTGGCTACGACTCCGCGGGCATCGTCGTCACCTCCCCGAAGGCGCCCGGACTGAAGATGGTCAAGGCCAAGGGCCGGGTGCGCGACCTGGAGGCCAAGGTCCCGGCGCGCTTCAAGGGCACCACCGGCATCGCCCACACCCGCTGGGCCACCCACGGCGCCCCCTCCGACGTCAACGCCCACCCGCACATGTCGGCCGACAACAAGGTCGCCGTCGTCCACAACGGCATCATCGACAACGCCGCCGACCTGCGCCGCAAGCTGGAGGCGGACGGTGTCGAGTTCCTCTCCGAGACCGACACCGAGGTGCTCACCCACCTCATCGCCCGCGCCACGGCCGAGAAGCTGGAGGACAAGGTCCGCCAGGCGGTCCGGGTGATCGAGGGCACGTACGGCATCGCCGTCCTGCACGCCGACTTCCCCGACCGGATCGTGGTGGCCCGCAACGGCTCCCCGGTCGTCCTCGGCATCGGCGAGAAGGAGATGTTCGTCGCCTCCGACATCGCCGCCCTGGTCATGCACACCCGCCAGATAGTGACGCTGGACGACGGCGAGATGGCCACCCTGAAGGCCGACGACTTCCGCACCTACACCACCGAGGGCACGCGCACCACCGCCGAGCCCACGACCGTGGAGTGGGAGGCCGAGTCGTACGACATGGGCGGCCACGACACCTACATGCACAAGGAGATCTTCGAGCAGGCCGACGCCGTGGACCGCGTGCTGCGCGGCCGCATCGACGACCGCTTCTCCACCGTGCACCTCGGCGGGCTCAACCTGGACGCCCGGGAGGCCCGGCAGATCCGCCGCGTGAAGATCCTCGGCTGCGGCACCTCGTACCACGCGGGCATGATCGGTGCCCAGATGATCGAGGAGCTGGCCCGTATCCCCGCCGACGCCGAGCCGGCCTCCGAGTTCCGCTACCGCAACGCGGTCGTCGACCCCGACACCCTGTACGTGGCCGTGTCCCAGTCCGGTGAGACGTACGACGTCCTCGCCGCCGTCCAGGAGCTGAAGCGCAAGGGCGCCAAGGTCTTCGGCGTCGTCAACGTCGTCGGCTCGGCGATCGCCCGTGAGGCCGACGCCGGGATCTACGTCCACGCGGGCCCGGAGGTCTGCGTGGTCTCGACGAAGTGCTTCACGAACATGACAGTGGCCTTCGCCCTGCTCGCCCTGCACCTGGGCCGCACCCGTGACCTCTCGGTCCGCGACGGCAAGCGGATCATCGCGGGCCTGCGCAAGCTGCCCGAGCAGATCACCGAGATCCTCAAGCAGGAGGAGACCATCAAGGAGCTGGCCGAGCTGTACGCCGACGCCCGCTCGATGCTCTTCATCGGCCGCGTCCGGGGCTACCCGGTGGCCCGCGAGGCCTCCCTGAAGCTCAAGGAGGTCTCCTACATCCACGCCGAGGCCTACCCCGCCTCCGAGCTGAAGCACGGCCCGCTGGCCCTGATCGAGCCGGCCCTGCCGACGGTGGCGATCGTCCCCGACGACGACCTGCTGGAGAAGAACCGCGCGGCCCTGGAGGAGATCAAGGCCCGCAGCGGCAAGATCCTCGCGGTGGCCCACCAGCACCAGGACAAGGCGGACCAGACGATCGTCGTCCCGAAGAACGAGGACGAACTGGACCCCATCCTGATGGGCATCCCGCTCCAGCTGCTGGCCTACCACACGGCCAAGGCCCTGGGCCGGGACATCGACAAGCCGAGGAACCTCGCCAAGTCGGTGACGGTGGAATAGGAAAACAGAACGGACCCCCACGTGTGCCACCAGCACGTGGGGGTCCGTTCGGTGCCGCTGTGTTTCAGCCGGTGGCCGTCACTCCCCGGCCGGCGGCACGCCTGGGAAGAGCCGTCGGCCAGTGAGCCAGCGCCGCGGTAGCCGCGTACCACGCCACCGCCCCGGAGACGGCCGCGACCCAGCCCCCGACCTTCGTCAGAGCCGAGCTGTCCGCGAACTGCGCCACGGCGAGCACCAGCATCGCCAGGAACAGCGAGCCGTGCACGACCTGACCGAGACCGTCGCCGCCCGCGAGGGTCAGCGTGAGCGCCACGAGGGCGAACAGAAGCAGGAAGAGCCCGGCTCCGTTGGCGGACGACCGGCTCGCGACGGCCCAGGTGAACCACAGTGCGCCGAGGGCCACGGAGCCCGTACCGGAGACGGCGTCACCGCCGCGGAAGGCCAGCAGGCCGACGAGGAACAGGGCAACTCCGCCCACGTAGTGGGCCAGTGACACGGCGTCGGACACCGCCACTCCATGGATCACTCCGGTCGTACCGAGCCCGAACGCCAACAGGGTTGTCCCCAGGGCGAGTCGGCCGACCACGGCAGTGCTTCCGCTTCCCGCAGAGACTTCGTTGTCCACGGCGGGCTCCCTTCATGTCGTGCAGTTGCGCGGTGACCGATATATGCCCTTCACAAGGGCACAAACCACCTCTACGCGCGAGTAGTTTCGCGCTGTACAAAGGAAGTGGCGCGCAGCACCGGGGAGTTGGGAGCGTCAGGGAATGACGATCACGGGACGCTGGGCCCGCTTGGCGAGCCGCCCCGCGACGGAGCCGAAGATCCGGCCGACGATGCCGTGCGTGGAGCCGACGACGATCGCGTCCGCCTCGTACTCCTTGCCGACCTCTTCCAGCTCGTGACAGATGTCGCCGCCGCGCTCCACCAGGATCCACGGCACCTCGGCCAGATAGTCCGCGCACGCCAGCTCGAGACCGAGGACCTCGGTGCGGTGGTCCGGCACGTCGACGAAGACGGGCGGCTCGCAGCCGGCCCACACGGTGGTCGGCAGCCGGTTGGCGACATGGACGATGATCAGGCCGGAGTGCGAGCGGTGGGCCATGCCGATGGCGTAGGCGAGGGCGCGTTCACTGGAGGTCGAGCCGTCGAAGCCGACGACGACTCCGTGCCGGAAGGCCGGGTCGCACGAGGGACGTGACTCTTCCGCCGCCAGGGGATCGGCCGCCGTGGGGTCGGCGACCGGCCGCTTGCGGTCCGCGGGTTCGAAGAATTCGTGACCGGCCATGGCTGTCTCGGCGTTGTGATCCTTTGTGGGTGGGACGACAGTGTGCGGCGGAGCTGTGTCCGGGAAACATCTTCCCCACCCCATACCCCCAAGGGTACGGCGGCACGCCTCCTGAGCCCAGTTCCCGCGCACGCTCCGTAAGCGGTCCCCGACATCCGTAGGGGTTCACCGGAGCATGCACGAGCCGCGCCCGTAACGCAATGGTTGCTGCCCCGTACAGGCGGTTTGCTCAGGATTCACAGACGTACGGCCGGTGACCGACCGCTCGAACAGACGTTGAACCGGGTGAGCCACCGCCACAGGGAGTACGAGTGATGCCCGGTCCCCGATCCACCTCCGATCCGCACCCCGCGCCGGACACCGTGAGCGATGTGATCCGCTGGGCCGCCTTCAGCTGCGTCCTCGTCCCCGTCGTCCTGGTCTGGTACGGCACCTCGCTGGCCGGGGCGGCGGGCGCGGCCCTGGGCCTGGCCGCCGTCACGGCCGTCTGCCGGCTCCTGCTGCGCCGGTCGGAGCGGTGCGCCGAGCGGAACGCGCGCGGTCGCAGGCGTTGCCCGAAGCAAAGAGGTGGACGTCACACCCGCAGGCGGACACCGGTCGACTGACCTGTTTCCGTACCCCCGAACGTATCTTTTCAGCCAACTTCTGAATGTCGCCCCGCAGGGGCTCCAACCGCCCTTCAACCCCCGTTCGACCTGCACGGAAAGGGTCCACGGGCAGTTGCGCACCCTACGCGGTTTGGCCACTGCGACAAGGCGCACTTCCCTCCACGCTCCGCGAGTGCAACGCTTCGTGATCGAATGCTTCACGCCAAGTTGTCATGTCGACAAACTGGGGCGTGTGGAACTGGTCACCGTGAGACCGCGGGAGCCAGTAGATTCGATCTTGACTGTCTTTACGGCGGGGGACTCGTGCAGGACCGAGGGGAAACGTGCAGGAGCGACACAACCGAGGAGCCGCGACCACCGAGGGGGGCTTAGCAGTATGAGCCACGACTCCACTGCCACGCCGGAAGCCGCGGGCCGGAAACTCTCCGGACGCCGCCGCAAGGAGATCGTCGCGGTGCTGCTGTTCAGCGGCGGCCCCATCTTCGAGAGTTCCATTCCGCTGTCGGTGTTCGGAATCGACCGCCAGGACGCCGGCGTCCCGCGCTACCGACTGCTGGTGTGTGCCGGGGAAGAGGGCCCGCTGCGGACCACAGGGGGCCTGGAACTCACGGCACCACATGGGCTGGAGGCGATATCGCGCGCCGGGACGGTCGTCGTACCGGCCTGGCGTTCGATCACCGCGCCGCCACCGGAGGAAGCGCTCGACGCGCTGCGCCGCGCGCATGAGGAGGGTGCCCGGATCGTCGGGCTGTGCACGGGCGCGTTCGTGCTCGCGGCGGCCGGACTGCTGGACGGCCGCCCGGCGACCACCCACTGGATGTACGCGCCGACGCTGGCCAAGCGCTACCCGTCGGTGCACGTCGATCCACGGGAGCTGTTCGTCGACGACGGCGATGTGCTCACGTCGGCGGGTACCGCGGCCGGAATCGATCTCTGTCTCCACATCGTGCGGACGGACCACGGCAACGAGGCGGCCGGCGCGCTCGCCCGGCGCCTGGTGGTCCCACCGCGCCGCAGCGGCGGTCAGGAGCGCTACCTCGACAGGTCTTTACCAGAGGAGATCGGCGCCGACCCGCTCGCCGAGGTCGTCGCCTGGGCGCTGGAACACCTCCACGAGCAGTTCGACGTGGAGACCCTGGCGGCACGCGCCTACATGAGCCGCCGTACGTTCGACCGCCGGTTCCGCTCGCTGACGGGCAGCGCGCCGCTGCAATGGCTGATCACGCAGCGTGTGCTCCAGGCCCAACGCCTGCTGGAGACGTCGGACTACTCCGTGGACGAGGTGGCGGGCCGGTGCGGCTTCCGCTCCCCCGTCGCGCTGCGCGGGCACTTCCGCCGCCAGCTCGGCTCGTCCCCCGCCGCCTACCGGGCCGCCTACCGGGCCCGCAGGCCGCAGGCCGACAGGCCCGCCGACCCGGAGCCACCGGTGCACGCCGCCGGCCAGCCGGGCGGGCCGCTGGGTCTGCCGGGCCCCGGCCCGATGGGCCACGCACCCGTACTGCACCCGGACCGCGACAGCGGAGTACCGATGCAGAGCCGCCGTACGGCGGCGGGCGCGGTGGGACTGCTGCCGGGGCCGCGGAGCGGTAGCTGAGAGAAGGGGAGGGGACGAGCGTGTGCTCGCCCCCTCTCTTCTCGTCTCTTCTCGGCGGCCCGTCCCCGCACAGCACGGGGGCACCGAATCGCGCAGGTCCGCCTTAGGGTGGTCGCATGAACGATCGCATGGTGTGGATCGACTGCGAGATGACCGGCCTCTCGCTGTCCGACGACGCTCTCATCGAGGTGGCCGCCCTCGTCACCGACTCCGAGCTGAACGTACTCGGCGAGGGGGTGGACATCGTCATCCGCCCGCCGGAGCAGGCGCTGGAGACGATGCCGGAGGTGGTGCGTCAGATGCACACCGCGTCCGGCCTGCTCGCCGAACTGGAGAACGGTACGACCCTCCGGGACGCCGAGGAGCAGGTCCTCGCGTATGTGAAGGAGTACGTGAAGGAGCCCGGCAAGGCCCCGCTGTGCGGCAACTCCGTCGGCACCGACCGCGGCTTCCTGGAGCGCGACATGGGCGCCCTGGAGAGCTACCTCCACTACCGGATCGTGGACGTCTCCAGCATCAAGGAGCTGGCCCGCCGCTGGTACCCGCGGGCGTACTTCAACAGCCCGGAGAAGAACGGCAACCACCGGGCCCTCGCCGACATCCGCGAGTCGATCGCCGAGCTGCGCTACTACCGCGAGGCCATCTTCGTCCCGCAGCCCGGCCCGGACTCCGACACCGCGAAGGCGATCGCCGCCAAGCACGTCCTGCCCGCGCGGTAGCGCTGAAGGGGGGCTCGCGAAAACGTGTGCGCGAGCACCCCTTCGGACCCTGTAGACTTCTTCTCGGCCGGTCGGGGAAACGACAAGTTCCCACTACCGGTCATGGTGGGTGTAGCTCAGCTGGTAGAGCACCTGGTTGTGGTCCAGGATGCCGCGGGTTCGAGTCCCGTCACTCACCCTCACCGATCAGCCGGTGACTCCGTCGCGAGACGGGTCACCGGCTGTTTCTTTTCTGCCGTACCGCAAAAACGCACGGACTTACCCAGTGCAACGGGTCAACTTTTTACCCGTGACAACCGCAGCGGTGGCCGGACTGGCCTGGGCGATCGACCTGTGCAGCAAGCTGCTCGTCGTCGCGCACCTGGAGCACCGCGCCCCGGTCGAGGTGATCGGCGCCCGGGTGGAGCTGCGGGTCTCCCGGAACGCGGGCGCCGCGTTCGGCATGGGCACGGCAATGACCTACGTGTTCACGGCCATCGCCGCGGCGGTCGTCGGCGTCGTCGCCCGGCTGGCCCGCAAGCTGTGCAGCACCCCGTGGGCGGTGGCCCTCGGACTGCTGCTGGGCGGCGCGCTGGGCAATCTGACCGACCGTCTCTCCCGGCGGCCTGCGGGGCGCGGTGGTCGACTTCATCGCCGTCCGCGGCTTCAGCGTGACGAACCTGGCGGACTGGGCGATCGTCTGCGGCGGGGTGCTGATCGTGCTCCTCTCGCTCCTGGGCTGGGAATTGAGCGGCACCGCAGCACGTGACGCCACCACGGACCACCTCTGCGGCACACGCCCGGCGCCGGGCACCGATCCGAGGTGACCGGGCTCGGCGGGGCCGGACACGGCGGGTAGACCGACGACCGGCGGCCTCGGCCCCCCGCGGTCCGCTACGACGACGCCCGTGTCACCAACTCCGTGGGCAGCACCGCGTGCCGCCGCTCCAGCCCCCGGGACAGGGGCGGGCGGCGGTCGGCGACCTCGGTGAGGAGCAGGTCGATCATCGCGCGGCCCATCTCCTCGATGGGCTGGCGCACGCTGGTGAGCGGCGGGTCCATGTGGCGGGCGATGGCGGAGTCGTCGTAGCCGACCAGCGCCACGTCGTCCGGGATGCGGCGGCCCGCCTCACGCAGCACCTGCCGGGCGCCGGCCGCCATCACGTCCGAGCCGGCGAAGACCGCGTCCAGGTCCGGGCACTGCTCCAGGAGCACGGTCATGGCCCGGCGACCGCCCTCCTCCGTGAAGTCCCCCGGTTCGACGAGGAGTTCGTCCACCTCCCGGCCCGCGTCACGCAGGGCGTCGCGGTAGCCGTCGACGCGCCGCTGGGCGCCGTAGACGTCGAGGCGGCCGGTGATGTGGGCGATGCGGGTGCGGCCCCGGGACAGCAGGTGCTCCACCGCCGAGCGGGCGCCGCCGTAGTTGTCCGAGTCCACCGAGGTGAGCGTCTCGCCGGCCGAGCGGGGTCCGCTGATCACGGCCGGGATCTCCAGCTGGGCCAGCAGGTCGGGCAGGGGGTCGTCGGCGTGGACCGAGACGAGCAGGACGCCGTCCACGCGGTGGGCCGCCAGGTACTGCGCGAGGCGCTGCCGCTCCCGGTCACTGCCCGCGAAGATCAGCAGCAACTGCATCTCGGTGTCGGAGAGCTGGGAGCCGACACCGCGCAGCATGTCCGAGAAGTACGGCTCGGCGAAGAACCGGGTCTCCGGCTCGGGGACCACGAGGGCGATGGCGTCGGTGCGGTTGGCCGCGAGGGCACGGGCCGCCGTGTTGGGGACGTACCCGAGTTCGGCCACAGCCGCCTGGACCGCGGCACGGGTGGCGTCGCTGACCCGGGGTGAGCCGTTGATCACCCGCGAGACCGTGCCCCGGCCGACCCCGGCCCGGGCGGCGACCTCCTCGAGCGTGGGCCGACCCCCGCCGCGGCCTCGCGCTCCGTGGCTTGCCATGGGCTCCGCCTTTCTCGCCGCGATCTGTGCTGGCTGGAATGTAACAGCACCGTTCGCTGCGGCTGCCGACCCCGGGGGCCGCGCCCCCGGCCCCGGCTTGCCGGCCTCCGGCCTCGTCCTGAAGCTCCGGACGGGCTGATTGTGCGGACGTACGCCTGGAAATACCGGAAGACAGTGGTCCCCTCAACGGGCCGATAACTGAACACAGTTGCCGCAGTCCGCTCCCTTGACACCCCGCGCCGAACCGACGACTCTTCAACACATCACTGGTGGGAGCGCTCCCACAGTACCTGACACCTACACAACCCGCACGTTCCCCGCCCGAGCCGCAGCGCGTACGAACGGGCCCGATTCCATGCAGTCGGCCGGGGGGTCGGCACGTCAGGCAACAGGAGGACGCAATGCGCACGAGCATCCGCCGGTCCCAGCGGCTGATGGCCCTCGCGGCCGTGGCCGCGCTGACCACGGGGCTGCTGGCCGGCTGTGCCAAGGACTCGGACGACGGATCGTCCAACGACTCGGGCGGCGGCGGAAACGGCAGTGGCAAGGGCAAGATCACGCTGACCATCGGCACCTTCGGTGTCTTCGGCTACCAGCAGGCCGGTCTCTACGACGAGTACATGAGGCTGCATCCGGACATCAACATCAAGGAAAACGTCACCACCCGTACCGACGTGTACTGGCCGAAGGTGCTCACCCGCCTGCAGGCCGGCTCCGGCACGGACGACATCGAGGCCATCGAGATCGGCAACATCACCGAGGCCGTGCAGACCCAGGCGGACAAGTTCGTGGACCTCGGCAAGGAGGTCGACAAGTCGCAGTGGCTGGACTGGAAGAACACCCAGGCCACCACCAAGGACGGCAAGCTCATCGGGCTCGGGACCGACACCGGTCCGATGGCCATCTGCTACCGCAAGGACCTGTTCCAGCAGGCCGGGCTGCCGACCGACCGGACCAAACTCGCCCAGATGTGGAAGGGCGACTGGAGCAAGTACGTCGACGTCGGCAAGCAGTACATGAAGAAGGCCCCCAAGAACACCAAGTTCGTGGACTCCGCCGCCTCCGTCTACATGGCGGCGGTGGGCGGCGCGAGCGAGCGGTACTACGACAAGGACGGCAACGTCGTCTGGGACAGGTCCGAGGGGGTGAAGAAGGCCTGGGACGCCGCCATGACCGTTGCCACCAGCGACATGTCGGCGAAGCTCAAGCAGTTCGACCCGACCTGGGACCAGGGGTTCGCCAACGGCAGCTTCGCCTCCGTCGCCTGCCCGGCCTGGATGATCGGCTACATCGAGCAGAAGTCCGGTGACTCCGGCAAGGGCAAGTGGGACGTGGCGGCGGCGCCGGCGGCGTCCAACTGGGGCGGTTCCTTCCTCGGCGTGCCGACCGCGACCAGGCACCAGAAGGAGGCCGTCGCGCTGGCGAAGTGGCTGACCGCGCCCGAGCAGCAGGCGAAGGTCTTCGCCAAGCAGGCCAGCTTCCCGTCGATCCCGTCGGTGTACCCGAGCCTGAAGCCGCAGCCCGACACCACGGCCTACTTCTCGGGCGCGCCGATCACCCAGATCTTCTCCGACTCGGCGAAGACCATCCCGGCGCAGCCCCTCGGCCCCAAGGACAAGCCGATCGACACCGCGATCAGCGACATCGGCATCCTCCAGGTCGAGCAGAAGGGCAAGTCGCCCGCGCAGGGCTGGGACGCCGCGTCCAAGGAGATCAAGGACGTGCTCGGCCAGTGACCAGCCCCGAGCAGGCTCTCGCGCACTCCGCGTCGAGCGCCGAGGCCGCGCCCGGCACCCCGCCGGGCGCGGCCCGGGGCGCTCGCGGTCGCCGTGCGCCGGCGCGCAACGAATCCTGGCGCAGCCGGCTGTACCGCTGGGACCTGAAGGCCTCGCCGTACGCGTTCGTGTCCCCGTTCTTCGTCCTGTTCGCGGCGTTCACCCTGGTCCCGCTGCTCTACACGGCCTGGTACTCGCTGCACCACGTGCAGCTGTCCGCGCTGGACCACCAGACCTGGGCGGGCCTGGACAACTACAGGAACCTGTGGTCCTCGGATTTCTTCTGGAACGCCCTGAGGAACACCCTGACCATCGGTGTCATCTCGACCGTGCCGCAGCTGCTGGCCGCGATCGGCCTGGCCCACCTGCTGAACTACCGGCTGCGCGGCTCGATCGTCTGGCGCGTGGTGATGCTGACCCCGTACGCCACCTCGGTGGCCGCGGCGACCCTGGTGTTCACGCTGCTGTACTCGTGGGACGGCGGCATGGTCAACTGGATCCTGCACTTCCTCGGGGTGGGCCCGGTCAACTGGCGTGAGTCCGACTGGGGTTCGCAGTTCGCGGTGTCGTCGATCGTGATCTGGCGGTGGACCGGGTACAACGCGCTGATCTATCTGGCGGCCATGCAGGCGATCCCCACCGACCTGTACGAGTCGGCCGCGATCGACGGCGCCAACCGCTGGCAGCAGTTCCGGCATGTGACGATCCCGCAGCTCAGGCCCACGATCCTGTTCACGGTCGTCGTCTCCACCATCGGCGCGACCCAGCTCTTCGGCGAGCCGCTGCTGTTCGGCGGGGTCAGCGGGTCCAAGGGCGGCTCCGAGCACCAGTACCAGACGCTCGGCCTGTACATGTACGACCAGGGCTGGATCATCGGCAACCTCGGCAAGGCGTCCGCGATCGCCTGGTCGATGTTCCTGATCCTGCTGGTCGTCGCCGCGGTCCATCTGCTGCTCACCCGACGGCTGAGGAAGTCCCATGACGACCACTGAACTGACGGGGCCCCAGAAGACGGTCCGGCGCCGGGGCCGGACGGGCGCGGGCAAGCAGCTGCACGCGGGCCCGGTGACGTACGTCGTGCTCACCGTCTTCGCGCTGGTCTCCCTCGCCCCGCTGGTGTGGACGGCGATCGCCGCGTCCCGCAACGCCCACCGGCTGGCCGAGACCCCGCCGCCGCTGTGGTTCGGCGGCAACCTGTTCAAGAACCTCCACACGGCCTGGGACCAGGCGGGGCTCGGTACCGCGATGTTCAACTCGGTGATCGTGGCGGGCACGATCACCGTGAGCACGGTGCTGTTCTCGACCCTGGCCGGTTTCGCCTTCGCCAAGCTGCGGTTCCGCTTCTCCGGCCTGCTGCTCCTGCTGACCGTCGGCACGATGATGATCCCGCCGCAGCTGGCCGTCGTACCGCTGTACTTGTGGATGTCGGATCTCGGCTGGTCGAACCAGCTGCAGACGGTGATCCTGCCGAGCCTGGTGACGGCGTTCGGTACGTTCTTCATGCGGCAGTACCTGGTGCAGGCGCTGCCGACGGAGCTGATCGAGGCGGCCCGGGTGGACGGTGCGAGCAGCGTGCGGATCGTCTGGCACGTGGTCTTCCCCGCGGCCCGTCCGGCCATGGCCGTACTCGGCCTGCTGACGTTCGTGTTCGCCTGGAACGACTTCCTGTGGCCGATCATCGCTCTGACCCAGCAGAACCCGACCGTGCAGGTGGCCCTGAACTCGCTCGGCACCGGCTATGTCCCGGACCAGGCGGTGATCATGGCGGGTGCGCTGCTCGGCACGCTGCCGCTGCTGATCGCGTTCGTCCTGTTCGGCAAGCAGATCGTGGGCGGGATCATGCAGGGCGCGATCAAGGGCTGACGGTCTTCCCCCAGGGGCCGGGCCGCCGCCGCCCCGGCCCCTCTCCGCCTCTCCCCTCCCTGTCCCGCCACGCCAGGTCCGCTACGACACCAGGTCTGCTACGACCCCCCATGGGAGCGCTTCCATGCCTGAACCCGTTACCTCCGTGACCTTTCCCTCCGCCTTCCTCTGGGGTGCCGCGACCTCGGCGTACCAGATCGAGGGGGCGGTGCGGGAGGACGGCCGCACCCCTTCGATCTGGGACACCTTCAGTCATACGCCGGGCAGGACGGCCGGCGGTGAGAACGGTGACATCGCTGTCGACCACTACCACCGCTACCGCGACGACGTGGCGCTGATGGCTCAGCTGGGCCTGACCGCGTACCGCTTCTCGGTCTCCTGGTCCCGGGTGCAGCCGACGGGCCGGGGTCCCGCGGTCCAGCGCGGCCTGGACTTCTACCGCCGCCTGGTGGACGAGCTCCTCGCCCATGGCATCAAGCCGGCGCTCACCCTCTACCACTGGGACCTGCCGCAGGAGCTGGAGGACGCGGGCGGGTGGCCGCAGCGGGACACCGCGTTCCGGTTCGCCGAGTACGCCCGGCTGGTCGGCGAGGCGCTGGGTGACCGGGTGGAGCAGTGGATCACCCTCAACGAGCCCTGGTGCAGCGCGTTCCTGGGCTACGGCTCCGGTGTGCACGCCCCGGGCCGCACCGACGCGGCGGCCTCCCTGCGCGCAGCCCACCACCTGAACCTCGCGCACGGCCTGGCGGCTTCGGCCCTGCGCTCGGTGATGCCGGCCCGGAACGAGATCGCGATCAGCCTCAACTCGTCCGTGGTACGGCCGCTTTCCCAGGACCCCGCCGACGTCGCGGCGGCCCGCAGGATCGACGACCTGGCCAACGGTGTCTTCCACGGCCCGATGCTGCACGGCGCGTACCCCTCGTCGCTGCTGGAGGCGACCGCCCCGGTCACGGACTGGTCGTTCGTCCTCGACGGCGACACCCGCACGATCAACGTCCCGCTGGACGCGCTGGGCCTGAACTACTACACGCCGGCCCTGGTCTCGGCCGCGCCCGGCGGAGTCAGGGGCCCCCGGGCGGACGGCCACGGCGCCAGCGACCACTCCCCCTGGCCGGGCGCCGACGACGTCCTCTTCCACCAGACCCCGGGCGAGCGCACCGAGATGGGCTGGACGATCGACCCGACGGGCCTGTACGACCTGCTCCTGCGCTACACGAGGGAGGCGCCCGGTCTGCCCCTGTACGTGACGGAGAACGGCGCCGCCTACGACGACAAGCCCGACGCAGACGGCCGCGTGCACGATCCCGAGCGCATCGCCTACCTGCACGACCACCTCGCGGCGGTCCGCCGGGCCCTCACCGACGGCGCCGACGTCCGCGGCTACTACCTGTGGTCCCTGCTGGACAACTTCGAGTGGGCGTACGGCTACGGCAAGAGGTTCGGCGCGGTGTACGTGGACTACGCCACCCTGGAGCGGACGCCGAAGTCGAGCGCGCGGTGGTACGGCGAGGTGGCGCGGACGGGGGTGCTGCCGGCGGCGGACTCCGCCGCCTGAAGACGGGGGGGGTGCGGCCCGCCGTGGGGGCGGGCCGCACCCCGTGCCGTCTGTTCACTCGCTGAGCCCCGTATGGGCGAAGACCACGTCCCGTATGCGGAGGACCGCGTCGGGGTCGATGGAGGCGAGGACCGGTACGGCGTGGTGCCAGCCGTCCCGCGTGAGCGCGTCCGCGAGCAGTGCCCGGGCACGGGGGAGGTCCGGGCCCCCTGGTGGGGGGAGGAGGAGCGAGGCGAGGCGCCGCAGCGTATGGCAGAGGCTCCGAGGCTGCCTCGTCGGCCAGGTGACCATAGGGTCGCCCGGTACGTCGGCCGTGTAGGCGGCGAGGCCTGCGAGCGTCTCCGAGCGTTCCTCCTCGGTCGCCCTGCCCAGCGCCAGGGCGAGGGCCGCCCCGGGGTCGCGGAGCGCGGCGCACACGACGGCGAGTCCGGTCACCTTGTCGTGATGGAGCTTCTCTCTTTCCCAATCGAGCATCACTTGTTCGAAGCTCCACTGGGCGAAGGCGAAATCCGTGGTCGCGGTGAGCAGACAGTCCAGCGCCTTTTCCTCGTACGACGGGCGCTGGGCCGCGTCCGCCGCGCGGAGCAGGAGCCCCATGAGGAGCCGACTGCGCGCGGGGTCGTAGGGCTGTGCCGAGGCGAGGAAGTCCGCCGCTCCCGGCACGGAAGGACGAGGCGTGCCGGCGAGGAACCGGTCGACGAGCCGCTCCGCCGCCTCCGGGTCATGGGCCCACAGTCCCTCGGCGGCCACCGCGGAGGCACGGCTGAGGAAGCGCGCCCCCATGGGGAAGTCCGCCAGCCTCCCGGAGAGTTGTCCGATCGCCGCAACGGCGGGCTCCGTCGCCCCCGACCACGCCAGTGCCTGAATGATCGCCGTCGATGTGTGGACGCTCACCAGCGAGCGGTCCGACACGCCCGTCACCCCGGCCGCGTGGTGGGCGCAGCGCCGCGCACGGTGGGTGTCCTGGTCCGCGAGGGCCACCGACACGGCCGCGTACCCCCAGGCACGTACATCCGGTGTGCCGATCTCCCCCACGATGCGCTCTGCCTCGTCGGGACGGCCCGCGCGAGCGAGCGCCCCCGCCAGGACGGCGAGTCGACCGGGCAGGGCACTGTAGGCGACCCGGCGCCCTGTCTGCCGCGCGTGCTCAGCCGCGTCGAGCAGGCGCAGAGACCGTTCCGGATCCGTGTCGGTGAAGTGGAGGGCGAGGGCGGCGAACGCTTCGGCGACGGTCCACGGCGACATCTCCGTCGAGGCCGACAGCAGTGACTCCAGCCGGTCGGCGGCTCCGGCCTCAGCGAGCAGACCAGCGACACCGGCGGCAGGGTGATCGTCCTCGCCGAAGAACTCCTCGGCGCCCTCCTGGAAGGCGGCCAAGGCTGCCCAGGCGTCCTCGGCCCGGCCTTCCCGGGCGCGTCCTTCCGAGATCGTGAGCCAGGCGTCTGCCCAGGGGTCCGGTTCGGTCGGAAGCACCGTCTCCCGCAGGGCTTCGAGGAACGACTGGGCTTCATCCACCCGTCCCGTCGCGACAAGCGCCCGCACCACACCGGACCCCTCGCACCAGTCGATCCCACCCTCGGGCTCACGCAGCGCCGTGTCCACACGGTCCAGGGCGAGTCGGGCAGCGCGTTCCACCACACGGGGACGGACTTGACGCAGAACCTCGGCGGCGGCACCGAGCACGTCGCCGTGATCGGCGTGATTCCGAGCGAGCTTCTCCACACAGTCGTAGAGCCTTGTCGCGTGGCCCGGCTCATCGATGAGCTGCCATCCCTCGGCGACGGCCGCCACAGCGCGGATCCGGTACGGCAGGAATCCGATGCTCCCGGCACAGACCTCGGCCTCACGCAGCAGACGGGCGGCGGACGAGGTGTCCTTGAGCGCTGCGGCGGTCTCGACGTACGCACGGACCACCACGCCGGCCCCTGTGCCGTGACCCGACAGGGGCAGTTCCCGGAGTCTGCGCAAGCTCTCCGTCTCTCTCCCCACCAGGGCCAGAACCGTGGCCATCCGGCCCAGGGCCACCAGCGGGTAGAAGTCGTCGTAGACCCCGGCGCCCTCCTCGCACGCCGTCGCGATCAGCCCTACGGCCTCCTCCGCCAGTCCCACGGCGCGGCGATCACCGGCCTCGGCGAGAACGCGAGCCACGCGGGACAGGGCCAGCCCCCGGCTCATCGGCCAGAAGACGCTCCGCGCGAGACCGATCGCCTGCCGGACACGGCCGAGGCGCGCGTACACCTCGGGGGCAGCCGGATGCAGGGACTGGTTACGGCGTGCCACCAGATCCTCCGCGACCGCGAGCGCCGCCAGCGCCCCCAGGTCGTCCGGGGTGACACTGCGGATGTTCTCCCGGACCGCCGCGATCTCCGCGAGGCACGCCGCGTCACTGCCGGTCGCCGCGCGCAGCCGGTCGCTGCGCCGGGCATCGGTGGCGAGCGCGAGGGCACGCGTGGTGTCCCGGAGAAAGGAGACCAGGCGGCCGTAGGACTGGAGCAGGTAGAGCGGGGTGCTCTCCGGCCAGCCTCGCCGCTGGTAGCTCCCGGCCCAGGCGTGCAGGCGCTCCAGGTACGTGGCCACATCCGGACCGAACGCGTCCTGCGCCGCTGTCAGCAGGGTCTCGTGAGCGAAGAGATAGCCGCGGCTGGACACATACAGCGTCACGTCGTCACTGGGTCCGCCGTAGCCGTAGCCATCGAGACCGGAGCTGTCGAGACCGGCGCTGCCGACGAAACCTCCGGTGTACGCGCCTCCCCTCAGCCGCAGAATGCGCCCGAACGCGCTGCCCAGCCGCCGCTGCAGCTCGTAGACCGGCTCATCGGTGAGTTCGCGCAGGTCGTCGATGGTCAGAGTGCCGCGTGCGGCGGTGAGCAGGCCGACGAGATCGCGCTGGAGCCGGTCGCCGGAGAGGGCCTGCTGAAGGTCGTACTTCGCCTCGTACTCGGTGTGCCGGGCTGCGGGGGCCGCGGACAGTTTCTCCACCTGGCAGTGCCGCAGCGGATGTGCGCCCCCGACGTCGGCCGGGATACCCGGGCTGGTCCGGCTGGTCACCAGGACACGGACGTTCGGCGGTGGCCGCTCCGGCAGGAGCGAGGCGATGCTCGCCACGCCGCCGCCAGGTGCCAGGGACTGGTCCTCATCGAGGCCGTCCACGACGAGGAGCAGGGTGCCACCGCGCTCGGCGACCCGTTCGGCAGCCTTGGTCAGGAGCAGTCGGCGCTCTCCGTCACGTGCCACGGCGGAGGCATTGCGGACCGGTTCCCGGCCGGCGATGGTGGCGAGCTGGTCGATCACCGCGTCCGTGTACGCCGAGCTGTCCGACTGGCTCGCGTAGCGGGCGGTGATGAAGAACCAGACCGGTACGACGCCGCGCGGCGGGTGAAGGGCGAACCAGGCCGCGAGCGCGGTCTTGCCCGCCCATGGCGGACCCTGGAGCCACAGATAGGGCTGGGCACCGGCGCAGAAGGAGACCAGGTCCTCCAGCTCGGTCCGTCTGTCCTCCAACTGGTGTGGTGCGACGTCGGCGAGCTGGGCGCGGTAGATCTCCTGGACCAGCTCGGCCCCGTCGACCGGCGCGGCAGCGGGCAGCGCGGAGGAGCGCAGTTCGTGGCCGAGCAGCTGCTCCAGTCCGGTCTGTTCCGCTGGGTCCAAGTCGTCGGCCCAGCGGTCCACCCTGCTTGCGGCCAGGCGTCCCGGACCGTCGCTGCGGTGATGACGGGCCACTACCCCGACCAGTCGGCCGTTGCTGAGGACGGGTGCGCCGGACATGCCCTCCCACGGACTGCGCTCGGGGTCCGGGTCGTCCGGAGGCGGCGACGCGATCGCCAGGTCGAGCGTTCCCTCGCGCCGGTTGGAGAGGACCGCGCAGGTGGCCTGCACGTGCTCGGCGTCCCGGAAGCGCGAACCGTCATCGCCTGCGCGGAGCTTGAAGCGGGGAAAGCCGAGGGTGGTACACGTCAGCACCGCGTCCAGCTCACCGATCCGGCCGAAGGAGACCGGCGGGACGCCTACGCCGGGGGCAACGGCTTCTACGGCTTCTACGGCTTCTACGGCTTCTACGGCTTCTACGGCGAGAATCGCGATGTCGATGCCCTGATGCCGCCAGGTCACCGCCGCCTCGGCGCTCCACTGCTCGGGACGGTCGGCCTGGAACCGCGCCCGGATCTCCACGCCGCCGTCGACCACGTGCGCGGCGGTCAGGATCAGGTCCGGTGAGACGAGATACCCGGTCCCCCGCCGGCCCCCGCCATCCGGCAGACCGACGATGATCTCAGCGACAAGCTCCGGCCGAAGGCCCTGGTCAGCGCTCGCCCTCAACCTCGCCGCCTGCGATCAGTACAGGCCGAACCGGACCGCCGTCCGCCGGGAAGGCCTTCGGGGTCAGGGTGACCTTGATCCGCTGTGTCTGCGCCTGTGCGTACTTGCCGTTCGCGCCCGCGTCGACGACCCACAGCTTCACCTTGGTGTCCGCGCCCGCCTCACGCGTGACCGCGACCGTCGCCTCAACCTCCACGGGCCCCAGCTCGAACCGCACCAGCTGCCCGTCCCCGTCTGCCACGGCCGACGTGAGCTGCCCCCTCAACTCACGGAGCATGTCGGACAGTTCGATCACTGCGCCTCCCCTGTGCACGGATGCTCAGATGCTACCGGTCACCCGGTGCCCAGCGGTCGGCACAAGCCCGGCTACACAGCGACCAGCCGTACCCCGCCGCCGCACAGCTTGGTCATGTCGTCCACGTCCGAGGTGAGCATCACCGCTGGTCGGCGTTGCCGCAGCGCCATCTCGGCGACGACGGCGTACTCGTGGCCGTGCAGACCGGCGCCGATCAGCAGGGCCGAGGCCGCCTTCGCCTCCTCGTCGCCGACCGGCACGATCCGCATACCGGACAACGCCCAGGCGAGCCGCGCCTTGTTCACGCGACTGTGCGCGGACCCGATGAGCAGTCGAGCACGAGGGTGCCCTCGTGGCTCAGCCTGCGGCGGGCCACTGGCCCTCCTCGGCGAACACCTCGTCGAAGACCTGCCGGGCCCGCTCCCTGGACTGCTCGGAGACAAGGCCGAGAACTCACGCTTGCCGACCCGTCGGCGGATGGCCTCCGCTAGTTGAAGGCGCCGAACGCCTTCGAGAAGGCGAACTTGTCCTGGAGGATCGAGCTGCAGGTGGGGTCGGCGGAGTTCTTGGCGCCGCCGGCGCACTGCTTGTCGCGGGCCGCGGACCACATCGACAGGCCGCCCAGGCCCTTGGACTTGGCGAAGTTCACCAGCTGGGTGGCGTCGTCCACCTTGAAGACCTCGGAGGAGACGTCGTTGACGCCGATCATCGGGGTGACCGCGACGGTCTTCCAGGCGGCGGCGTCGGACAGGCCCAGGACGCTCTTGACCTGCGCCTGGGTGGCCGTGGCGGCCTGCTGGGCGTAGTCGCCCATGTCGCCGCTGTACGAGGGGCCGTAGTCCATCGCCATGATGTTGACGGTGCCGGTCCTCACGCCGTTGGACTTGGCGTCGGACAGCAGGTTCACGCCGTCCTGGGTGAGGCCCTCGGGCATCACCGGGAGGGTGAAGGAGACGTCCAGGTCCGGGTGCTGCGCCTGGAGCTTCGCTATCGCCTTCGCCCGGAGGGTGTTCGCCGCCGTGTTCGGCAGCGCGCCACCCTCGACGTCGAAGTCGACCTTGGTCAGCTTGAACGCGTCGACCGCCTTGCCGTACGCCGCCGCCAGCGCGTCCGCCGAGGAGCAGGTGGTGGCCAGCTCGGAGCCGGACGCGCCGCCGAACGAGACCCGGACGTCACCGCCCTTGGCGCGCAGGGAGCCGATCTGCGCGGCGACCGCGTCGCTGGTCAGGTCGGTCACACCGCCCCACTTGGGGGTGCAGCCGCCGCCGTCGGTGATGAACGCGAGGTTGTAGGTCTTCACGCCGGTCGCGTCGGCCGTCCCGACCAGGTCGAAGGCCGGGTAGAGGGAGGTGTCGACGTACGGGGCGAAACCGGCCGAGGCTGTGGTTCCGCTGCCGGTGGTGTGGGGGGCGGTCGGCGTGGGAGTGGCCGTCCTGGTCGGCGTCGGGGTGGCACTCCTGGTGGGGGTGGCGGTCGGAGCCGGCGAGTGGGTCCCGGTGGGGCGGCCGCTCGGCTCGGGGGTGGGTCCCGCGTCCGCGGAACACCGGGTGTCGTCGATACGACAGCCCGTCGGGGCGCCGCTGCCCTCGACCACGAAGCCGACGGTCACCGACTTGCCGGGGGCGAGGCCCTCGGTGTCCCACCTCGCCGGCTTCACGGTGACGTGCGAACCGCTGACGCTCGACTCGCCGTTCCACAGGGAGCTGAGTGTGGCGCCCGCCGGGAGGTCGAACTCCAGCGTCCAGGTCTTCTCCCGCTGGCCGCTGTTGTTGGTGACGACGTACTGGGCGGTGTAGCCGGTCGACCAGTCGCTGGTCCTGGTGTACGCGGCGTTCACACCGGCCGCGTTGGCGGTGCCGGTGAGCAGGACCGCGCCGCCGCCGGCGACGGCCGCTGCCACGAGACCGCCTATCGCCTTGTTCCTGCCACTGATCCTGCGCCGGTGCGTGCTCATGCGCGTGCCTGCCTTCGCTGTTCACGGGGTGAGGTGCGGCAGCACGCTAGCGATCCGGAATCGGACAAACGGCCTGATCGGGACGGCCGTTGCAGACCTTAGGGTTCGCTTAAGGAAGGGATCGGGGACGATTAATGGTCGAGACCAGTCGGGACCGGTTTGCCTGATCGGCGTCTTCTCGTCCGGCCCCGCGCCACCGGCCCCCGGCCGTCCAGCTGGAACCAGATCCGCACCTCGGTGCCGCCCAGCACCGAGGAACCGATCCGGACGTCCCCGCCGGTGGCCTCGGCGAGCCGGCGCACGATGTCGAGGCCGAGTCCGGTCGAGCCGGTGCTCCCGGAACCGCGGCCACGGGCCATCGCGGCGTCCGGGTCGGGTATGCCGGGGCCCGCGTCGGAGATCAGCACGATCACCGCGTCCTCGCCGTTGTGCACGTCGACCGCGAAGGCGGTGCCCTCGGCGGTGTGCCGGAAGACGTTGCCGAGCAGGGCGTCCAGGGCCGCGGCCAGGTCGGCGCGGGCCACGGGGATGCGCACCGGCCGCTCGACGCCGGCCACCCGCCACTTGCGGCCCTCGTCCTCGGCGAGCGCCGACCAGAACTCCATCCGCTCGCGCACCACTTCGGCCGCGTCGCATCCCGCGCCGGGCCCGGCCGCGACCGTCTGCGGCTTGGCCTCCCGGGCCGTACGGATGATGGTGTCGACCTCGCGCTCCAGCTGGGCGACGGCGGCCCGGGTCTGGTCGGCGGCCGGCCCCGCACCCAGGGAGGCCGCGTTGAGCCGCAGGACGGTGAGCGGGGTGCGCAGCCGGTGGGAGAGGTCCGCCGCCAGCTCCCGCTCGTTGGCGAGGAGTTGGACGACCTGGTCGGCCATGGAGTTGAACGCCACGGCGGCCAGCCGGAGTTCGGTCGGGCCGTCCTCCGGCACCCGGGCGCCCAGCCGGCCCTCGCCCAGTTCGTGCGCGCCCTCGACCAGCCGCTGGGCGGGCCGCACCATGCGCACTCCGAGACGGTCGGCGACCGCGACCGAGCCGACGATCAGCGCGAGGCCGACGGCCGCGAGGACCGCCCAGGCCGTGCCGACGCCGTTGGTCACCGCGGACTCGGGGACGTAGACCTCGACGACGGCTATGGCTCCGGAGCCGAGCGCGACCGGCTGGAGCAGCGTGGAGCCGCCGGAGACGGAGGTCGTGGAGGCCCGGCCCAGTTTCCGCACCGCCTGGATGTCCCGGCCGGCGGCGCGCTGCTTGCCGAGGTCGAGCGCGGAGCGGCCGTCGGCTGCGGGCAGGTGCACGGCCATTCCCGAGTCGGCGCCGGCGGAGGCCACGACGCGCTCCAGTTTGTCCCGGTCGGTGGTGATGGACAGCGCGGGCGCCACCGCGGCGGCCTCCCGTTCGGCGTTGGAGAAGGCCCGGTCGCGGGCCATCTCCCTGACGACCAGGCCGAGCGGGACCGCGAAGGCGACGACGACCATCGTGGTGACCGCCAGGCAGACCTTGACCAGGGCCCATCTCATCGCACCGGCTCCCCGTCCGCGGACGGCTCCACGGGGGGTTCGAGCTTCACGCCGACACCCCGGAGCGTGTGCAGGTAGCGGGGCCGGGCGGCCGTCTCCCCCAGCTTCCGGCGCAACCAGGACAGATGCACGTCGATGGTCTGGTCGTCGCCGTAGGACTGCTGCCAGACCTCGGCGAGGAGTTCCTTGCGCGGGACGACGACCCCCGGCCGCCCGGCGAGGAAGGCGAGCAGGTCGAACTCGCGGCGGGTCAGGTCGAGGCGGATCCCGTCCAGTTCGGCCTGGCGGCGCAGCGGGTCGACGGTCAGGCCGCCGACGCGCAGCACGGACGAGGGCGGGGCCTCCCCGCCGCCGGAGCGGGCCCGGCGCAGCACGGCCGCCATCCGGGCGGAGAGGTGCTCGACGGAGAACGGCTTGGTCAGGTAGTCGTCCGCACCGGCGTTGAGCAGCCGGACGATCTCCGTCTCGTCGTCCCGTGCGGTGGCGATGATGACGGGCACGTCGGTGATGCCGCGAAGCATCTTCAGCGCCTCGGAGCCGTCCAGGTCCGGCAGTCCGAGGTCGAGGATGACCACGTCGAAGCGGAAATGGGCGACCTCGCGCAGCGCCTCCAGTGCCGTACCGACGCTGCGCACGGTGTGTGCGGCGTCGGTCAGATGCCGGATGAGCGCCGAGCGTACGAACTGGTCGTCCTCGACCACGAGCACACTTGCCATGCGCCGCACCGTACGCCATGGGGACCACACCGGGCGGGCGCCTGTGGACAACTCGGAGCATGTGCGCACCGCGGTGACCGTGAGGCAGTATGGCCCGCGATGCGCAGAGGACTCGTACACGTACTGGCGTGGCTGCTCGCGACGGGAGCGGCGGTCACGCTGTCGTGGTGGGGCGTGCACACGGTGATGGCGGGCACGGCGTACGACCCGCCGCGCGCCCTGCCCGTCACAAACACCGATGCCACCGCGCGGGGCACGAAGGCGCTGCCCCCGCCGACGCGCCGGCCGTCCCCGTCGAAGCGACCTCCGGCCACGCCCTCGGCGTCCCCCCGCACGCCGAGCCACTCCACCGCGTCGGCGTCCGCGTCCGGCCGGGTCAAGTCCTACGACACCGACGGCGGCCGGGCGGTGTTCGAGTTGGGCGCGTCCAGCGCCACCCTCGTGTCGGCGACGCCGGGGACCGGCTGGTCGATGCAGGTGTGGAAGACACAGACGTGGATCCGCGTGGAGTTCAGCAGGGGCACCGACCGGGTGTCGGTGTTCTGCACCTGGCACGACGGGCCGCCGCGGGTGGAGGTGGGGACCTACTGAGGGTCCTGGTCGCAGCCCCGGGCGGAGAAGGACGACTGGACGGGGGCAGTGGAGTCCCCTGACCGCCCGGTGCGGCGCGTCAGCGGAACACCGAGGGTGGTGGGGCCGGGGAGGCCGCCGCCGTGGCGTCCGTCACCGGGAGTGCGCCGCCGGTGAAGTCCCTCAGCGGCCTGCCGTGTTCGACCCGGCCCGGGTGCGGGTCGGAGGCGGCCCGGCGGGTGAGGTCGGCGAGCGGGAGCGGGGCGTCGGAGGCGACCAGGACGGCGTTGCCGAAGCGTTTGCCGCGCAGGACGGCCGGGTCGGCGATCAGGGCGAGTTCGGCGAACCGGGCGGCGGCGGTGGCGATCTGGCCGCGCAGATGGGCGAGCGGCGGGCCGTCGGCCAGGTTGGCGGCGTAGACCCCGGACGGCTTCAGGGTCCGGCGGACCTCGTCCAGGAACTCGGTGGAGGTGAGGTGGGCGGGGGTGCGGGCGCCGCTGAAGACGTCCGCGATGACCAGGTCCGCCCACCCGTCCGGGACCTTCGCCAGCCCCGCGCGGGCGTCCGCCGAGCGCACCCGGACCCGCGCGTTCGGGTCCAACGGCAACGCGCGGCGGACCAGTTGGACCAGGGCCGCGTCGCGCTCGACGACCTGCTGGGTGGACCGGGGGCGGGTCGCGGCGGCGTACCGGGCGAGGGTGAACGCGCCGCCGCCGAGGTGCACGGCGTGCACGGGCTTGCCGGGCGGGGCGAGAAGGTCGATGACATGGCCGAGCCGGCGCTGGTACTCGAAGGAGAGATACGCGGGGTCGTCCAGGTCGACGTGCGACTGGGGCGCGCCGTCGATCAGCAGGGTCCAGGCCCGGCTGCGGTCCGGGTCGGGTACGAGCTGTGCGAGCCCGCCGTCGACCGCCTCCACGACGGCTTCGACGGCGGCCGGCCCGCGCCGCGTGTCCCGTGTCCGCCGTGTGCTCCTGGACCTGCCCATCGGACCATTTTCGCAGCCCGTCCGGGCGGCCGCCTCACCGGCGGCTGTCGGCCGCCTCGATCATCCGGGCCGCCTCCCCGAGGGCCCGGCGCAGCACCACCGGGTCGGTGGCGAGGTCGGCCTCACCCGGCGGCAGCAGCCAGTCGGAGCCCTCGACCGGTGGCTCGGGGTCGAGCCTGAGTCCGCGCCCGTCCGTCTCCGTGCAGGTGCTGCCCGGCACGTCCCAGCAGGCCGCCGTGCCGGCCGGAACCAGGAAGCCGAGGGTGGCGCAGCTGCCGTCGTGCAGCACGGGCCCCATCGCGTCGCCGGCGCCGCGCCGCAGGATGTCGACCGCCTCGAGGCCCTGCCGGGCCGGTACCGTCACCAGGTCGCAGGCCGACGCCGCCGCCTCGGTCTGCACGGCCGACGACGGCGAGGTACAAGGTTCGTTGCTCTGGCTGGTCTCCATGCCGGCCTCCACCACACAGCCCTGTTGCGGTCCACGGGGTCCAACGCGTGAACGCGTCAACGGCTACGGCACAAGTGCGCCGCAAAGGATGGCAGTTCATGGCAGATCGTGGATGAGATATCCGGTTTGTAGCCAAACACAGCGTGGCGGGGCCTTCACAGCAGGTACGTTCATGCCCGCCGGAACCAGGGCGTCACTCGGACAACTCGTCCCGAATCCGTCCCGGATCCGGCATGGTTCGACGGTTCGCACGAGAGGACCCGGCCATGGCGTCGTCAACCGAGACCGCGTCACAGCCCGAACGGCCACCCCGGCCGAACCTCGCCTTCCGGCACCTGCGCGGCAGTCGTTCACCGGCCGAGTTCGCGGCACTGGTACGCCGTGCCGCGCGCGAGATCGGTGAGCGGGTCAGTTGTGACGCGCGTTACGTCGGCAGGGTCGAGGCGGGCGAGATCCGCTGCCCGAACTACGCGTACGAACGGGTGTTCCTGCATATGTTCCCCGGTCGCACGCTCACCGACCTCGGCTTCGCGCCCCGCTCGTCCGTCCGCGGGCGCGCGGCGCGGCCGACGGCGGACACGTCCGAAGCGCTGATCACCGGTGCGGGCCAGGGGGCCGGTGAGACTCCGGCGGCGTTCGAACCGTATGACACGCAGGACCCGTACGGCCCGCACGAGCCGTACGCGAAAGACCATCTGAACCACGAGGAGAGCGACGTGCTGCGTCGCGCATTCATGACCGGCGGGGGCGCCACGGTGGCCGCCGCCACGCTGGGCCCGCTGGGGCTCACCACGGACGCCGCGGCCGCGGTCCGGACCGCGCGCCGGCCCGGAACTCCCGAGGCGGCCGCCCTGGAGGAGGCGGTCCGCCGGATCCGGCTGCTCGACGACCGGCACGGCGCGGACGGCCTGTACCGGCGCGCGGCGGCTCCGTTGCGCGCGGCCTACGCGCTGCTGGACGCCGGCGCGACCCGGCAGACCACCGCCGACCGGCTCCACTCGGGCGCCGGTGAACTCGCCATCTCCGTGGGCTGGCTGGCGCACGACTCCGGCCGCTTCGACGACGCCCGCTCGCACTACGCGGAGGCGCTGGCCACGGCCCGGATGACCGGGGACCCGGCACTGGAGGCACACGCCTTCTGCAACACCGCGTTCCTGGCGCGGGACGCCGGCCGCCCCCGGGAGGCGGTCCGTGCCGCGCAGGCCGCCCAGCGCGCCGCCGCTCCGCTGGGCTCGGCGCGTCTGATGTCCCTGCTCGCGCTGCGCGAAGCCGGCGGCTGGGCGGGGCTCGCCGACCGCACGGGCTGTGAACAGGCACTCGTCCGGGCCCAGACGCTCTTCGCCCGGGGCCGCTCGGACGCCGACCCCGAGTGGATGAGCTTCTACGGCGAGGCCGAACTGGAGGGGCTCGAAGCGCAGTGCTGGTCCACGCTGGGTGACTGGCGGCGCGCGTCCCGGCACGCGCGCCGGGCGGCGCATCTGCAGGATCCGCACTTCACGCGGAACATCGCCCTGTACATGGCCGAGCTGGCCGACGACCTGGCCCGCGAGGGCCGTCCCGACGAGGCGGCCGCGGCCGGGCTGCGGGTGCTGGCCCTGCTGGACCAGGTCCAGTCCTCCCGCATCCAGGCGATGCTGGCGGGGACGGCTCGGGTGCTGTTGCCTCACCGGCGGGCGTCGGGGGTGTCGGAGTTCCTGGACCGGCACGCTTCCGTGCCGAGGACGGGGAGGGCGTAAGCGGTCCGGGGAGGGCCTGCCGGTGGTCGCCGGGCCAGGTGCGTGGGGGTTGCCCGCGCAGTTCCCCGCGCCGTTCCGGGACGCTGCCCAGCCCCCGCATTCCGATTACCCCGCCAAGTGCCCCAAGTCGTTCCAGCTCTCGATCGCCGGCTCCCCGTAGGCCCAGCCCAGGACGGACAGCGAGGTCGGGTTCAGCCGTATCCGTGCCGCGAAGTCCAGCGGCAGGCCCAGCCACCGCGCGCCTATGGAGCGGAGGATGTGCCCGTGGGCGAAGACCAGGACGTCGCGGTCGGACGAGCGGGCCCAGGAGACCACCTCGTCCGCACGTGCGGTCACCTCGGCGAGGCTCTCGCCCTGCGGCACACCGTCCCGCCAGATCAGCCACCCCGGCCGCACGGCCTGGATCTCGGCCGGCGTCATCCCCTCGTAGGCGCCGTAGTCCCACTCCAGGAGCGTGTCCCACGCGGTGGCCCGGTCCCCGAAGCCGGCCAGTTCGCACGTCTCACGCGCGCGTACCAGCGGACTGGTGCGCACCTCCACGCCCGGCAGCCCGTCCAGCGGAGGGCGGTGCAGTCGCTCGCCGAGCAGCTTGGCTCCCCGCCGGCCCTCCTCCAGCAGCGGCACGTCGGTCCTGCCGGTGTGCTTGCCGGACAGCGACCATTCCGTCTGCCCGTGCCGGGCCAGCAGGATGCGCGGTGCCATGGGAGGCCTTTCCGGGAGGTGGACGCCACAGGGACGCCGCGAGAACGACAAGGGAGGACCTCTCCATCATCGCTCACACCCGCTCGGGGCAACCCGGAGGGCGATCTCGACGTCTTTGTGGGCCGGAGCGCCCTCAACGGCGAGATACGGACACCGTAAGGTGGCACGGTCGCCCTCCGAGGGCGCGCCGCACTGCAGAAGGGGGAGGGCGATCGGATGCCGCAGACCGAGACACCGGGCACCGAGGTGACCCCGCGAACCCGGCTGCGCTGGTGGACCGAGCTGCCACTGATCCTCCTGGTCTACGGCTGCTACTCGGCCGGCCGCCTCCTCGCCCGCGGTGACGTCTCCTCCGCCGTCGACCACGGCCTGGCGATCCTGCGCTTCGAGAAGGCCCTGCACCTCAACGCGGAGCACCCCCTCAACCGCGTGTTCACGCGCGAGCCCTGGCTCGGTGTGCCGGCGGACTTCTGGTACGCCTCGCTGCACTACCTGGTCACGCCCGCACTCCTGATCTGGCTGTTCCGGGCCCACGCCGAGCACTACCGGCGGGCCCGCACCTGGCTGATGGCGTCCACGTTCATCGGCCTGATCGGCTTCACGCTGCTGCCCACCTGCCCGCCCCGGCTGCTCTCCGCCGGCCACGGCTTCGTGGACACCATGGCGCACTACAGCTCGTACGGCTGGTGGGGCGGCGAGGCGAGCGCGCCGCGCGGCATGGGCGGGATGACCAACCAGTACGCCGCGATGCCGAGCCTGCACGTCGGCTGGGCGCTGTGGTGCGGGGTGATGCTGTGGCGCCACGGCCGGACCCGCCTCTCGAAGGTCCTCGCCGTCGGCTACCCGCTGGGGACCGCGCTGGTGGTCATGGGCACCGCCAACCACTACTTCCTCGACGCGGTCGCGGGTGTCGCCGTGATGGGCGCCGGCCTCCTGCTGGCGTCGCCCGTGATGCGGGCCCTGGACCTGCTCCGGGCCCGCCTGCCCCGGCTGTTCCCGCGCCGCACCCCGGTCACGGACGGCACCGGGTCCCCGATTGTCAGTGCCGGATGCCAGACTTCCGCGGGTGAGCGAATTCCACGGCAGCGCCAGTCGCAGCTCGACGCCGGGGCCGAACCGGACACCTCCCGCAGCGACGCGGGAGAACAGGCTCCGACACCGGCTCGCTGAGCTGCGCGGTCCCGACGTACCGGCCAAGGCCCTGGACGCGCGCGCCCTGGCGGCGCTCGCCGCGAACCCCGGGTGCGCCCGGCGCGCGATCCTGGACGGCGCCGGGGTGGACAAGGCGCGGCTGGCGGGTGCGCTGGGCGCGCCGTCCGCGTTCGGTCAGTCGCAGTTCGCGCTGACGCGCGGGAACGCGTTCGAGGCGAAGGTGAAGGCCGACGGCGGCGCCGAGTTGCTCCGGCTGGCGCACGCCCGCCTCGACCCGGACGCCGCGGCGCCGCAAGGGGCCGCCGTACCCGATCTGACCGCGCACGGCCCCGAGGGGCGTACGGCGCGCACGGCGCTGGCGCTGCGCGAGGCCACGCGCGCGGGCGGCTGGACCCTGCTGGACCATCCGATGCTGGCGCTGGACGTGGCCGGTTCGCTCGCCTTCCTGGAGCCGGACGCGGTGGTGGTGCACCCGGACGGCAGCTGGTCGGTGGTGGAGATCAAGTCCTTCCCCCTGCTGGACGGCTCGGCGGACCCGGCGAAGGTCGGCGCGGCGGCCCGGCAGGCGGCGGTGTACGTCCTGGCGCTGGAGGAGGTCGCGGCGCGTCTCGACGCCCCTGCGCGCGTGCACCACCGGATCCTGCTGGTGTGTCCGAAGGACTTCTCGAACCTGCCCGCCGGCTCCGCCGTGGACGTCCGCAAGCAGCGCGCGGTCACCGCCCGTCAGCTGGCCCGGCTCACCCGGATCGAGGAGATCGCCAGGGCTCTGCCCGAGGGCCTGTGCTTCGCGCCCGACCGGGGCGCCGAGGAGCTGACGGCGGCCGTGGAGGCGGTCCCGGCGGCGTACGCGCCCGAGTGCCTGTCCGCGTGCGAGCTGGCCTTCCACTGCCGGGAACGCTCCCGCGCGGAGGGCACCGTCACCCGTCTCGGCCGTCCCCTGCGCGCCGAACTGGGCGGTCTGACCACGGTCGGGGACGTCCTCGCGGCGGCCCGCGGCGAGACCGGCGACCCGGACGACCCCGCGGTCGCGGCGCTGCGCCGGGCGGCCGTCCTGCGCGCGGAGGCACTGGCGGACGCGGCTCACCGGGAGGCCGCCCCGTGTCCCTGATCACCACCCTGGCCCGGCTCGAGGCGGTCGCCACCGGCCGGGCCCAGCCCGCCGCGACCGTCCGGCACCGGCATCTGTCCACGCGCCCCCTGGTGTTCGTACCGCTCACCACCGCCGGTGAGGCCGGCGCCCCGCTCGGCGCGCTCGTCGGCACCGACCGGGACGCGCCGCGTCTGCTGGTCGTACCGCAGCCCCGCGACCGCGACCTGCGCTTCACGTTCCTCGCCGACCTGGCCGACGTCGTCCTGCCGTACATCGACTCCTGTGCCGAGGCCGTGGAGGCCGCCGAGCGCACGGAGACCGACCCGGAGACCGGCAAACGGGTCAAGGTCGAGGTGGAACTGTGCGCGGACGCGCCCCAGCTGATCGTGCCGAGCCGCGCGGGCCTGGACTTCGTACGGCTGCTGGGCCGCTCGATGCGGTTCCGCCGTACCGCCGAGCAGGACCCGGAGGCGCCCTACCCGGCGCCGCCCCGGGTGCCGCTGCTGGGCCGCTGGCTGACCCACTACGGCGAGCGGTCCCGGGTCCCGGGGTCCTCGCTCCTGCTGGCCCTGACCGATCTCCTGTCCCGGCACTGGGCGACTGGCCAGTCCGGTCTGGAGGACCAGCACCTCGGGGCGCTGCTCGCCTGGATCGACCCTCCCGAGGGCACCTCCGGCACCGAGGCCGCGCACCGGGCCGAGCTGGCGCGGGACGCGACCGGCCAGCTGCTGTGCCCGCCGGCCGGTCCCGCCACCGACCCGGCGTTCGACAACAAGCTGCTGGCCCCGGCGATCGAGCGCTACGACCGCGCGCGCGGGGCACTCGCCGCCGCCGAGGACGCCCCGGCCGCCGACGACCGGCTGGCCGCGCTCACGGCGGCCGAGCGGGAGATCCGCGACCTGGTGGAAAGCCGCACCCGGCCCACCTGGGACGCGGTGTGGCGGGGCCTGGACCTGCTGCGGGCGCTGCCGGAGGGGGCACACGTCGAGGAGCGCTGGACCCGGGACCGCTGGTCGTTCACCGGCCACCGCGACCGGGTGCTGGCGGGCGAGCCCCCGCAGCCGCGCCGGGACGACGCGGTGACGGCGGCGAACAAGCTGGCCACGCGCGAGCGCGAGCAGGGCCGGCTGGAGGCGCAGGAGGCGCTGGACGATCCGCTGGTGATGGCGGGGCGGCGGCTGGCCGGGGAGGCGTTCACGGGCGAGGTGACCGATGTCGTGATGGCGTACAGCGAGGGCAGGCGGCCCAGCCCGCGCCCGCTGGTGACGGTCCGCACGGACGACCGGCCGCATCTCGCCGAGCGCGCGAAGGTGTACCGCTCGCTGGGCGGCAAGCCGCAGTCGGCGGAGTTCGTCGGACACGACTCGGAGGACGCCGTCGTGCTGCGGATCGTGGACAAGATGGGGCGCGGCAAGGAGCCCGAGCCCGGGTCGGTGCCGGAGAAGGGCGACCGGGTGTGCTTCACCCTCTTCGAGCACGAGCAGCGCGGTGGCGCGAAGCTGCCCGACCCGGAGGAGACCCCGTGGACACACGGCGGCCCGCCGGGTGAGGCCGTACCGGAGGCACCCGACACCGTGACCGCGGAGGACGTGCTGTGACGACCGTCGACTTCGATCCCGGGGCCGCCGCCGCCCGCGCCACCGACGCGATCCTCCACGACACCCTGCACGGCGGCGAGCGCGGTGTGGTCGTGGACTCCCCGCCCGGCGCGGGCAAGTCGACGCTGGTGGTCCGCGCGGCCCTGGAACTGGCCGGGGCGGGCCGCCCGTTGATGGTGGTGGCACAGACGAACGCCCAGGTGGACGATCTCGTGCTCCGGCTCGCCGAGAAGAACCCGGATCTGCCGGTCGGCCGGCTGCACAGCAGCGACACCGACGCCTACGACAAGGCGCTGGACGATCTGCCGCAGGTGCGCACGTCAGCGAAGGCGGCCGACCTGAACGGCCTGCCGGTCGTGCTGTCCACGGCGGCGAAGTGGGCGCATGTGAAGGTCGACGAGCCGTGGCGGCACGCGATCGTGGACGAGGCGTACCAGATGCGTTCCGACTCCCTGCTGGCCGTGGCGGGGCTCTTCGAGCGGGCGCTGTTCGTCGGCGACCCCGGCCAGCTGGACCCGTTCGCGGTCGTCGGCAGCGAGCAGTGGGCGGGCCTGTCGTACGACCCCTCGGCGTCCGCCGTGACCACCCTCCTGGCCCACAACCCCGGCCTGCCCCAGCACCGCCTGCCCGTCTCCTGGCGCCTGCCGGCCTCCGCGGCGCCCCTGGTCTCGGACGCCTTCTACCCCTACACGCCGTTCCGCAGCGGCACCGGTCACGGCGACCGCCGCCTCGCCTTCGCCGTCGCCTCCGACGGCTCCGGCCCGGACCAGGTGATCGACGAGGCGGCGGAATCCGGCTGGGGCCTGCTGGAACTGCCCGCGCGGCACACCCCGCGCACGGACCCGGAGGCGGTGCGGGCGGTGGCGACGGTCGTACGCCGTCTGCTGGACAGGGGCGGCGCGGCGGCCTCGGAACGGTCCTCGGCCCCCACCCCCCTCACGGCCGACCGCATCGCCGTCGGCACCGCTCACCGCGACCAGGCGGCGGCGGTCCGCGCGGCCCTGGCCGAGCTGGGCGTGGCGGGGGTCACGGTCGACACCGCGAACCGTCTCCAGGGCCGGGAGTACGACATCACGGTCGTCCTGCACCCGCTGTCCGGCCGCCCCGACGCCACGGCCTTCCACCTGGAGACCGGCCGCCTGTGCGTCCTGGCCTCCCGGCACCGCCACGCCTGCATCGTGGTCTGCCGCGCGGGCGTGAGCGACCTCCTGGACTCCTACCCGTCCACGGAACCGGTCCAGCTGGGCACACTGGTGAAGTTTCCGGACGGTTGGGAGGCGATGATGTCCACATGGGACCACTGGTCCGAACACCGGGTGATCTGGCGACCCTGACCACTCCCCCGGCACCTGCCAAGGCACAGGATCAGCGCCACCCCGCACCAACCGCCGCAGGCGGCCACGGGAAACAGCCCGGACGGCTGGGAGGCGAACCACGCGGTCCTGTCGGCCCGTCTGACGGAACACCGTGTGAACCGGCGGCCATGAGGGGGCCTTGCGCCCGCGCGGGACAATGGACGGTGGCCCACCTGAAGGCGGTGCCCAGCGAACCGTACGAGGAGGAGACAAGACATGGCGGAGCCCACGCCGCGTCGTAACGAACCGCGGCTACGCCCCGCGCCTCTGATCTTCGAGCCCGCGGAGGCGGCCTCCGATCCCGAGCACTTCTTCGACCTGGAGTCGATCGAGGATCCGCGGGCGCTGCTGGCCCGGGCCACGGAGCTGACCCAGGCGTTCCGCGCGGCCGCCGACCGGGCCGTGGAGTTCCAGGCCGTCGCGGCGGCCCAGCTCGCCGACCCGCGCCGGTTCGACCGGCTGACCCCGGCGGACATCGCCGAGCGCGCGGAGTGGACCGAGGACTACGCGAAGAGGATGGTCGAGTTCGGGCGGGACCTCCTGCGCGGCAACACCGAGGGCCGGACGACCGCCGACCCCGTGTGACCCCGACCCCGTGTGACCCCCAGGCCGCGTCAACACGGAGCCCGCGATTAACCCGTCTGGCATATGCCAGGGGGGCAAGATACTCCTCCCCCACCGCCCCTGTCCCGAGTTTCGGCAACTCAGAAGAACGGCCCGCTCACCCCGGGTACACCTGGGTGGCATGAGCAGCGCACCGCACGTCACCCGGGTCACCTCCGACGGAGTCGACTGGCTCGCTTCGGCGGCAACGTATCCACGCAGCACGCTCGCTCTCTGGGAGGAGCGCCCGGACGCCCCTGTCGTCCTGCCCTGCGGCACCGTCTTCGACGTGGTGAGCGCGCCGGCGATCTTCGGCCGCCGGATGCTGGACCGGCTCTGGGACGACGGCCCGGGCTCGGGGCCGGTCGCGGTGTTCCGGGGCCGCGTGCTGCTGTTCGCCGCGCCGGGCACGGCCCAGCGGCTGCCCTCGCTGCTGGCGTGGGAGGAATGGGGCTCGAACCGCACGGAGGCGGTGCCGCCGCTGCTGTGCCACGGCACCGGCGACGCGGTGACCGTCCCGGCCCCCACCGGGGACGACGGCGCCGGTACCGCCCGCTGGCTGGTCGCCCCGGACACGCGCCACCCCTGGCTGCCGGGCCCCGAGGTGGTGCTCTGGGCGGCCGTACGGGCGGCCCGCGCGGCCGTACGGATTTCGATTTTTCCTCCCGCCGACCAGGATGCTAAGGTCTACGACGTCAGCAGGCGCCGCTAGCTCAGTTGGTTAGAGCAGCTGACTCTTAATCAGCGGGTCCGGGGTTCGAGTCCCTGGCGGCGCACGCGAAGGAAACGGCGGGTCCGGTTCGAAAGAATCCGGCCCGCCGTTTTCGTATGCACATCCAGCCGGCATCAGCCGGCGACGCGCGGCGTGATCCGTACCGTCCACGCCCCCGACGCCGTTCTCCCCTCCACCTCCACCTGTACGCCCTGCCCGGGCACGGTGAAGCTTTCGCCGAGGGCGACCGGGGCGTCGGCGAGGGGCGGGTAGACCGAGTCCTCCCAGCAGCCCTCGGTGTGCGGGTGGGCGTCCACCACCTCCACCGGGCCGCCGCCGGACTCCGCCCCGCTCCTGATCCGGTACACCAGCACCCCCTGCCGGCAGCCCGCCCGGTCGTTGCCGGCCGGGCCGCGCGCCTCGAAGCCCAGGGCGCTGTCGGGCCCGGTGCGCACGATGGCCAGCTTCACCCCGTGCCCGAGACCGAAGGCCGGGGCGCCCGCCGTGCCCAGCGCCGGGATTTCCGGGCCGGCCTCCAGCGGTTCCAGGGTCAGCCGGGTCGACCCCGCGCCGCGCACGCACATCACCTGGCGCGGATCCAGCCAGCCCAGTTTCCACTTGTGCCAGGCGAACAGGTCGGGCGAGAGGCCGAACTGGCTGCCCATCAGGTCCCAGTCGCCGACGTAGGTGTCCCAGTCGCCCTTGCCGTCGACGGGGCGGTGATAGAGGTCCGGCAGATCGAACACGTGGCCGGTCTCGTGGGCGAGGACGAGGCGGTCCGGCGGGTGCTTCTCGAAGACCGTGACGACCCGGCGGATGTCCGTGCCGTCCGCGTGCACGGGCGTGTCGAGGTTCACGACCTTCGTGGCGTCCGAGTCGACGCCGGGTGCGTCCGGGTCCGCGACGAGGTACACGACCTGGTAGCGGGAGAAGTCGACCTCCCGGTCGGCCACCGAGAACGCGTCGCGCAGATAGGCGGCCCGGTCCTCCACGCTCCAGTCCCGCCTTATGGCGTACGCCGTGGACGGCCGGGGCATGCGCAGCCACTGCTTCACCGGGTGCGGGCGGAGGGTGAACCTGCCGTAGGAGGCCTGCTCGAAGTAGCGGCTGGTGGCCGGGAAGTGGTCGGCGGCCAGCTGGGCGGGGGTGGTGCGCGGGGCGGAGTCCGGGAAGGACAGGAAGACCATCACGGCGTCGAGCACGCCGGTGGGGCGGGTGTAGCCGGTGTTCCAGGTGTCGACGCCCTCGGAGTGGTGGGCGTCGGTGCGGTGCAGGGCGCAGGGGGTGGTGGAGAAGGGTTCGGCGACCGACGGGCCGCTGAGGATCGACGTCGCGGCGAGCGCCGACAGCGTGGTGCACACGGCGGCGGTGCTGCGCAGCTTGGGCACGGACATGACCTCCGGACGCGGTTCGGCGGGACCAGCATCCAGATTGCTGTGATGTGTTGCGTTATGCCCTGTTTACCTGCACCACAAGGGTGAGTGCGCCCCCTGATTGCTCCGGCGCGCTCCGGCGCCCGACACCCCGGAACACTCACGGAACGTCACAACTGGTCGGGGGCCTGAAGAACCCGTCCAGGCGCGGGCAGAAACGATCTGTCAGAACCGGTGTTCGGTCCGGGACACTGGACACCGGCTGGAAGGGCCCGGGGCCAGCCTCTATGATCGGCACACTTTCCGGCACGGACATCGATCGAGTGCACTGCGGGAGCGAGCGGTGAGCGGAACGTCCGAAGGGCCGACGCCCGCGGCAGACCTCGACCGGTCAGCCGTCACAGACAGTGACCACACCACCTACCACCGTGTCTTCGCGACGGCCCCGCTCGCCATGGCCGTCGTGGACAGCGCCGGACTCGTCACCGGCGCCAACGCGGCCTTCGGCGAGCTGCTCGGCACCGATCCGGACACGCTCACCGGGCGGGTCGCCGCCGACCTGGTGGACCTGGCCTCGGACACCCGCAGCTGGCACGCCTACCGCGAGGTGCTGCGCGGCCGGCAGGCGAAGCTGCGCTGCACCCGCCGGCTGAAACATCCCGAGGGGCACTCGCTGTGGGTGCAGGTGACCGTGGCCCCCCTGAGCGGGGAGGCCGGGGTGCTGCTGTCCGTCGCCGACATCAGCGCCCGCCGTGAACTCCAGGCGAGGCTGCGGCACTTGCAGATGCACGACCCGGTGACCCGGCTGCCCAACCGCACGCTGTTCTTCGAGCGGCTGTCGGCCGCGCTGGAGGCGGAGTCGTACGAGCAGAGCGGCACCGGCCGGATCGGCCTGTGCTACCTGGACCTCGACGGCTTCAAGGCGGTCAACGACACCCTCGGCCACCGCGTCGGCGACCGGCTGCTCGCGGCCGTCGCCGAGCGCCTGACCCGGGTGGCCGACGAGGCCGGCTACGCCCGCGCCGTGACCCCGCTGGTGGCCCGCCTCGGCGGCGACGAGTTCGCCCTGCTCGTGGAGGACTCCACCGGCACCGAGCAGCTCGCCGAACTCGCCGAGTCGGCGCTGAAGGCGCTGGAGGAACCCTTCGATCTGGCCGGGCAGCGGCTGTCGTTGACCGCCTCCATCGGGGTCGTCGAACGGCACGCGGCGGGTACGACGGCCACCGGCCTGATGCAGGCCGCGGACACGACCCTGTACTGGGCGAAGGCCGACGGAAAGGGCCGCTGGACCCTGTTCGACCCCGAGCGCAACGCGCACCGGATGACCCGCCAGGCCCTGTCGTCCACTCTGCGCCCCGCCATCGACCGCGACGAATTCGCGCTCGAATACCAGCCGTTGGTGGGCATGGAGGACGGACGCCTGTCCGGCGTCGAGGCGTTGATCCGCTGGAATCATCCTCAGTTCGGCACACTGACGCCGAATCGGTTCATCGGACTGGCCGAGGAGGACGGCTCGATCGTGCAACTCGGCCGCTGGGCGCTGAACACCGCCTGCCGCCAGGCCCGTCGCTGGCAGCTGGACCATCCCGACGAGCCGCCCATCTTCGTCAGCGTCAACGTGGCCGTACGGCAGGTGTGGGACTCCGACCTGGTGGCCGACGTGGCGGAGGTCCTGGCCGAGACCGGACTGGCTCCGCATCTGCTGCAGCTGGAGCTGACCGAGTCCGCGGTGATGGGCTCGGCCGGCCGGCCGCTGCAGGCCCTGCAGGCGCTCAGCGACATGGGCGTGCGCATCGCCATCGACGACTTCGGCACCGGCTACTCGAACCTCGCCTACCTCAGCCGGCTGCCGGTCTCGACACTGAAGCTGGACGGGTCCTTCGTGCGCGGCTTCCAGTACGAGGCCGACAAGAACCCCGCGATCCCCGCCAACCCCGCCGACATGGTCATCGTCGAGGCGATGATCCAGCTCGCCCACCGGCTCGGCATCACCGTCACCGCCGAGTGCGTGGAGACCTCCGCCCAGGCCACCCGGCTGCGCCGCATCGGCTGCGACACCGGCCAGGGCTGGCTGTACTCCCGCCCGGTGCCGCCGGATCGTATCTCCGAACTCCTCGGCGAGCAGACCTACGCGGTCGGCAACCCGTAGGCGTTGGCGATCAACTCGTAGGAACGCAGGCGCAGTTCACCGCGGTGGGCGTGGCTGACCAGCATCAGTTCGTCGGCGCCCGTGCGCTTGTGCAGATCGTCCAGGCCCGAGCGGACCTCGTCGGCGGTGCCGTGCACGATGTTGGCCGTCCAGGAGGTGATGAACTCCTCCTCCATCGGGCCGAACTCGTGCTTCTCGGCCTCGTCCGGGTCGGGGAACAGGCCCGGCCGTCCGGTGCGCAGCCGGAGCATGTTCAGGGCCACCGCGCGGGTCTGGCGGCGGGCCTCGCGCGCGTCGTCGGTGGCGAGGGCGGAGACACCGATGAGGGCGTACGGCTCGTCCAGGACCGCGGAGGGGCGGAAGGTCTGCCGGTACAGGTCCAGGGCCGGGATCGTGTTCTGCGCCGAGAAGTGGTGCGCGAAGGCGAACGGCAGGCCCAGCATTCCGGCCAGGCGGGCGCTGAAGCCGGAGGAGCCGAGCAGCCAGACCGGCGGCCGGTGCGGGGACTGGACACCGCCCGGGGCGCTGCCCTGCACCGGGCCGGGGATCGCGTGGACACGCCGGTACGGATGCCCGTCGGGGAAGTCGTCGTCCAGGAAGCGGATGAGCTCCGCGAGCTGCTGAGGGAAGTCGTCGGCGCCCTCGTCGAGCGTGTCGGTACGGCGGAGTGCGGCGGCCGTGGCCCCGTCCGTGCCCGGCGCCCGGCCGAGGCCCAGGTCGATCCGCCCCGGCGCCATCGCCTCCAGCGTGCCGAACTGCTCGGCGATCACCAGCGGGGCGTGGTTGGGCAGCATGACGCCGCCCGAGCCGAGCCGGATGCGGTCGGTGCGGGCGGCGAGGTGGGCGAGGATCACGGCGGGCGAGGAGGAGGCCACGCCGGGCATGGAGTGGTGCTCGGCGACCCAGTACCGGTGGAAGCCGCGCGCCTCCGTCAGCCGGGACAGCGCCACGCTGGTGCGCAGGGCGTCGGTGGCGGTACTGCCCGCGCCGACGGTCACCAGGTCCAGTACGGAGAGGGGGACGGGGGCGGTCCCGTGCGTCGTGCCCCGGATCTCGTCTGCCGACACGGTGTGGGCCTCCTGTTTGTGGCGTGGCTGTCCTGAGGTGCCGTAACAGGAGGCGGTCTCCGCTTATTCCTCTCCCCTCCCGCCGGTCAGCGGACCTGGACGATCGGCTCCCTCGTGAACAGCGTCCCCAGTGCCGGCGCGTTCACCCGGCGGTCGGCGAGCCGCAGCCCCTCCCACACCGTGACCTGGTTAGCCGTGAGCACCGGCTTGGACAGCGCCTTCTCCAGCAACGACAGATGCGCGACCGTGTGCAGGGCCGTGTCCGGGAGCAGTATCGCCTCCGCGTCCGGGACGTCCGCCGCCCGCGCCAGCGTCAGCACGTCCTCCTCGCCCCACGTGCCGACCTCCGCGGCCGTGACGATCCCGGACGACCGCATCCCGGCCACCTCCAGGCCCCCGGCCCTCAGGAAGTCCGCGAACAGCGCGGCCACGTCCTCCGGATAGGTCGCCCCGACCGCGACCCGCCGTACGCCGATCTCCCGGGCCGCGTGCACGAAGGCGAACGACGTCGAGGACGCGGGCATCCCGGCCAGCCGGGCGAGTGTGCGCACCTGCTCCTGCGCGCCCTCCCAGCCGTGCACGAAGCCGCCGCTGGTGCAGGCCCACACCACCGTCTCGGCACCGGTCAGCCGCAGCCCCTCCATGCCCGCCGCGAGCCGCTCGGCGGACCCCATCTCGCGCAGCGACGCCACCCGGTGCGCGTCCTCACCGATGTCGGTGTGGACCAGATCCACCCGGATGTCGCTGCCCAGGAGCTGCTCGATGCGTGGATAGTCGTCCTCGGCGGAGTGGCCCGGGTAGAGGAATCCGAGTGCGGTCATGTCCAGCCTTCCTGCGTCTCTTCCGGCAGTACCGGGGGCCAGGCACGCGCGGCCTCGTCCAGCAGCGCCTGATAGGGCCCCACGGCTCGGGTACCCAGTCGGCGCAGCGCAGCCCACATCGTGACCTGGTTGGCGGACAGGACCGGGATGCGCAGCTCGGCCTCCAGCTGGGGGATCACGTCGTACGTCGGCAGGTTGGTGCAGGAGATGAACAGCGCGTCGGCGGCGCCGGGACGGACGACCGCCTGCCGCGCCATGGCGACGACGTCCCGGTACGGCACCTGCCAGATGTGCCGGGTCAGCCCCATGAAGGCACAGCCGGCGACCCGCACCCCCGCCTCGGCGACGAACTCCTCCAGCGCCCGGGTCACGGACACCGTGTACGGCGTGACCAGCGCGACCCGTCGTACCCGCAGCTCGGCCAGCGCCTCCAGCAGCGCACCGGAGGTGGTCACGGAGGGTGGCGCGCCCGCCAGGCTCATCGCCGCGCGCATCGCCCGTTCCCCGGCGATCCCGCCGACGAAGCTGCCGGAGGTGCAGGCGTAGGCGACGGCCTCGGGCGCGACGGCGGTCAGCGCGCGCACGGCGTCACCGAGGGTCTCGTGCTCGCTCACCAGCCGGGCCAGGTCCAGGCTCACCTCCACCGGCACGAACGGGGTCCGGGTCAGATGCAGCGACACCTCGTCGGGCACCCAGCGCCACAGCTCGCGGTCGAGGGCGAAGTCGAAGGGAGCCACCACGCCGACACCGCGCTGGGGGCGGGGGCCGCCGAGAAAGGAGACGTCCATGGCTGGCACCGGCCTCACGCTGGGAGACGAGTGGGCAACGGATCGCGAGTACGCCCGTGTTGACGAAGGTAGATTCGGGTGCGAGCGTGGTCAATCCGCGCATGTCACCGCATACGTCAGACGTCTGACAGACGCCGGGAGCCGCCCCGTATGACGACCCTCCCCACCGTCCTCGTCCTGGACGCCGAGCCGCCGCCCCGGCTCGGCCGGCTCACCGGCCGCGCCCGGCTCGTGCACACCGACGCCGCCCACCTGGCCGAGCGGCTGCCGGCCGCGGACGTGCTCCTGGTCTGGGACTTCACCTCGTCCGCGGTCCGCGAGGCCTGGCCGGGGGACGGGCCCAGGCCGGGCTGGGTGCACACGGCGAGCGCGGGCGTGGACCATCTGATGTGCCCGGAACTCGCCGCGTCCGGCACGGTGGTCACCAACGCGCGCGGGATCTTCGACCAGCCGATCGCCGAGTACGTGGCGGCCCTGGTGCTGGCGGTCGCCAAGGACCTGCCGCGCACGCTGGAGTACCAGCGGGAGCGGACCTGGCGGCACCGGGAGGGCCGGCGGGTGGCGGGCACGCGCGCGTGCGTGGTCGGCTCGGGCCCGATCGGCCGGGCGATCGTCCGTACCCTGAAGGCGCTGGGCGTGACGACGGCGCTGGTCGGGCGGGTGCCACGGACCGGCATCCACGGCCCGGCCGACCTGGACCGGCTGATCTCCCGCGCGGACTGGGTGATCGCGGCGGCCCCGCTCACCGAGGAGACCTACCGCATGTTCGACCGCCGCCGGTTCGGCGTGATGCAGCCGTCGGCGTTCTTCGTCAACGTCGGGCGGGGTGCCCTGGTGGACGAGGAGGCCCTCGCCGACGCCCTGGCCCGGCGCTGGATCGCGGGCGCCGCACTGGACGTGTTCACCACCGAACCCCTGCCCGACGACAGCCCGTTGTGGACCCTGCCGGGGCTGATCGTCTCCCCGCACATGAGTGGCGACACGGTCGGCTGGCGGGACGAACTGGGCGCGCAGTTCGTCGAGTTGTACGACCGCTGGGCGGCGGGCAGATCACTGGTGAACGTGGTCGACAAACAGCGTGGTTACGTCCCCGGTCACTGACCCCCCTTGGAGGGTGCATGCAGCTCACCGACCTCACCGCCGTACAACTCCTCGATGGTTACCGCAAGGGCGAGTTCAGTCCCGTGGAGGCGACCGAGCAGGCGTTGGAGCGGGCGCGGCGGAGCCGGCCGGGGGTGAACCCGTTCGTGCGGCTCACCGAGGAGGACGCGCTGGCACGCGCGCGGGAGTCGGCGGAACGCTGGCGGCGCGGTGAGCCGGCCGGGCTGGTCGACGGGGTGCCGGTGACGGTGAAGGACCTCCTCCTGATGCGCGGCCACCCGACCCTGCGCGGCTCTAAGACGGTCTCCGAGCAGGGCGCCTGGACCGAGGACGCGCCCTCGGTGGCCCGCCTGCGCGAGCACGGTGCCGTCTTCCTCGGCAAGACGACGACCCCCGAGTTCGGCTGGAAGGGCGTGACGGACTCCCCCCTCACCGGCATCACCCGCAACCCGCACGACCCCTCGCGCACCGCGGGCGGCTCCAGCGGGGGGAGCGCGGCGGCCGTGGCGCTCGGCGCGGGCCCTCTGTCGCTGGGCACGGACGGCGGCGGCAGCATCCGTATCCCGGCCTCGTTCTGCGGCGTCTTCGGCCTGAAGCCCACGTACGGCCGGGTGCCCCTCTACCCGGCGAGCCCGTTCGGCACGCTGTCGCACGCGGGTCCCCTGACCCGGGACGCGGCGGACGCGGCCCTGCTGCTGGACGTCATCGCCGCGCCCGACACGCGCGACTGGTCCGCGCTGCCGCCCGCTGCGGGCCCCTTCAGCAAGGCGCTGGAGGGGGGCGTACGGGGACTGCGGGTGGCGTACTCCCCGTCCCTCGGCGGCCAGGTCGCGGTCCAGCCGGCGGTCGCGGCGGCCGTCCGGCGGGCGGTGGCGCGCCTGGCGGACCTCGGTGCGTACGTCGAGGAGACGGACCCCGACTTCAGCGAGCCGGTGGAGGCGTTCCACGTCCTGTGGTTCAGCGGAGCGGCCCGCCTCACCGAGCGGTTCTCCCCGCGCCGCCGCCAGCTCCTGGACCCCGGTCTGCGCGAGATCTGCGTCCAGGGCGCCCGGTACAGCGCGCTGGACTATCTGGCCGCGGTGGACGTCCGCATGGACCTCGGCCGCCGCATGGGCCGCTTCCACGAGCGCTACGACCTGCTGGTGACACCGACCCTGCCGGTGACGGCGTTCGAGGCGGGGCCGGAGGTGCCGGCCCGCTCCGCCTTCCGGCGCTGGACCGGCTGGACCCCGTTCACGTACCCGTTCAACCTGACCCAGCAGCCGGCCGCCTCGGTCCCCGTCGGCAAGGACGGTGACGGCCTCCCGGTCGGCCTGCAGCTCGTGGCCGCCCGCCACCGCGACGACCTGGTACTGCGCGCGGCCCACGCCCTGTACGAGGCCGGCGCGGCTTCGGCACCGCCGGTCACCGGGACCTGACGGGGCTGGTCGCGCTGGCGCCAAGCCTCCCTAGCCCTTGTGCCGGTAGACGACCAGATACGGCACGTTGCCCTCGTTGTGGGCGAAGACACCGACTCCGTCGAAGTCGGCGATCGGTACTTCGGAGCCACCGGGCAGCGCCTTCGGGGTACCCGTGGCCAGGGGGAGCTGGACGGGGGCCGTGGTCCCCGTCAGGCTGTCCTTGGTGAGCGAGGTGCCGTAGGCGGTGCCGTCGTCGGTGACGGAGACGAAGCTGAGGGGCTTGCTGTCGTCGGTCTCCTCGAAGCAGTAGCCCTTCTTCGCCTTGAGGTCGAAGGCGAGGTGCTCCGAGACGAGGTACCGGCCGTTCGGGGAGAGCACGGGGTGGGGGGCGTCCGGTGTGGGGGTGGGCGGCTTGGCGCACAGCACCGACGCCTGGACCCGGCCGGTCCTGCCGTCGAGCACGGCCCACACGTTGTGGTTGCCGAAGTTCTTCTGCTCCCAGCGGGCGACGAGGTACCCGCCGGTGCCCGGCCACACCTCACCGGTCGCGTGATCGGCCTCGGCGGGGGCGATGCGGTCGTCGTTCCAGGAACCGGGTATGCCGAACGCGCCGGCGCCCTCGTTGGCCACCACCGGGTCCCGTTCCGTCAGGGCGGCGATGTCGTTGCCGATGTCCCCGGAACACGCCGGGCAGGCGGGCGGCGTGAGGGAACCCGTGTCGTACGTGGTGGTGCGGCCCGTGGCCACGTCCACGGCGATCCTGCGCTTGTCCGCCACGGGCACCAGCAGGCGTTCCCCGCCGTCGGTGACGTCGTCCTCGTCGAACTCGGTCGCCGGAAGCTCGACGTGGTGCGCGGGCGCGACCGCGTCGCCCGAGCCGTCGGCGGCGTAGATGTCCACGGCGTACACGTTCTTCGCCTTGGACAGGGCGTCCTCGCCCTGCTTCCCCCGGGACCAGGCCACCAGGTATTCCCTGCCGCCGGCCGTGGCGACGAACACACGGGGCGCCTCGCCCTCGAACATGTTCTTGAACGGCTTGCCCGTCCAGCGGACCCGGCCCGTCACCGCGTCCCGCACGGTCACCCGGTAGGCGGATCCGTCGCCGGACCCCTCGGTGGTCGTCGTGGCCACCGCGCCGGACTTCGGCAGCATGACGTACGAACCGAGCTGCTTCTGCGAAAGCTGCCAGCCCCGTGAGGTGTCGTACCCGGCCGGGACGGCGAGCTTGCGCAGGGGCGCCGGTGCCGAGGCGTGCGCGGACGGCTTCTTGTCACCGCCGGCGGTCTTCGCCGTGCCCGATCCGCCGCCGCAGGCCGCGAGCGACCCGATGGCGACGACGGCGACGGACGCCTTGGCGAGTACCGATCTCATGCACTGCCCCTTCCGTTGCGCGGAGGACAGCCCACGACCCGAACCGCCTCCCCCGATGGCGTGATCTTGACAAGAAGACTACCGCCGGGGTGGCGCGCTCACGCCCGCCGGAAACCGAGCGTCTCCCCCGCCGCCCCCGTGCGCCACAGGTCGTTGCAGGCCTCGGCCATCGCCTCCAGCCCTTCCACCACCTGGCCCCACACGATCCCGGGCACCCAGCCCACGTCGCCGTTGAGCAGCAGGTTGTTGCGCTCGTAGAACAGGGCCAGGTCGACCACCGTGGTGCCGGGGCGGACCTCGCGGTCGTAGCCGTAGGCCCTGGTGCCGAGTTCGGCGCCCGCGAAGGAGAAGTAACAGAGGTCGCCGGGAATCGGGGTGACCGTCGGGTTCTCCAGTGGGGGTTCCGTGGAGGCGAACGGCGGGAAGAGGGCGTAGATCTCGTTGCGGGCGTATTTGGCGTGGTAGACGTCGCCCGAGACAGGCAGGGCTTCCCATACCGCGGCGCAGGTCAGGGGCGCGCGGTCGGTCAGCAGTCGTGCCGTGCAGCGCACGTCCCGCTTGTCGAGCGAGACGGTGACGAATCGATCGGCCATGAAACCCAGGGTGCATAGCCGCAGAGCGCTTGGGTAGCCGCGCCGCCATGGCTCCACCACTTGGGAACGACGTACACACCATTCGGTCGGAACACAGACACACCCGGCGGTCCGTGCTCGGCGGGCTCGCCGCCCTCGGTGTGCTGGGCGCGACGGGCTGCACCCGGGTGGCCGAGGCCTCCGGCAAGCCGGGCGGCGACCTGCTGGAACGGCTGCGCGCGCAGGGCGTCGTACGGCTCGGGATCGCCGGCGAGGTCCCGTTCGGGTACATCGACAAGGACGGCCGTCTCACCGGTGAGGCGCCGGAGTTGGCGAAGGTGATCTTCAAGCGGCTCGGGGTGGACCGGATCCAGCCGGTGCCGACCGAGTTCGGTTCGCTGATCCCGGGGCTCAACTCGCAGCAGTTCGACGTCGTGGCGGCCGGGATGTACGTCAATCCGGAGCGCTGCCGGCAGGTCATCTTCGCCGATCCGGACTACCAGATGCTGGACTCGTTCATCGTGCGCAAGGGCAACCCGCTGGGCCTGCACTCCTACAAGGACGTCGTCGCGAAGAAGGCCAAGTTCGCCACCGGCACCGGATACGCCGACATCCAGTACGCGGTCGAGGCCGGGTACGAGCGGGGCGACATCCTCATCGTCCCGGACCAGGTCGCCGGGCTGAACGCCGTCGAGACGGGCCGGGCCGACGTCTTCGCCGGTACGGCGATCACCACGCGGGAAGTGGTGAAGAAGTCGGGCAAGGCGGAGGCCACCGCGCCGTTCGCGCCGCTGGTCAAGGGCAAACCGCACGTCGACGGCGGCGCGTTCGCGTTCCGGCCGGCGGAGACGACGCTGCGGGACGCCTTCAACGTCGAGCTGCACAAGCTGAAGAAGAGCGGGGAGCTGTTCCGGATCCTTCGGCCCTTCGGGTTCACCGGGGCCGAGATGACCGACCTCACCGCGAAGGAGCTGTGCGGCGGATGACCCCGGGACTGTGGGAACTCGTACTCAAGGGCGTCTGGACCACGATCCAGCTGCTGGTGTTCAGCGCACTGCTGACCGTGGCGGTGTCCTTCGTCGTCGGCGTCGCGCGCACCCACCGGCTGTGGATCGTGCGGTTCGTCGCCGGCTTCTACACCGAGGTGTTCCGCGGCACCTCGGCGCTGGTGATGATCTTCTGGACGTACTTCGTGCTGCCGCTCGCCTTCGGCTGGCAGCTGGTGCCGATGTGGGCGGGCACGCTGGCGCTCGGCCTGACGTACGGCGCGTACGGCTCGGAGATCGTGCGCGGCGCGCTGAACGCGGTGGACCCGGCGCAGAAGGAGGGCGGGATCGCGCTCAGCTTCACGCCCTGGCAGCGGCTCAGGCTGATCGTGCTGCCGCAGGCGGTGCCGGAGATGATCCCGACCTTCTGCAATCTGCTGGTCGAGCTGCTCAAGGGCACCGCGCTGGTGTCGGTCATGGGCATGGGCGATCTGACGTTCAGCGCGAACCTGGTGCGGCTGGCGTTGCAGCAGAGCGCGGAGATCTACACGTACATCCTGCTGATCTACTTCGCGATCGCCTTCGTGCTGACGCGGCTGATGCGCTCGGTGGAGAAGCGGCTGAAGGCCGGGGTCGGCAAGGATCCCGGGACCGAGACGGCGGCACGTGAGCTCAAGCGGGCCCAGACGACCGGAGTGGGCGCCGCGGGCGGCGTGGGTGTGGGCGGGGGTGCCGCATGAAGTGGGACTGGAACGCCGTCGGCGACTTCATGCCGGCCTTCTGGCACGGCCTGCTGGTCACCCTGCAGGCCCTCGCCCTCGGTTCGCTGGCGTCCTTCACCCTCGGACTGGTGTGGGCGCTGCTGATGCGGACACCGGCCCGGTGGGTGCGCTGGCCGGTCGGGGTGGTCACGGAGTTCGTGCGCAACACCCCGCTGCTGGTGCAGCTGTTCTTCCTGTTCTACGTGCTGCCCGAGTGGGGCCTGACCTTCTCGGCGCTGACCACCGGGGTCGTCGCGATCGGCCTGCACTACTCGACGTACACCATGCAGGTCTACCGGGCCGGTATCGAGGCGGTCCCGGCCGGCCAGTGGGAGGCGGCGACCGCGCTGAACCTGCCCCGGCACCGGACCTGGACCGCGGTGATCCTGCCGCAGGCGATCCGCCGGGTGGTTCCCGCGCTCGGCAACTACGTGATCGCCATGCTCAAGGACACACCCGTGCTGATGGTGATCACCGTGCCCGAGATGCTCCAGCAGGCCCGGCTCTTCTCCCAGGAGCACTTCCAGTTCACCGAGCCGATCACCGTGATCGGTGCCGCCTTCATCCTCATCTCCTACCTGGCCTCCCTTCTCCTGCGAGCCCTGGAGCGACGCCTTGTCCGTTGAGACCCGCCCCCATCCGTCCCCGAGCGACGCCCAGCCGGGCGAGCTGATCCGCCTCGCGAACATCACCAAGCGGTTCGGCGCGAACACCGTGCTCGACGACCTGAGCTTCACCGTCGACCCGGGCAGGCACGTGACCCTGATCGGCCCCTCCGGGTCCGGCAAGACCACGATCCTCAGACTCCTGATGACCCTGACCAAGCCGGACGAGGGCACGATCACCGTCGACGGGGAGCAGCTGTTCCCGGCGCCGGAGAAACAGGTCCGGGAGGTCCGCAAGAAGATCGGGATGGTGTTCCAGCAGTTCAACCTGTTCCCGAACATGAGCGTGCTGCGCAACATCACCGAGGCCCCGGTGCAGGTCCTCGGGATGCCCAGGGACGAGGCCGAGGAGCGGGCCCGGGAGCTGCTGGACCTGGTGGGGCTGGCCGACAAGTGCGACGCCAGGCCGACCCGGCTGTCCGGCGGGCAGCAGCAGCGGGTGGCGATCGCCCGGGCGCTGGCGATGCGGCCACGGGTGCTGCTCCTGGACGAGGTGACCTCCGCGCTCGACCCGGAGCTGGTCGCGGGCGTGCTCGATCTGCTCAGGGACATCGCCCGCAGCACGGACATCACGATGCTCTGTGTGACCCACGAGATGGGTTTCGCCCGCGACATCTCCGACCAGGTGCTGATGTTCGACGGGGGCCGGGTCATCGAGGCGGGCCCGCCGGAGAAGATCTTCACCGAGCCGGAGCAGGACCGGACCCGGGAATTCCTCAGCGCGGTGCTGTGACCGCGGCGTGTGGATCCGGAAGATGCCGAGGTCCGGCCGCTGGGGCGTGCCGTCGGCATATGTCAGCGGATCCACCCCGCGGTCGGGAGGGGCGGGCGGGCCGGAGAATCTCGCCAACCCCCTCTCCCGCCAGGGGGTTTGCCCGTTATCGTGGAAGCGATCCGCGAACCGGATCTCGCGGCCACCGACAGGCGAGCGCAGGGGGACCACCGTGGCGCTGATGCACGAGCCTACCGCCCCGTACCACTCCGCCCAGGACGCGCTGCGCGTGCTGGAGACCGTCGCACGCCACTCCGCCGGTGTCACCGACACCGAGCTGGCCCGCCGCACCCGCCTCGGCTCCGAGCGGCTCACCGCCCTGCTGCGGATGCTGCGCCGCGAGGGCTACGTCGAGCAGATCACCGGCGGGGCGTACGTCACCGGTGACACCCTGCGCCGCCTCACTTCCTCGCACGACCGCGAGCGGGCCCTGCGCGACAAGCTCCAGCACACCCTGGACCGGCTGCGCGACTCGGTCGGCGCGGCGGTCTACATGAGCCGGTACGTCGACGGCGAGGTCAAGGTCACCCAGTACGCCGCCGGGCCCACCACCCCGGCGGTCAACGAGTGGGTCGACTTCCGCTGCTCCGCCCACGCCACGGCGGTCGGCAAGAGCCTGCTGACCCAGCTGGACCACAACGCCCGCCGCGACCACCTCTCCCGGTACAAGATGGCGCGTCTCACCTCGCGCACCATCACCAGCGACAAGCTGCTGCTGTCCCGCCTGGAGTCCCAGCCGCCCACGGTGCCGGTCCTGGACCTCCAGGAGTACGCGGTCGGCACGGTCTGCGCGGCGGTCCCGATCACGGCGGGTTCCTCGGTGGGCTGCCTGGCGCTGTCGCTTCCCGTGGAACACGCGCACCGGCTGAAGCAGGCGGCGGACACGCTCAACCGGAGCGCGACCCCGGTGCTGCTCTCGCTGACGATCTAGGGCGCACGCGGGGGTGGTCACGAGCACCCCCCAGGACCAGGTAGTATTTTCTTCGTCGCCAGCCGCGGAAGGCAGAAAACCGCAGCAGGCGAGAGTCATGCGCCGCTAGCTCAGTTGGTTAGAGCAGCTGACTCTTAATCAGCGGGTCCGGGGTTCGAGTCCCTGGCGGCGCACATGGACGAGGGGTCCTTCGCGAAAGCGAGGGGCCCTTCGGCGTTCTCCGTGGTGAGGCGTCGATACGAGGTCTCCCCCGGGGGCCGCCACCACACCGGGTCGGAGCACCCGTACCCCTCGCGCCTGAGCTGCGCCCGGTGGATCTTGTTCGTCGCCGTCACCGGCATCCGCTCCACCACCCGCACGAACCGGGGTGCCATCTTCGTCCCCAGGTCGGGCTGGGCCGCCAGGAACCGTGCGAAGCCCTCCGGGTCGAAGGTCCCGGCGACGGTCGCCATCACCTGGTCCCCGGTCACCGGGTCCGGCACCCCGTACACGGCGACGGCCGCCGCACCCTCGTACCGGGCGACGATGTTCTCGATCATCGCGGCGGCCAGGTTCTCCCCGTCGACGCGGATGCGGTCGTCGGTGCGCCCGGCGAAGTACAGGTATCCCGCCGAATCCCGGTAGAAGAGGTCGCCCGTCCAGTACGCCCCTCCCCGGCGCCGTTCGGCTTCCGCGGCCGGGTTGCGCCAGTACCCCTCGAAGGGGTTGGGTCCCCGGTTCACCAGCTCCCCTATCGCCTCGTCCCCGTTGAGCAGGCGCCCGGCGGAGTCGAACACGGCGGGCGGGCACTCGCGGTTGGTGCCCGGGGCGAGGACCGCCAGCCCCGGCCCGGCCGGTCCCACCGCCCCCTTCGGCGTGCCCGGGGTCCACCGGATCGCCGCGCCGCCCTCGGAGGAGCCGTAGCCCTCGACCAGCCGCACCCCGAAGCGCCGCTCGAAGGCAGCGGCGTCCACCGCACCGGCCTCGGTGCCGAAGCCCGTCCGCAGCGGGTTGTCACGGTCGTCCGCGCGCTCCTCGGTGGCGAGGACGTACTGGACGGCCCGGCCGACATAGGTGAAGTAGGTCGCCCGGTAGCGGCGTACGTCGGCGAGGAACGCGGACGCCGAGAACCGCCGCCGCAGCGCGACCCCCGCACCGGCGGCCAGCGCGGGCGCCCAGTCGGCGATCACCGCGTTGCCGTGGAACATCGGCATGCAGATGTAGTGCACGTCGTCCGGGCGCACCCCGAACTGCCGGACCAGTGACTGCCCGGCCGCCGCCAGCCGGCCCTGGGAGCAGAGCGCGGCCTTGGGCGCGCCGGTCGACCCGGAGGTGAAGTACAGCAGCAGCCGGTCGGCGGGGGCGGCGCGGGACGGGTCGGGTACGGCGCCGGCGTACGGGGCGAGGAGGGCCCCGTACTCCTCGCCGTGCTCGTCCCCGTCCGTCACGAGGATCCGCACCCCCGGCAGTTCCAGGCCCGCCAGCAGGGGGAGGTGGGCCCGCTCGGTGACCAGCAGCGGGCACTCGGTGTGCAGGATGTCGCGGGCCAGCTCACCACCCCTGCGGGTGGGGTTGATCCCGGCGACGGCCGCTCCGGCGAGGGCGGCGGCGCCGAGCCACAGCGGGAACTCCTCGGTGTTGTCGAGGAGCACGCCGACATGCGGTGGGGCACCGGGTGGCAGCAGGTCGGTCAGCAGCGCGGCCCGTGCGGCGGCACCGGCGGCCATCTCGTGCTGCGTCAGCGACCGGCCCTCGCAGCTGAGCCCCGGCCGGTGGTCGCCCCACCGCGCCGCGACCAGCTCGGCGACCGTGCGCGCCTCGGACTCCATGGGAGCGCACGGTAGCTGACTTGACGTCAGATGGGGAGGCTAGGGCATGAAGTCGTCCGCCGTCGAGAACACCGAGTGGGCGGTGGCCATGAAGAGGACGCAGCCTGCGATGAACACGCCCAAGAACGCCACCAGGCAGCCGGATTCGGCGGCGAGCCTCCCGCGCGCCGGGGCGTGGGCCGTCGCCCGCTCGGGGCGCTCGGCCGCGTAGTGCACGGTGACGATGTCGCCCGCGATCGTCGTCCCCGGCCCGTTGGCCTCCTCGAAGCGCACGGTACGGCCCTCGCGGGTGGTGAACTCGTACACGTGGTGGAGCGTCGTCCTCACGGAGGTGTCACCGCCGCCACCGCTGGTCGTGGTGTACGTCCGCAAACAGCGCGCCTCGGCCGTCAGCCCGCCGGCCCAGACCCTGCGCACCTCCCGCGACCGGCGAAGGAGCCCGACCAGGGCGAAGACCGCCACGGCGATCATGAGGGTCGGTACGGCGTAGAAGAGCAGCTCGAACATGAGGTTCCCCCGAGGTCCGGTACGCCGTCCCCGCTCGGTCGGCGTGCGAGGAACGTACCCGCCGGTAGGGGCGACCGGCCTCAGGAGAACCTCAGTTTCCGTGCTGTGGCGAAACGGTCCTCAGAAGGTGACGTCCGAGCAGGCGTAGAACGCGTTGCCCGTGTCGGCGATCGTCCACACCGCGAGGATGACGTGGTGCCCGCTCAGCCCGGTCGGCAAGGTGCCGCTGTGGCTGAGGGTCTGCGGCGGGCGCTGACCGTGGTACGGGACCGTCAGGAACGGGGTGGGGTCGAGGTCCGAGCGGGACAGGGCGTGGTTCTGGTTCCAGCCCTGCCGGGTGACGTAGTACCTGAAGTCCGTCGTGGCGTGCATGGCGGTGAACTGCCAGCGGAAGGTGTACGACTGGCCGCCCGTCACCCTGGTCGTGGGCCAGGCTCCGCCGGACGGGGTGGTCGGCGAGCTGAGCTGGGCGAACCGGCTCAGGCCGCCGTTGCAGAGCTGGCCGTCGGCGGGCCCCGCGGCCGGGAAGCCCTTGGGGCCCTCGACGCTCTGCGGCTCGTACTGGATCTCGCCGCAGCCCGTCACGGTGCCGTTGGCGCAGAGTTTCTGCCTGCTGATGGGGAGGTCGGTGTAGCCGTGCCCGCTGGCGCCGCCGGTGGAGAGCGCGAACGCTCCGGCGGTCACCACGCCCAGCACGACCGCGGACACCTTGGTCCTGGTGTGCATACTGCCGCTCCTGGAGAACGTGGGGAGTTCGGTGAGCCGTGCAGGTAGGTCTAGACCAAGTGTCAGGTTATTGCCGTTGGTTGACTGTGTCCATACAAAAGACGGGCACCAACCGCGCCGCCGCTACAAGGGCTCCCCGCGCCCCGAGCAGAAGGCGACCGTCAGGTCCCGCACCAGCACCTTCCGTTCGTAGTCGTCCAGTTCCACCAGGCCGCGCACGGTCAGCCGGGTCACCGTGTCCTCCACCGAGTCCACCACCGAGCTGAGCATGCTGGCCCGCTGCCGGGCGTCCAGCGCGGCGATCCTGCGCCGGTGCATCACGGCGGCGACCTCCGGGGCGTACTCCACCCGGACCGGCTGCACCGAGAACACCTGCACACCGACCGGCGCGGCCTCCTCCGCCACCAGCCGGGTCAGCGCGTCCCCGGCCGCCGTCACCCCGCCCCGCGGCCCGCCCGCCGGCTCCACCGGCACCCGGGCGAGCGCCGCCTCCACGCACTCGCGCAGATACTTCTCGTGGTCCTCGACGCCGAGCGCGGCCCGCGCGGTGTCCCGCACCCGCCACACCACCAGCACCGACACCCTGAGCGCCATCCCGTCGGGATCCGCCGCCGGCATCGCCTCACTGCGCCAGTGCCGCAGCCGCACATCGACCCGGCGGCGCGGCAGCAGCGGGTTCACCCAGAGCAGCCCGGTGCGCCGGACCGTCCCCCGGTAACCGCCGAACATCCCGAGCACCCAGGCCCGCCCGGACCGCCCCCGGGCCAGCCCGGCCAGGCCGAGCGTCCCGAGCGCCCCGGCCCCGGCGTACGCCGCCCACTGCGCCGGGCCGAGTCCCGCGCCCGCGCACGCGGGCAGCCGCAGCGCCTCCGCCACGGCCGGCGGGAGCAGCCCCGCCCACCAGGAGGTCGCCAGACACCCGATGAAACCGCAGGCCCCGGCGAGCACCCCGGCCACCCCCGGCAGGACCCGCGCCGGACGCTCCACCAGCTCCGGGTCGACCTCCGGCAGCGGCCGGCGGCGCACCGGCGCCGGGCGTCCCAGGCGCGGCTGCTCGCCGGTGCCCTGCCGGCGGCCCACCACGGCGGGCTTGAGCGGCACCTTCACCGGGTTCACCGGGTCGGGGTCGTCACGGAAGAGCAGATGGACGGGGATCTCGGTGGTCACCTCGTTCTGGATCAGCCGGGCCGGACGCCCGCCCGGCACCGGTGCGCCCTCCGGCTGCCCCTCGGACTCGGGCGGCGTGTGTGACGTGGTCGTACTCATGCGTTGCTCCAGCCTCCGCGCCAGATACGTCATGAACAGGGGGGATGGAAGGGTCAGGCGGTCACCGGCCGCTCTCGTGGCCGGTGGCCGCGTCCGCGAAGAGCCGTCGCCAGGTCTCCGGCCCCGGGTAGCCGTCCGCCGCGCCGCCGCGCCAGCCCTGGGCACGCTGGAAGGCCTCCACGGCACGCCGGTCCGCTTCGCCCCAGCGCGGACCGGGACCGGTGGCGTAGAACCTGCCGAACCCCTTCTCCACCAGCCGGCGGCCCAGCTGTGTGACGTACGTGTTCTCCGCACCCGGACGGAAGAGGTTCCGGCCGGGATAGCCGGGGACCCCGTGCGAGGCGGGCCGGCCCGGACCACCGGCCTTGCCGTCGGTCCGCTGCGCGCCCGCCGCCTCCGCGGTCACGCCCTTGTAGCGGTAGGGGACGTACTTGTCGGCGTTGCTCCAGTAGGGGTAGGGGGTGGGCTGGCTGCGGGTGTGCGGGGGCGTCTGCTCGTAGACCGTGTAAGAGGTGTGCGCGGAGTCCGTCCAGCCACCGAAGATCACCACGTGGGAGCCTTTCTCGGGGTTGTCGGGGTTGTGGTAGAGCAGGATGTCCCCGGGCTGCAGCTCGTCCTTGGTGATCTTCACGCCGAACTGGTCGAGGCTGCCCGTCCACTCGTTGCTCCCCAGGTTCCAGGCCATGGAGACATAGCCGGAGCAGTCCTGGCGATAGCCGTCGGACCAGTAGTCCGACATGCTGTACGGCACCTGGGCGGCCACCCAGACCTTGGCGCGCTTGATGATGTCGGCCCGGGTGGTCGCGGGGATGGGGACAGCGGTGAGCTCGGCCGGCTTGCCCGCCGCGCCGTGCAGCGGGGCCCTGCCGCCCTGGGGGGTCTCGGTCTCGCCGTCGGCGGGGACGTGGGGGCGCTGACCGGCGGGCCGGCCGGGGGTGAGGGCGGCGGCCGGGGTGACCGCGCCGAGGACGGCCGACGCGGCGGCCACGACAACGATTCCGCAGGCCGCCGGGCGGCCGCCGGGTCGCCCGGACGACGGACGGGGGCTCGTCCGTCGCCCTTCGACACAACCGGGGCAGTCGCAGTCCCTCGCGGGCTCGACTTCCTCGAACACCGGAGTGGTCATGCGATCTACCTCACATTCATGGGTGTTTTGTCCACGCTTGTGCACGATGATCAGTTTCTCAACTGTCCATCCGACCGCCACTTTGACGGTCCGAACGATGTACGCGGCCCCCGAGGTGATCGTCCGGCCCCGGCAGGTGGTCGGAGGCACCCCGAAAGGTCGGGTAGAGTTATCTCCGTCAGCAGGCGCCGCTAGCTCAGTTGGTTAGAGCAGCTGACTCTTAATCAGCGGGTCCGGGGTTCGAGTCCCTGGCGGCGCACCGACCGGAAGGCCCCTCGCGCAAGCGGGGGGCTTTTCGCATGCCCCGATTGGCCGGATACCCTCTCGCCATGGCAGCCCGGGACCTTCAGGAGCGGATCAAGAAGCTGATCGTCGACGGGCGGCTGCCCTCGGGAGCCCCGCTGCCGACCGAGCCGGAGCTGATGGAGTACCTCGGCGCGAGCCGGAACTCGGTGCGTGAGGCCCTGAAGGCGCTGCAGGCGATGGGGATCGTGGAGATCCGGCACGGCTTCGGGACGTACGTCGGCTCGATGTCGTTCGCGCCCATGATCGAGGGGCTCGCCTTCCGCACCGTCGCCGGGCACTACCGGGGCGAGGACTCCCTGCTGCAGCTGCTGGAGCTGCGCGAGGCCGTGGAGACCGGGCTGGTCTCACGGCTGGCCGGACGGCTGCCCGAGGCGGACCTCGTTGAACTGGACGCCCTCGTGGACCGTATGGAACAGGAGGCCGCCGAGGGGGCGGGCCTCGCCGAGACCGACCGCGCCTTTCACGCCACCCTCTACCGGGGGCTGGACAACGTGCTGCTGAGCGAGGTGCTGGAGGCGTTCTGGGACGCCTTCCACCGGGTGCAGCGGGATCTGGTGGACGTGCCGCAGGACCCCAGGGTCACCTGCCGCCAGCACCGGGAGATCCTGGACGCGGTCCGGTCCGGCGACTCACTGCGGGCGGAGGAGGCCATACGGGACCACTTCGGCAACATCCGTGTCCGCCTCTCCACCACCGGCGCGCCCCGGCCACCGAAGACCACCGGCGCACCCCCGCCTCCCGACCCCCACGCGCGCCACAATGAACGGGTTTGACCGGTAAACACCGCGTTTCGCGTCTTGCGATCATGCGGAGCACCGTAGAACTCTGGATGTCCAAGCTGCCGCCGTTTGGCGCCAGTTGGGGGGAATCAAGCGGTTGCCGAACGGCGGGGAGGGGGCCCCGCTCATGAATCGATGCCGAGGGGGGCATCATGCAACCGGAAGCTCGCCGTCCCATGTCTATAAGGTGATGAAGACGTGGGGACTGCGAGCCACCACTGATCCGCGCGCGGGCTTAAGGGGAGCCGGCCGGGCGGAAAGGACCGACGAAACACGCGGTGACCTGCGTGTGGGGGGAATGACTCATGACGTCGACGCCGCCGGGCGCCGGACCGAGCCACACTCACAACGACCCGTCACAGACCACACAGCTTCGGGCGGTTGCACACCGGACCGGCCAGTTCCGCCGGATGAGGAAGAGCCTGCCGAGATACGACTACGAGCACTACAGCCGGCTCGCGGGCCCCCTGACCCAGCCCGACCCGACCCAGCCGTACAGGGTGCAGTACCGGTCGCTGCTCTCGCAGGAGCCGCACCGCATCCGTGCCGCGCTCATGCTGGGCGCGGCCCCCGTGCTCTCCCTGGTGCTGCTGTTCTGGCTGCTCCAGCCCGAGCACTGGACCGAACGCGACTACCCCGCCCACGACTTCCTGCCGGCCCTCGACACCGTCATGCTCGTCTCGATCGGCCTGATCGAGTTCTTCCGCTGCATGAACGTACTGTCCAACGCGCACGCCACGCTCGTCGCCCGCGACCCGGTCCCGGTCGTCCCCGAGACCGGCACCCGCGTCGCCTTCCTCACCTCCTTCGTGCCCGGCAAGGAGCCGCTGGAGATGGTGACGAAGACCCTGGAGGCAGCGGTGAAACTGCGTCACCGGGGCCTGCTGCACGTGTGGTTGCTGGACGAGGGCGACGACCCGGCGGTCAAGGAGGTCTGCGCCCGGCTCGGTGTGCACCACTTCTCCCGCAAGGGTGTCGCGCAGTGGAACCAGCCCAAGGGCCCGCACCGGGCGAAGACCAAGCACGGCAACTACAACGCCTGGCTGGAGGCGCACGGCGACGACTACGACTTCTTCGCCTCCGTCGACACCGACCACGTGCCGCTGCCCAACTACCTGGAGCGGATGCTCGGTTACTTCCGCGACCCGGACGTCGGCTTCGTCATCGGCCCGCAGGTCTACGGCAACTACGACACGTTCGTCACCAAGGCCGCCGAGTCCCAGCAGTTCCTCTTCCACGCCCTGATCCAGCGCGCCGGCAACCGCTACGGCGCCCCCATGTTCGTCGGCACCTCCAACGCCGTACGCATCAAGGCGCTCAAGCAGATCGGCGGCCTGTACGACTCCATCACCGAGGACATGGCGACGGGCTTCGAGATGCACCGTGCCAAGAACCCGGCGACCGGGCGGAAGTGGAGGTCCGTCTACACCCCGGACGTGCTCGCCGTCGGTGAGGGCCCGAACGCCTGGACCGACTTCTTCACCCAGCAGCTGCGCTGGTCCCGGGGCACGTACGAGACGATCCTCAAGCAGTACTGGAAGGGCCTGTTCACGCTGGGGCCGGGCAAGCTCTTCAACTACACCATGATGATCATCTTCTACCCGATGTCCGCCCTCAACTGGATCCTCGCCGCCTTGAGCTGCGCGCTGTTCCTGGGCCTGGGCGCCTCGGGTGTGAACATCGACCCGACCGTGTGGCTGATGCTGTACGGCAACGCCTCCGCGCTGCAGATCGGCCTGTACGTCTGGAACCGGCGGCACAACGTCTCCCCGCACGAGCCGGAGGGCTCCGGCGGTGTCGCGGGCATGGTGATGTCCGCCCTGTCCGCCCCGATCTACGCGCGCTCCCTCATGGACGCCGTACTGCGCCGCAAGAGCAAGTTCGTGGTGACGCCCAAGGGCGAATCGGCGAGCCCCGACACGCTGTTCGGGACCTTCCGGATCCACTGGTTCTTCATCCTGGTCTTCGCCGGCTCCCTCGCGGCCGGCTTCGCGTTCGGGCACTCCCACCCCGCGATGATCACCTGGGCGTGCTTCGCCCTGCTGATCACCGCCTCGCCGGTCTTCGCCTGGCAGTACACGCTGCGGCGGGAGAAGCGGCAGCCGAAGCCGGCGGCGGCCGGACCGGTCGCCGAACCGCAGGACGCGGTACCGGCGCCGCACGCGGCCCACGCGCCGCACGTGCCACAGCAGCGGCCCAGCTGGGCGACCGCCGGGCACGGCGACCGGAACCGGACCGGGGAGAACGAACAGACCATGCAGATCGCCCTTGGCGGACTTGGGGGACGTAAGGAATGAAGGACCAGGCAGGCCGCCGTCGCGCCCGTCGACTCGCGATCGGTACGGCGGTGGTACTCGCGCTGGCCGGGATGAACGGGCCGTGGGTGTACCGCTTCGGCACCGCGCAGTACCACCAGTACAAGATCAACAGACCCGAGTACAAGGCCGAGAACGGCCACTGGGACATCATCGAGTTCCCGCCGGAGTACCGTCAGGACACCATCCACGCGGCGCTCCTGCACACCGGCAAGGTGCTGCTGGTCGCCGGGTCGGGCAACAACCAGGACAACTTCGACAAGAAGAAGTTCGACACCCGGATCTGGGACCCGGTCAAGGGCACGATCAAGAAGGTCCCCACGCCCAACGACCTGTTCTGCACCGGCCACACCCAGCTGGCCAACGGCAACCTGCTGATCGCGGGCGGCACCAAGCGGTACGAGAAGCTCAAGGGCGACGTCACCAAGGCCGGCGGCCTGATGATCGTCCACAACGAGAACCCGGACAAGCCGATCACGCTGCCCGCCGGCACGAAGTTCACCGGCAGGACCAACGGCAAGGCGTTCGTGTCCAAGGACCCGGTGCTCGTCCCGCGGGCGAAGAAGGTGTTCGACCCGAAGACCGGCGCGTTCCTGCGCAACGATCCCGGCCTGGGGCGGATCTACGTCGAGGCCCAGAAGAGCGGCACCCAGTACGAGACCGGTACCCAGGACAACTACCGGATCCAGGGTCTGACCGGCGTCGACGCGCGCAACACGTACGGCATCGCGCAGAAACTCGCCCTCGACAAGAAGGACTTCCAGGGCATCCGCGACGCCTACGAGTTCGACCCGGTCGCCGAGCGGTACATCAAGGTCGACCCGATGAACGAGGCCCGCTGGTACCCGACGCTCACGACCCTGTCGGACGGCAGGATCCTCAGTGTGTCCGGCCTGGACGACATCGGCCAGCTGGTGCCGGGCAAGAACGAGATCTTCGACCCCAAGACCAGGAAGTGGACGTACACGAAGACGATCCGGCAGTTCCCGACGTATCCGGCGCTGTTCCTGATGCAGAACGGGAAGATCTTCTACTCGGGGTCGAACGCGGGGTACGGGCCGGACGACGTGGGCCGTGACCCCGGGATCTGGGACGTGGACACGAACAGGTTCACGAAGCTGCCCGGCCTCAGCGATCCGGACAGGATGGAGACCTCCGGGACCGTGCTGCTGCCTCCGGCGCAGAACGAGAGGTTCATGGTGATCGGGGGCGGCGGTGTCGGCGAGTCGAAGCTGTCGAGCAACAAGACGCGGCTGATCGACCTGAAGGCCCGGAACCCGAAGTTCGTGGACGGGCCCGAGCTGCAGAAGGGGACCCGGTATCCGCAGTCCTCGGTCCTGCCCGACGACACCGTGCTGGTGTCCGGCGGCTCGGAGGACTACCGGGGGCGCAGCGACTCCGACATCCTCCAGGCCCGGCTGTACCACCCCGACAGCAACAGCTTCACGCAGGTCGCCGATCCGCTGGTGGGGCGCAACTACCACTCCGGGTCGATCCTGCTGCCGGACGGGCGGGTGATGTTCTTCGGGTCCGACTCGCTGTACGGGGACAAGGCGAACACCAAGCCGGGGAAGTTCGAGCAGCGGATCGAGATCTACACGCCGCCCTATCTGTACCGGGATTCCCGGCCGACGCTCAGCGGAGGCCCGCAGACGATCGCCCGCGGCGCCTCGGGGACGTTCACGTCGGATCACACGGCCGGCATCAGGAAAGTACGGCTGATCCGGCCCAGCGCCTCGACCCACGTGACCGATGTGGATCAGCGGTCGATCGCGCTGGACTTCAGGACCGCCGGGAACAAGATCACGGTGACCGTCCCCAGGAACCGGAATCTGGTGCAGTCCGGGTGGTACATGCTGTTCGTGGACGACGACCAGGGGACGCCGTCGAAGGCGCAGTGGGTGAAGGTGCCGTAGCCGAAGGGGTGGGGAACCGCGCCGGTTCGACGGCCGCGGGCTCGTCGTGGCGTGCCGCGCGGTTCCCCGCGCCCTAGGGCCGGCTGTTCCTCGCCAGTTCAAGAGCGTAGGCCGCCCACCAGTTCCCCGCCTTCGGTCCGCCCTTGCACGTGCCGTCGGACTCCCCCGGGCGCTTGACCCACAGGTAGGCGTCCACCAGGGGGTCGGCCGTCTTCGTCGTCGGGGTCTCGCCCAGGGCCCGGCCCGGTGGGTTGCACCAGCGCTGGGCGGGGTCGCCGCCAGTGTAGGGGCCCTTGCCGTTGCGGCTGGTGTCGATGACGAAGTGGGCGCCGCCCACCTTGGCCGAGAGCTGCTTGCCGTAGGCGACGGAGTCCTGGGTGGAGTAGAAGTTGGAGACGTTGACGGAGAAGCCGTCGGCCCGGTCGACACCCGCCTGCCGGAGGGGCTGGTAGATCTGGTCGGGGTGGCCCCAGCCCGCGTTGCCCGCGTCCAGGTAGACCTTGGTGTTCTTCAGGGACTTGAGCTTGTTGATCGCGCCCTTGAGGAGGTCGAAGCGCTCCTCGCGGAACTGGGCCGGGGTGCAGCCGTCCACGAGGTGCAGGACGGCGTCGGGTTCCAGGACGACCATCGCGGAGCGGTCGCCGATGCCCCGGGCCACGCCGTCGATCCAGGCGCGGTAGGCGTTGCCGTCGGCGGCGCCGCCCTGGGAGTACTGGCCGCAGTCGCGGTGCGGGATGTTGTACAGGACGAGCAGGGCCGTGCGGTCGGACCTCTCGGCGGCCTCGGTGAAGCCCCGGGCCTCCTTCTCCGGGTTCTCGGGGCCGATCCACTCCCCCACCGGCTGCTCGGCGATCTTTCTGACCTGCTCGGCCTCGGACTTCCTGCCGGATGTGGCGTAGGCGGCGAGCTGGCGGGCCGCGGTGCCGTCCGGGTTGACCCAGAACGGGTCGGCGGCCTTGGGCTGTTGGGTGATGCGGGACGCCGGATCCCCCTTCTCGTCCCCGCCTCCGGAGGAGCATCCGGCGAGCAGCAGTGCCGCTCCCAGCACCATCGCCGCCGACGCGCGCGCGGAAGAACGGGCCCCCCTGCTGTCGTACATACGATTCCCCCTGGCCCCCTGGGCGATCTGGTCAGGGTGCCAATCGTGGCATATCCGGCCGGTGCGTCACGAGGTCGCGTGGCGGGGCGTACGGGGGTCAGCGGGTGGTTCCGGTGAGGTACGCGGAGACCACCACGTTGGCCGTGTAGCGGTGGCCGGTGCGGTCGAAGGAGCCGCCGCAGGTGATCAGGCGCAGCTCGGCGCGGCCGGGCCGGTGGGGGCCGTAGGCCTGATCGGCGTCGAAGCCGGCGCGGGGCAGGACACGGACGTCGTCGATGGTGAACTCGGCGACCGTGCCGTCCGAGCGGACCACCCGGACCGTCTCGCCGGGCGTGAGCGTGCTGAGCCGGTAGAAGACCGCGGGCCGGGTCGCGGTGTCGACGTGCCCGACCAGGAGCGCCGCACCCCGGGCACCGGGGGCGGTGCCCGCGCCGTACCAGCCGACCACACCCGGCTGGTCGAGGGGTGGCGGGTCGACGGCGCCCTGGGCGTCCAGGCCGCGGCTCACCACCGGTGCCCGCACCCGCAGCTGCGGGATGTCCACCCGCTGGGGTACGGCGTCCCCGAGCGGTGTGGCCGGGCGGGGCAGCCGGGCGGGGTCGGCGGGTCCGACGGCGAACAGGTCACCCGTGGCGGGGCCGGCCGTGCCCTGCGGTACGCCGGTCAGCCCGCGCCCCCACAGCCACAGCCCGAGCAGCAGCAGGGTCCAGGTGAGGCCGGTGAGGAGCCGCCCGGTGCCGGGGGCTCGCCCGCGGTCGTCGGACATGGGCCGCTTCAGCGCGTACGGCGACTGCGGCGGGCGCCGAGCCCGACGGCGACGGCCGCGATCCCGGCGAGGGCGAGTCCGGTCACCGACTGGACGGTGTCGGGTCCGGACCCACTGGTGGCCACCGTGGCGAAGTGCGCGGTGCCGCCGCCGCCCGCGTTGACGGGGGCGACGGGCGTGGTGTCCGCGGTGGGCTGCCGGCCGGGCTCGGCGGACTGCCCGGCTCCCGCGCCGCCCACCGTGACCTTGCCGGTGATCACCGAGTCGGCGCAGGTGATCCTGACGTCGTAGACACCCGGCCGCAGGGAGGAACGGACGCGGGTCTCGCCGGACAGGGCGCCCTGGCTGCCGGTCAGCCGCGCGTCGGAGACGAACGCGGCCGAGGTGGCGGTGCCCTGCTGCCCGGAGCAGCCGCGCACCCGCAGGGACACGTCGGAGCCGGGGCCGGGGAAGGCGGGGGTCACGGAGACCGAGGCTCCGTCGGCCGCGTGGGCGGCCGGGGCGAACGCGGCGACGGCCAGGATTCCTGTACACAACGTGAGGCGTAGTGAGCCCATCGTGAACCTCCAGATATCAGGAGGCTCCCCCGGCCGGAGCGCCCCCGCATCCCAGGGGGGCGCCCCCTTGCTCCGAATGGGTGGATCGGGGGGTGAAAACCCCAGGTCAAACCCGGTTGGGACCGGTCAGACCAGGTCGACCAGGTCCGCGATGGAGTCGACGACCCGCGAGGGCCGGAAGGGGTAGCGGTCGACGTCGTCGGGCTGGGTGACGCCGCTGAGCACCAGGAAGGTGCGCATACCGGCCTCCAGGCCCGCGAGGACGTCGGTGTCCATGCGGTCGCCGATCATCGCGGAGGCCTCGGAGTGCGCGCCGATGGCGTTGAGCCCGGCCCGCATCATCAGCGGGTTCGGCTTGCCCACGAAGTACGGCTTCTTGCCGGTCGCGGCGGTGATCAGGGCGGCGACCGAGCCGGTGGCGGGCAGGTCGCCCTCGGTGGACGGGCCGACGTTGTCGGGGTTGGTGGCGATGAACCGGGCGCCGTCGTTGATCAGCCGGACGGCCTTGGTGAGGGCCTCGAAGGAGTAGGTGCGGGTCTCGCCGAGGATCACGAAGTCGGGTTCGTGGTCGGTGAGGATGTATCCGATGTCGTGCAGCGCGGTGGTCAGGCCCGCCTCGCCGATGACGTAGGCGCTGCCGCCGGGGCGCTGGTCGTCCAGGAACTGGGCGGTGGCCAGGGCGGAGGTCCAGATGTTGTCCACCGGCACGTCCAGGCCCATCCGGCGCAGCCGGGCGTGCAGGTCACGGGCGGTGTAGATCGAGTTGTTGGTCAGCACCAGGAAGGGCCGGCCGGACTCGCGCAACTTCTTCAGGAAGGCGTCGGCTCCGGGAATCGGGACGCCCTCGTGGATCAGGACACCGTCCATGTCGGTCAGCCACGACTCGATCGGCTTGCGGTCTGCCATGTTGTGCGTCTCCTGGCGTACGTACGGTCAAGAAAACGGGGGGCGCCGGAACCACGGCGTACCGACGCCCCCAGCCTAGTCAGACCTGTGTGATCCGGACCCCGTCGATCACCCAGTACCAGTTGTTGCCTCCGGTGTAGCGGAAGCGGACGCGCGCCCTTCTGCGGGGACACCTGCCGGTACTCCGCCGCGTGGGCGCGATCAGCTGCCGGTGGCCGACTTCCGGTCCTCGACGTACGACGTGAGGTTCTTGTCGATGTCCAGCCGGTGTGTGGCTCCTCGCCACTGGATCTCCCGTACGACACCGTCGAGCCGGTTGGGACCGGTCCCCAGCCCCACCAGGGGAAGGACGCCGTGAACGCGTCGGCGGGCGCCCGGTACAGCTCCCTCGGCGTCCCACAGGCCCGCAGTCGCGCCTTGTCCATGACCGCGGTCCGGTCGGCCAGGGTCAGCGCCTCGACCTGGTCGTGGGTGACGTACAGCATCGTCACGTCCGGCAACTCCCGGTGCAGCCGCGCGAGTTCCGCCAGCATCCCCGACCGTGGCCGGGCGTCCAGCGCGGACAGCGGCTCGTCCAGGAGCAGCACGTCCGGCCGGACGGCCAGCGCGCGGGCGATGGCGACCCGCTGCTGCTGCCCGCCGGACAGCTCACGCGGGTACCGGCGGGCGTAGGCGGCCATGCCGGTCATCTCCAGCGCCTCGGCGACCCGCTGCCGCATCTCGCTCCTGGCCGTCCTGCGCGCCCTGAGCCCGAAGGCGACGTTCTCGTCGACCCGCATGTGCGGGAAGAGGGCGTAGCCCTGGACGACCATCCCGATGCCCCGGCGGTACGGCGGCAGGTCCGTCACATCCCGGCCGCCGAGGAGCACCCGCCCGGACACGGGCCGTACGAACCCGGCGACCGCCCGCAGCGCGGTGGTCTTGCCGGAGCCGGACGGCCCGAGCAGCGCCATGACCTCGCCGGGCTCGACGGTCAGGTCGAGCGATTCGAGGACGGCGTTGCCGTCGTAGCGACGGTGACGGGGTCGAAGCGGATGCTCATCTCACCGGGCTCCCGTGAGCAGGGTGGGCAGGCCGGCGACGGAGTCCAGGACGTGGGTGGCGCCGGCGGCGCGGAACTCCGCGTCCCCGTGTGCGCCGGTGCGCACGCCGGCGACGATGCCGGCGCCCGCCCGTACGCCGCTGAGCACGTCGTAAGAGGTGTCGCCGACGACGGCGACCTGGGTCACGTCCTCGGCGGCCTTGGTGCGCAGGAACGCCTCCAGCACCATGTCCGGGAAGGGCCGCCCGCGCCCGCCCGCGTCGGCCGGGCACAGGGTGAGCGGGACGAGGTCGCGCCAGCCGAGGGCGTCGAGGACGGCGTCCTGGGTGACACGGGCGAACCCGGTGGTCAGGACGACGGTACGGCCGCTGCCGGCCAGTGCCTCGATGGCCTCGCGGGCGCCGGGGACGGGCGCGACGAGACCTTCCCCGACGAGCGCGCCGTACGCCTTCTCGAAGACGGCGTTGGCGCGCCGGGCGCGCTCCTCGGCGCCGAACAGGTGCCGGAAGACGGAGATCTTGGACTCGCCCATGGTGGCACGGACGTGGGCGAGGTGGTCGGCATGCTCGGCCGAGCCGGGTGTGACGCCCATTTCGGTGGCCGCCGCCTCGAAGGCGCGCTCGACCAGTCCGCCGTCGGCGACGGTCGTACCGGCCATGTCGAGGACGACGAGACGGATGTCGGTCGTGGTGTTCAACGTGCTCACCAGTCCAGTTCGTTCGCGGTGGTCTCGGCTATCGCGGGGGCGCAGGTCATGCCGCGCCCGCCGGGCCCGGTGACCAGCCACACCCCCTCGCGCACCTGCTGGCGGTGCACCACCCGGCCGGGCTCGGTGCACTGCGCGTACACGCCCGCCCAGCGGCGGCGGATGCGCGGCAGCGGCCGGCCGAGCAGGGACTCGACGACGCCGGTGAGGTGTTCGTAGGGCTCCTCGACGGTGTCGAAGGCGAAGGGGTGCTCGTACTCGTGGGTGTCGCCGATGGTCAGGCCGCCGTCGGCGCGCTGCACCATGAGCAGCTGCATCCTGTGCGTGGCGGCGGTCTTCGGCTGCGGCTGTCCGGCGTTGAGCCGGTCCAGGGCCGGGGAGGCGTAGGCCGGGTAGTAGCGGAAGCTGTCGGCGTCGGCGACGGAGGTGGTCAGCGGCTCGCCCAGCGGGTCGGTCTGCATCATCTGGAGGCGGACGCGGCGCACGGGCAGGTCCGGTCCGGCGAGTTCGCGGACCAGGCCGCCGAGCCAGGCGCCGGTGCACAGGACGACCGCGTCGGCGTGGTGCACGTCGCCGTGGTCGTCGCGGACGGTGCCGGGGCCGACGACGTCGCGCACCTCCCGGCCCGGCAGGAAGGTGTAGTTCGGGTGCCTCAACAGCTCTGTCCGCAGCGCGAGTTGGGCCGTTCTGGGCTCCACGGCGGCGTCCCGCTCGCAGTACAGGGCGGCGGTGCAGTCGCCCCGCAGGGCCGGGTTGAGGTCACGGGCCTCGCCCGGGGTGAGGAGCTTGTAGCCGCGGGCGGCGGCGTCCGGGCGGGCCGCGGCGGCCTCGGCGACGGCGAGTTCCAGGGGGCCCCGGACGGGGGTCAGGGACCCGTTGGCCCGGAAGCCCAGCGCCGGCACGCGCGCGCCGATGTCCTCCCACAGCTCCCGCGCCCGCAGCGCGGTCTCCAGCTCTTCCCCACCGGCGCGCCCACTGACCCAGATCTGCCCGAAGTTGCGCAGCGAGGCGCCGCGCGCCTCGGCCTCGCGCTCGATCTGGACGACCCGGTGGCCGCGCTCCACCGCGTGCCAGGCATGCATGGTGCCCACCACGCCGGCTCCGACGACTGTCACTCTCACGGCTGCAACGCTCCTCGCGATCGGGGAACCGGAAGGGTCCGGCTGACAACGAGAGCGTGAACGACCCATCACCTTTGGGCTAGACCCGTTATCCTTTCGTTACAATGCGGCACCCTGTCGCGCGGGACGTTTCTCAGCCGTTGAGACGCGTGGTGAAGGAGAACCGGTCGCCCCGGTACAGCGACCGCACACGCTCCAGGGGCCGCCCCTCGGTGTCCCGGGAGATCCGGTGGATCAGCAGCATGGGCAGGGCGGGCGGGGTGCCGATGAGGAGGGCTTCGCGGGGAGTGGCCAGCACGGTCTCGATCCGCTCGTCGGCGTCGCCGAAGGTGATGCCCTGGGTGGTGAGGTAGCCGTAGAAGGAGGAGTCGGGGTCGAAGTCGCTGTCCAGCCGCGGCACCCGCTCGACGGCGACGTACGTGCTCTCCAGGCCGACCCGTTCCTCGTCGGCGAGCAGCACGCGCTCCAGGTGCCAGACGGGTTCGCCCCGGGTGAGCCCGGTCTCGGCGGCGAGGGCGTCCGGGCAGGGGAAGCGGTCCAGCGTGACGAGGGTCCGTCCGGGCGTACGGCCCTGGCGGCGCACGCCCTCCGTGTAGCTGGCGAGGGACAGCGGCTGGGCGAGCTTGGGCCCGGCGACGACCGTCCCGCGGCCCCGGCGCCGCAGCCGCCCCTCCAGCACCAGTTCCCGTACGGCCTGCCGCACGGTCTCCCGGGCGACGTCGTAGCGCTCGGCGAGGTCCCGCTCGGTGGGGATGACGCTGTCCTCCCCGAGCTCCTCCAGCAGGGCGGCGATCCGCGCCTTCACCGCGTAGTACTTGGGGATGCGGCCGTGCTCGGGAATGCCGGAGCGGACGGGGGCGCCGGGGGCCTGGTCGTTCGGGTAGTCCACGCAGGGATCGTCGCAGACGGGGCGGGTCGCGCCCCAGCGGACCCCGGTTCACGGTTCAGCGGCGTCTGCGGGCCAGCAGCAGGGCTCCGCCGCCGGCCCCGAGGAGCGCGATGGCGGCCATGAGCAGCGCGCCGGCGCGGCCGGGTCCGGTACGGGCCAGCTCGTGGGCCCACTCCCCGGCCGCCTCCACCTCCTGGGCGAACGGCAGGGACGGGGCGGGCGTGGCGGTGGGGGTCCCGGTGCCGGGGGCGGGGGTGGGGGCGGGGGTGGGGGCTCCGGTGCCGGAGGTGGCCTGCGGGCCGGCGGACGCACTGGGGCCCACACCATCGCCCTCCTGTGTGCCGGCCGGGCCCGGCGTCGCGTCCTGCGGCGGCTCCTCGCCGTCCCGGGCGACCCCGAACCGGTACGCGTTGGACTCCCCGACCCAGTCCCCGTCGTCCCCCCGGCGCTGGACCACGGCGGCGGTGGCGGTGACCCGGTCGGCCACGACGTCGGAGCGGAGCGCGAGCCTGAGCCTGACGCTGACGGTCCCGCCGGGCGGTACGGCGAACCCGTCGAACCCCTCGCCGTCGAGCACGCCGACCAGCTCCTGTTCGTCGGTGCTCTCGAACGTCACCGGCCGGGCCCGGGGGCCGTCGTAGAACTCCAGCTCGGCCCGGTCCGGCTTCAGGGCGCGCTTGTCGTCGACGAGGACGACCACCGGGTGGACGCCGGTGCAGGTCCGGCGGGTGGTGTTGGTGAGGTCGAGGTACCAGGTGCCGTATCCGCCGCCCGCCTCGTAGGAGGCCGGGCCGCCGCGGATCCGGGTGGTCAGCGGGAAGGCGTGCGCGTCGGCGCCGACGCAGGCGGGGGGTGTGTCGGCGAAGGCGGGTGCCGGCGACGACACGGGGACGACCACGGCGGCGGCTGCGGCAAGGCAGAGGGACAGGGGCGTGCACAGTCGCATGAACACATGACCATGCCGGGTGGCGGGCGGGGACCGCGGACGCCACTCCGCCGGCCGGCCGGAACTCCGCCCGGTCGGCGGAGGTCCGGCGGGCGGGGGGTCAGGAACCGCAGAGGCGCTGGGCCTGGGTGGCCGCCGCGACGCGCCGGGCGTCGGCGTCCTGGAGCGCCTGCAGCTGGGACTGGTCCGGATGCCCGCCATCGGCGACCTGGCGCTGGATGCCGTTCTTCAGGGCTTCGTAGTCGTGTTCGGCGGTCGCGGCGGCCGACACGGCCTGGTCGCACGCGGTGTCCGTGCGCACGGAGGCGGCATGGGCCGCCGGGGGGAACGCGAGGAGCAGCGCGGCACCGGCCGCGGCAACGGCCGCCGGCAGACGTGGGGACGTCATGGGATGACACCTCCGAAGTGCGGGATCAGGAGGACAGCAGGACCAGCCGGGTGGGGTCCTGTGTGTCGGCGCATTCCTGGTACGGGTCGGGGTCGCCCCGGCGTTCCCGGCACGTCCACGTGGCCCCGGCCGCACGCACCTCGACGGGCGCGCCCTTCGTGCCGTGCCAGACCTCGGTGTAGGCGGCCGCCGTCCGGAGCGCGGTGGTGCAGGGCACGTTCCCGGTGGCCGACACGCCGAGCCCGGAGGCCCGGTCCGTTCCGCAGTAAGAGGTGGGTCTCCGGTCCGCGCCGGTGTCGGCGAAAGCCTGGGCGGGCACCGCGAGGCAGAGCGCGGCGGCCCCCAGCAGACCGGCGACCGTTCCCATCCTGGTCGCGTGCACGTGCTACCTCCTTGCCGGGGAAAGCCCGGCGCACCGAGTACCCAGGGCGCGCCCCCGGCCCACGTACCGAGGTGCCCGCGAAACTCCACGGAAGTCGTACCTCCCCCGGTGTCCCAGGGCCTGGGAGGACCCCCGGCGGTGGGCGCTGGGGGTACCCCGAACCGGGGCCGGGCCACCCGGCCGGCGCCGTCGAGCGGCTCCCTCCCCGGCCGGCCCCGGCGCGGGGCCCCGCCCAGGCCCTGTCGTCAATCTCCCGCCTGCCCCCGCCGCCAGGCACGCGCTCGCGCCGCACCGGGCGAAAGCCCGGGTACATCCAGTACGAGGCCTTCCGCCCGGCACTTCCCGGCCTCCGGCCGGGGCCCCAGAGCACGCGGCCGACGCCGCAGGGCCGCCCTCCGGGCGACGACGGGCGTGCGACGAGAGGACCCGGGGGGCGTGTGGGTCAGCCCGGGTCCGCGACGCCCGGCACGGCCTGGTCCGACCCGGTCCAGACGAAACCCCCTAGGCGTCGCCCCGCCCGAACACCGGCGCCAGCAGCAGCTGCGCAGCCCCCTCGGCCACCGCCCGCTCCCCCCGCGGAGCGACCCGCACCGGCACCGGCTCCCCCCGCATCCCCTCCCGCGCCGCCCGGGCCCGAAGCACCTCGTCGACCCCCCGCACGAACGCCCCCGGCGCCCGCGCGACCGTCCGCCCCCCGAGCAGCACCACGTCGATGTCCAGCAATCCGGCCAGATTCCCCGCCCCCACCCCCAGCACCCGCGCCGCCTCCGAGGTCTCCCCGCGCCCCACCGCCGCCAGGCACAGCACCTCCACGCACCCCCGGTTCCCGCACTCGCACAGCGGCCCGTCCAGCTGGATCACCTGGTGCCCGAACTCCCCGGCCCCCGTCCGCGCCCCCCGATGCACGCGCCCGCCGATCACCAGCCCGGCGCCGAGCCCCGTCCCGAGATGCAGATAGGCGAAGGATCCCCCTTCGCCCCCGACCGACAGCCCGAGCGCCGCCGCATTCGTGTCCTTGTCGACCACGACCGGCACCCCCAGTCGCTCCCCGAGCGCGTCGCGCAGCGGAAACCCGTCCCACTCGGGGAACCCGGTGACCCGGTGCAGCACCCCCCGCGCGTGGTCGAGCGGCCCCGGGAGCGCCACTCCCACCCCGAGCAGCGTCCCCGCGCCGGCCGGCGTCCCGGCCCCGGCGGTCCCGTGCGCACCCGGGCCGAGTCCGTCCCGCACCACCCCCTCCACCGCGCCGACGACCGCCCCCAGCACGGCTTCCGCCCCCGCCCCGAGATCCAGCCCGGCCCGCCGCTCCCCCACCACGGCCCCGTCCAGATCGGCCAGCACCACCCGCAGCTCGTCGCGGTCCAGGTGCACCCCCACCGCATGTCCGGCCTCCGGTACGAGCCTCAGTACGGTGCGCGGCTTGCCGCCCGTCGAGGCCCGCCGCCCGGCCTCCGCCGCGAGCCCCTCCTCCCGCAGCCGCGCGGTGATCTTGCTGACGGCCTGCGGGGTCAGACCGGTCCGCTCGGCCAGTTCGAGCCGGCTGATGCCCTCGGCCCCGGCGTCCCGCAGCAGCCCCAGCACCAGCGCGGTGTTGTGGCTGCGCACCACGCCGAGATTCGCCCCCGCCGGCCCGGCACCCCCGGCCCCGCCGCCCGTCCTCGTCGTCGCCCTCGTGCTGTTCACGCCACCCATTGTCCCCACCGCTTGCACTTTGGCAACAGCGTTGCGAAAGTGGGTCCCATGACAGGACGCACGACTGCCACCCCCCTTAGCGTCGGCCTGATCGGCTACGGCCTCGCCGGCTCCGTCTTCCACGCCCCGCTGATCGCCGCCACCGACGGCCTCACCCTGGACACCGTCGTCACCTCCCGCCCGGAGCGGCAGGAACAGGCCCGCGCCGAGTTCCCGGACGTGACGCCCGTCGCCACGCCCGAGGAGCTCTTCGACCGCGCGGACCGGCTGGACCTGGTCGTCATCGCCTCCCCGAACAGGACACACGTACCGCTCGCCTCCGCCGCCCTGAAGGCGGGCCTGCCGGTCGTCGTCGACAAGCCGGTCGCCGGCACCGCGGCCGAGGCGCGCGACCTCGCCGCCCTCGCCGAGGAGCGCGGCCTGCTCCTGTCCGTCTTCCAGAACCGCCGCTGGGACAACGACTTCCTGACAGTGCGCCGGCTGGTCTCCCGGGGGGAGCTGGGCGACGTCCGGCGCTTCGAGTCCCGCTTCGAGCGCTGGCGCCCCGAGCCGAAGGGCGGCTGGCGCGAGTCCGGCGACCCGGCGGAGATCGGAGGTCTGCTCTACGACCTCGGCAGCCATGTCGTCGACCAGGCCCTGGTCCTCTTCGGCCCGGCGGCCGAGGTGTACGCCGAGGCGGACATCCGCCGCCCCGGCGCCGAGACCGACGACGACACCTTCATCGCGCTCACCCACGCGAACGGCGTCCGCTCCCACCTCTACGTCTCCGCGACGACCGCCCAGCTCGGCCCCCGCTTCCGGGTCCTCGGCTCCCGCGCCGGCTATGTGAAGTACGGCCTCGACCCGCAGGAGGCGGCCCTGCGGGAGGGGCTGCGCCCGGGTCCGCAGTGGGGCGCGGAGCCCGAGTCCCTCCACGGCCGTATCGGCGCCGGAGAGTCCCCGCTGACCGGCGGCGGCACCCCCGTACCGACCCTGCGCGGCGACTACCCGGCCTACTACGCGGCCGTCGCGCGTGCCCTGACCGGCGCCGGCCCCAACCCGGTGACCGCGCTGGAGGCGGCCGCCGCCCTGGACGTACTGGAAGCGGCCCGCAGGTCCGCCCGGGACAAGGTGACGGTGACCCTCTGATGCAGCACCAGCAGCACCAGCAGAGCCCTCAGCACCCTTCGCCGACCACCGCGAGGACCGCCCCGGGGCCTGCCCCGTCCGTCGCGGACCTGTCCGTCACGGAGCTGGAGGCACAGGAACGCCGCCTGGTCTTCCGGCGGTTCACCCCCGACGACGCCTGGGCCCTCGGCTCGCTCCTCGTCGAGCTGGCCCGGGAGCGCGAGCTCCCGGTCGCCGTGGACATCCACCGCGCCGGGCAGCAGCTCTTCCACGCGGCCCTGCCGGGCTCCACCCCGGACAACGACGCCTGGATCGCCCGCAAGCGCCGCGTGGTGGAGCGCTACGGCGCCTCCTCCTACCTGGTCGGCGCCCGCTTCCGCGCCAAGGGAACGACCTTCGAGGACTCCTCCCGCCTGGACCCCGACGTCTACGCGGCCCACGGCGGCTCGTTCCCGATCACCGTCGAGAACGCGGGCGTCATCGGCGCGGTCACCGTCTCCGGCCTTCCCCAGCTGCGGGACCACCGGTTCGTCGTGGAGGCGCTGGAGCGGTTCCTGAAGGAGTGACACCCTCGGGAGTCAACGCCCTCGGGAATCACCTGAGGCATCCCTCCGGTTGGGATGGCTGCAGACGTAGACGATCACGGCCCCACCCGGAGGGATCGACCCATGAGCACCGTGAAGGACAGGATCGGCCGGTACGGCATCTGGAGTGTCGGCCTGCGCACGGAGGACCCCTCCCGGCGCGGTGAACTGGCGGACGCGGCAGCGGAGTTGGAGGGCCTCGGCTACGGCGCCGCCTGGCTGGGCGGCAGCAGCGCCGCCCGTCACGCCGTACCGCTCCTGGAGGCCACCACCACCCTCGCCGTCGGCACCAGCATCCAGAGCATCTGGCAGTACGACGCCGAGGCGAGCGCGGCGGCCTTCGCCGAGGTGGACGCCGCCCACCCCGGCCGCTTCCTGCTCGGCCTCGGGGTGAGCCACGCCAAGCTCGCCGACCAGTACCGCCGCCCGTACTCGGCCCTCGTCTCCTACCTCGACGCCCTCGACGCGGCCGGGGTGCCCGCGGACCGCCGGGTGCTGGCCGCCCTCGGCCCGAAGACCCTCCAGCTGTCCGGCGACCGGGCGGCGGGCGCGGTGCCGTACCTGGTCACCCCGGAGCACACCGCCCAGGCCCGCGGGATCCTCGGCGAGGGCCCGCTGCTCGCGCCGGAGCTGAAGGTCGTCCTGGAGACCGACCCGTCCCGCGCCCGCTCCCTGGCCCGCGGGACCCTGGCCATGTACCTCGCCCTGCCGAACTACACCGGAAACTTCCTGCGCCTCGGCTTCACCGAGGACGACCTGACCGACGGCGGCAGTGACCGCCTGGTCGACGCGCTCTTCGCCTGGGGCGACGACCAGCGCATCCGCGACCGCATCGAGGACTTCCACCGGGCGGGCGCCGACCACGTGGCCCTCCAGGTGGTGGCAGAGGGGGAGAGGGAGGACCTCCCGAGGCAGGAGTGGCGCAGGCTCGCCTCTCTGCTGGGGTGACCGGCCCGGCCCCTCAGGCGCCCTCGACGTCCACGTGGGGCAGCACCCGGTCCAGCCACTTCGGCAGCCACCAGTTGGCACGGCCGAGCAGAACCATGCTCGCCGGGACCAGGATCCCCCGGACGACGGTCGCGTCCAGCGCGACCGCGCAGGCCAGGCCGATCCCGAACATCTTCACGACGGGGTCGTCGGACAGCAGGTAGCCGAGGAAGACGCTCACCATGATCAGCGCGGCGGAGCTGATGATCCGCCCCGTGGAGCCGAGGCCGTCGACCACGGCGCGCCGGTTGTCCCCGTGCCTCAGGTACGCCTCGCGCACGGCGCTGAGCAGGAACACCTCGTAGTCCATCGAGAGGCCGAACAGGACGGCGAACATCAGGAGCGGCACATAGCCGGGGATGGGCACCGCGCCGTCGAGGCCGATCAGGGAGGCTCCTCGGCCCCACTGGAAGACGGCGGTGAGGATGCCGTACGCGGCGGCGACGGAGACCAGGTTCATGACGGCGGCCTTCGCGGCGACCAGCGGCGAGCGGAAGGCGAGCAGCAACAGCAGGCCCGCCACGGCCAGGACGAAGCCGCCGACCAGGGGCATCCGTGCCGCGATCCGGGCGTTCAGGTCGGTCTGCGTGGCCGGGGTGCCGCCCACGTGGGTGGCCTGTCCGCCGTGCCCTCCCGCCCGGGGCAGGGTGGTGTCGCGCAGGTGCCGTACGAGCGCGGCCGTCGCCGGGTCGCCGGGCGCCGTACCCGGAGTGACCTGCCACAGTGCGGTGCGGCGGTCGGTGCTCAGCTGCGGTTCCGCAACCGAGGCCACGTCGTGCGTGGTGCGCAGGGCCCGGGTGAGCCCGGTCAGCCGTGGGTCGGTGGGGCCGGACGCCGGGGTGGGCAGGGTGTCGGTGACCTGGAGGAGGCCGTTGGAGCCCGGGCCGAAGGCGTCCGTCATACGGTCGTAGGCGATACGGCTGTCGGTGCCGGCCGCCTTGGTGCCGGCGTCGAGCTGACCGAAGGCGAGCGTCGCGGCCGGGGCCGCACAGACCGCGACGACGGCGGTCGCCGCGAACAGCAGACGCCAGGGGCGGGCCGCGACGTGCTCGGCCACGCGGGCCCAGCCGCGGGCTTCCTCCGCGGGCGCCGCCTTCTTGGGAGTGAGGCGGCGGCCGAGCAGGCTGAGCAGGGCGGGCAGCAGGGTGAGGTTGACGAGGAGTGCGGTGAGCACCGCGATGCCGGGCGCCAGCGCGAGGGCGTCGAGCAGGGGCAGTCCGCCGAGGGCGAGGCCGGCCAGGGCCGCGATGACGGCGGTCCCCGCGAAGGCGACCGACTTGCCGGACCCGGCCGTGGTGCGTACGGCGGCGTCCTCGATACCGGCCCCGGCGGCGCGCAGCTGCCGGAACCGGCTGAGGGAGAACAGGCTGTAGTCGATGCCGACGCCGAGGCCGATCATCGCCGCGATGGTCTCGGCCGACGACGGGACGTCCGTCAGGTGGCCGAGGAGGGCGAGCAGGGACAGGGATATGCCCAGGCCGAGTGCGCCGAGCGCCAGGGGGAGCACGGCGGCGAGGAGACCGCCGAAGGCCAGGGCGAGCACGAGGAACGCCGCCGCCACGCCGATGGCCTCGCTGCGGCCGGTGGTGCCCTTGTCGACGGCGGCGGCGAGCTGGCCGCCCGGGGTGACCTCGATGCCCGCGTCGGCGGCCGGGTGCGCGGCGGCCGTGACGCGACGGGTGAGGTCGGGCGTGATGTTCCGGCCGGAGACGTCCAGGCGCACGGTGAGATACGCGGTGTGCCCGTCCTTGCTCATGGCGGCCCGCCCGGCCGTCTCGTAGGGCGTGGTGACGGCGGTGACGTGGGGCACCGCGGCGATCGCGCGGGCGGCGGAGGTGACGGCCGACCGCGACCGGTCGGTGGTCAGCGCGGGCCCGTCGGCCGAGGTGTGCAGGACCACGGGCTGTGCGCCGGTCCCGGAGCCGGGGAAGGCCTTGTCGATCACGTCGACGGCGGCCTGGCTGTCGCTGCCGGGCAGTGAGACGACGTCCGTGACGGCCCGGCCGAACCAGCCGGCGGCCCCCAGGGCGGCGGCCAGCATGAGGACCCAGGCGACGACGACCGTTCCGGGTCTGCGGGCGCACCGGCGCCCCACTGCAGAGAACATGCGCTCGGCTTTCGTGACGAGAGACAACCTGCACCCGACTTATTGCACTCACCGTGCAATGAACCGGGACCGGCACAGGTTGCACTCGTAGTGCAATAATGTCAATCCGAGCGGGCGAGGAGAGGGCATGACGGCGAAACGAAGCGGCACACCGGCCGGGCGCGCGGGCGAGTCGGCGGACTTGCCGTCCGTGCTGTTCTCCGGGGATCCGGACGCGGCGGGCACCGGGACCGGTCCCGCGGCGCGCGGCAGACGCACCAGGGAGAAGATCGCCGACGCCGTGCTGGCACTCCTCGACGAGGGGCACAGCCAGTTCCCGGCCGAGCAGGTCGCCCAACGGGCCGGGGTGTCCAGGCGCCTGGTGTTCCATCACTTCGCCGACATGTCGGCGCTCGCCGACGCGGCCATCGAACGCCGGCTGCAGCAGATCGCCGCCCAGGTCCGGCCGCTGCCGACCGAGGGAGCGCGCGCCGCCCGCGTCGACGCCCTGACCGAGCAGCGGGCCCGCATCCTGGAGTGGCTCACCCCCGCCTACCTGGCCGTCCTGCGCCTGGACGACCCCTCCCCCCGCGTCCGGCAGACCACCCAGCAGCTGCTGGACTTCGCCCGCTCACGCCTGGCCGAGGTGTTCCGCGCCGAACTCGACCGGCTGCCCGAGGCGGAGAGGTCCGATCTCCTCAACGCCCTGGACGCGGTCACCACATGGTCCGCCTGGCACCACTGGCGCGGCGCGGGCCTCGACACCGGGACCGCCCGCCGCGCCATGCGGACCGCGGTGCTCGCCCTGCTCGCGGCGACCGACCCGCCGCCCGGCCGGCACGGGGCGGGCGGCGCCCCGTAGGGCGCGGGGCGGGACCGGATCTGCGGCCGCCGCCGCGTGGGCGCGAGCGGCGACGACGGACCCGTCGGCCGCCCGGCCCGCGCAACCCCGCCCCGTCAGGCGTCCTTGAACTCCTGCCGCTGACGGCCGAGCCCGGCGATCTCCAGCTCGACCACGTCCCCGGCCCGCAGATACGGCTTCGGCTCGGGCTGCCCCATGGCCACCCCGGCCGGCGTCCCGGTGTTGATGACGTCCCCGGGGTACAGCGTCATGAACTGGCTGACGTACCGCACGACTTCACCCACCGGGAAGATCTGCTCGGCCGTCGTACCGTCCTGCTTCAACTCCCCGTTGACCCACAGCTTCAGCGACAGCTCCTGCGGATCCGGAACCTCGTCCGCCGTCACCAGCCACGGGCCCAGCGGGTTGAACGTCTCGCAGTTCTTCCCCTTGTCCCAGGTCCCGCCGCGCTCGATCTGGAACTCCCGCTCGGACACGTCGTGGGCCACCGCGTACCCGGCGACATGTCCGAGCGCCGCCTCGGCCGACTCCACATAGCGGGCCGTACGCCCGATGACGACGGCCAGCTCGACCTCCCAGTCGGTCTTCACCGAACCGCGGGGCACCAGCACCGTGTCGTTCGGCCCGGCCACCGTGTCCGGCGCCTTGAAGAAGACCACCGGCTCGGCGGGCGGCTCGGCGCCCGTCTCACGGGCGTGGTCGTGGTAGTTGAGCCCGATGCACACGATCTTCCCGATGCGGCCGAGCGGCGGCCCGATCCGCAGGCCCGTCGCGTCCAGCGCGGGCAGCGCACCGCCCTCGGCGGCGGCCCGCACCCGGCCGAGCGCGGCCTCGTCCGCGAGAAGCGCGCCGTCGATGTCCTCGACGATCCCCGACAGGTCCCTGAGGGTTCCCCCGGCGTCCAGCAGCGCGGGCCGCTCCGCCCCCGCCGTCCCGACTCGCAGCAGCTTCATGGTCAGCATCTCCCTCGATCGCGGGCGCCCGGCCGATGGGTGCAGCCATCGGAGGACTGGCTGATCCTCCAATCCCGCTGTCCACTCCGCAAGACCCTGTTCAGGTACTGGACCGTCACCACGGCTCCTACCGATAGAGAGCGGCCCGCTCCACCGTGCTCCAGGCCGTGCTGGTGACGACGTACAGCGCGGCGGCGAGCGGTACGACGGCCACGGTGACGAGCGTGAAGAAGGACATGAACGGCACGACCTTGTTGACCGCGCCGAGCCCCGGCACCTGCTCACCGCCCCCGGCGCCCCCCGCGACGGGACCGGCCGCCGTCATCCGCCGGGTACGCCGGTAGTTGAAGGTGGCGACGGCGGCGACGAGGACGAAGAGCCCGAGGTAGACCAGCCCGGCCGGACCGAACACCCCGTCCCCGCCGAGCGCGTCGGACCACCGCCCGCCGAGCGGCGCCGCGAACAGCCGGTGACTGAGCAGGGCGTTCCCCTCGCCGCCGATCGTGGGGCTGGAGAAGAGGTGGTAGAGCAGGAAGAAGGCGGGCAGCTGGAGCAGGCCGGGCAGGCAGCCGGACAGCGGCGAGACCTGTTCCTCGGCGTGCAGTTCCAGCACCGCCTTCTGCAGCCGCCGCGGGTCCCCGGCGTGCCTCTCGCGCAGGACGGCGATGCGCGGCTCGAGTGCGGCGCGGGCGCGCCGGCCGCGGGCGGCGGCGCGGGACAGGGGGTGGACGAGGAGTCGTACGAACGCGGTGAACAGGACGATCGCGGCGGCGGCCGCGGAGGCGTGGAAGAGCGGCTGGAGCAGGTCGGCGAGTTGCTCGACCAGGTGGGCGAACAGGGAGAAGACGGACATGGGTGAGCCCTCCGGGGGTCTCGTCGTGCCGGAAGCGTGCTGGAGATGAGCAGAACGGCATGACGACCCGCGCGGGGTCACGTACGGAAGGTGAGGTGCCCTACGCGGCGGTCGCCGGAAGGGCGCGCCCGGGTGCCCTCGGCCGGCGCCGGCCGGGCGCGTCGGGATCGCGCTGCGGCAGGAAGGCCGTACGGCGGGCCCGGTCGCGTATCGCCGTGCGCACCCGGGTCGGCGGGACGGCGGGTGCCGAGCGGGCGCTGAGGAGGGAGCACAGGGCGAGCGCGGAACCGGCGGCGGCGGTCGCGGCGAGGGCCACGGTCGCGGAGAGGCTGCCGGTGTCGAGCAGCATGACCGGCAGCAGCAGAAGCAGCAGCGGGGCGAGCGCACGCGACCGCGCAAGACTGCGGACCACTCGGCTCCCCTCCCCACGGCCACAACTGCCCATACCTGCCTGCTCTTTATACCTGACCTGCGTGAACGGTGAGTAGAGCGGCCGGTGATGACGAAGAACACGCTCGCGTCGCCGCGTCCCCGACGGACAATGGGCGGGGCCCACCGGCCCTACGACACCGCCCGCCGCACCCCGAAGGGCCCGCACATGCCGCGCATTCCCACGTGTGTCCTGAGCGACGCGTCTCCCGCACGGGTCAGCGGCGGTCACGCGGTGGACCGGTTCGTCGAGATCGGCTCCTTCACCAAGGTGCTCACCGGTACGGCGCTGATGCGCATGGCCGCCGCGGGTCTGCTCGACGCCGACGACCCGGTCGAGCGCTGGTTCCCCGGCGCGCCCCGCACCGGGATCACGTTGCGGCACCTGGCCGAGCACACCTCCGGGCTGCCGCGCCTCCCGCCCGGCACCCGTCCCCTGGACCCCTACGCCCCGTTCGACGACGCCGCCCTGCACCGGCTGGTCGGCCGGCTGGACGAGGTCGCGGTCCGGCCGCCGGGACAGCAGGAGGAGTACTCCAACCTCGGGTACGCCGTCCTGGGCGCGGCGCTGGTGAGCGCGGCCGGTGCGCCGTACGAGGAGCTGCTCGCCGAACACGTCCTGCGACCGCTGGACGTCGACGAGGTGAGCGTCCGGCCCGCCCCCGGCCGGCGTCTGCTCGCCCGCGGGCTGTTCGGCAGGGAGCGCAGGCCCTGGACCATGGACGGGGCGATCCTCCCGGCGGGCGGCCTGTGGGCCACCCCGCGCGCCGTCGCCGATCTGCTGGTCCGGCTGGCGGTGGAGCGCCGGCTGGGAGATCCCGCTCCCTCCTGGGTGACGACCGGCCGGCTGCGCTGGCACAACGGCGCCACCCGGCACGCCTCGCTGTTCGCCGGGGCCATGACGGACGGCCGGTGGGTGGTGGTCCACCGGCTGGGCGGCCGGTCGAACCGGACCGACCGCATGGGTGTCGAGCTGGTGGCGGGCGGCGGCTCCGGGGCCTCCTGAGCCACGCCCGGGTGGTCAGGCGGGCTCCGTCTCCAGCGGCTCCAGCAGCCGCTTCGGCTTCAGCAGCACCCGGCTGACGGGATCCGCCGGATTCGGGTCGAGCCCCGGACCGGGCTCCATGACCACGTCCTCGACGGGTACGACCGCTCCGCACACCGCGCACTCGCCGTACGGCCCGAGTTCGGTGCCGCAGGCCACGTGCCGGAAGTACCGCAGCTGGCTCTCGCCGAAGTGCTCGCGCCCCCACAGCCCGAGGGCCCGCAGGGTGGGCCACAGGGCGAGGCCGCGCTCGGTGAGGACGTACTCGTCGCGCGGCGGCGACTGCTGGTAGCGGCGCTTTTCGAGGATGCCCTCGGCGGTCAGGGCCTGCAGGCGGGCGGCCAGGACGGCGCGCGGGATGCCGAGGTGGACCAGGAAGTCGTTGTACCGCCGCACGCCGTAGAGCGCGTCGCGGACGACGAGCAGCGTCCAGCGTTCGCCGACGATCTCGAGCGCGCGGGCGATCGAGCACTCCTGTGTCGCGTAGTCCTTGCCCAGTGCCATGCCGTCCACTGTAGCCACTTTCCGACACCTCGGTTCGGTGACCGAACTTAGGTGTTACGGTAAGGGGGACGGGGTCAGTTCAATGACCGAACCGTGACGCGTTCGGTGCCCCCGCGCAGTCCCCGGAAGGACAGGACCACGCCATGACCGGGCTCGACTCCCCCGCCCCCGCCCCCACAGCCGTACGCGGCGAACCCACGCGGGACGCCCCCGGACACCCCCGGGCCACCCTCGCCGTCACCAGTGCGGCCACCGCCGTCGCGTTGATGACGTACACGGCCCCGATGGTCACCCTCCGGGACACGGCGACGGCCCTGCACACCCCCGTCTCCGCCCAGGCCTGGCTGCTCAACGGCTCCCCCCTCGGCCTCGCCGCCCTGCTGCTGGTGGCCGGCAGCCTCGCCGACGACCACGGCCGCCGCCGGATCTTCCTCACCGGCACCCTGGCCCTCGGCCTCACCACCGCCCTCGGCGCCCTCACCACCTCGACCTGGCAGTTCACCCTCGCCCGCATCGCCCAGGGAGCGGCGAGCGCGGCGATCCTGGCGAGCAGCCTCGGCCTGCTGGTGGCCGCCTACCCGTCGCCGCGCGGCCGCCTGCACGCGACCGGCGTGTGGGGTGCCTTCGTCAGCGGCGGCATCGCGGTGGGCCCGCTGGTCGCGGGCGCCCTGCCGACCTGGCGGATCGCATACGGCGTCCTCGGCGCCGCCGCCCTCCTGGTCGCGGCACTCGGCACCCGCGCGCTCACCGAGTCCCGGGCCCCGCGCGACGGCCGCCCGGACGTCCTGGGAGCCTTGACCTTCGGCCTGGCTCTGGTGGCCCTGCTGGCCGCCCTGGCCCTGGGCCGCGACGGCTGGCTGCGCGCCCCGGTCGGACTCCTCCTCGCGGCAGCCGCGGTCCTGATCGCACTCTTCGCCACGGTGGAACACCGCACCCGCACCCCGATGATCGACCTCGGCCTGCTGCGCCACGCCCGCTTCCTGGCCTCCGCCGCCGGCGGTCTGTTCACCGGCCTCGCGGTGATCGCCCTGTTCAGCTTCCTGCCGACCCTGCTCCAGCGGACCCTGCGTCTGTCCCCCATGGAGACGGCCTGGCTGTTCCTGCTCTGGTCCGGGCTGAGCTTCGCGGTGGCCCTCCAGGTCAAGCACCTGGCCGGCCGTATCGCCCCGCGCGTCCAGCTCGCCGTCGGCTTCGCCCTGCACACCGTCGCCGTCCTGACCATGCTCGGAGCCGCCGCCTCCGGCTCCTGGACCCGTCTGCTGCCCGGCCTGGTCGTCGGCGGCGTGGGCAGCGGCCTGCTCAACGGCGCGCTGCCGCTGCTCGCCGTCGAATCGGTCCCGCGCGAACGCGCCGCGATGGGTTCCGGCGCCCAGCAGACCTTCCGCTACATCGGCTCCAGCGCCGGCGTCGCCCTGACCATCGCCGTCGCCACCTCCGCCCACACCCCGACCGCCGGCGCGAACCTCGCCCTGCTGGTGTCGGCGGGGCTGGGGGCGGTGGGGGCGGTGAGTGTGGTGGTGCCGCGGGAGCGGCGGTAGCCGTATCCGGCCGGTGGGGCCGCGCAGTAGCCGGTCAGCGGGGCCGCATGGACACCAGCTTCCCCCACACCACCATCCGGTACCGCGAGGTGAACTCGGGGGTGCAGGTGGTCAGGGTGATGTAGTAGCCGGGCGCGTCGTACCCGTACGCGGGCCGGACGAGGGAGCGCGGCACGGCGCGGACGACCCCCGAGTCCGCCGCCGAGGTCCGCGGCAGGATCTGGTCGACCTCGTACGTGTAGGTCGCCGTCCGCGTCTCCACCTCGATGTCGTCCCCGCGCCGCAGCCGGGGCAGATACCGGAAGGGTTCGCCGTGCGTGTTCCGGTGCCCGGCGAGCGCGAAGTTCCCCGCCTGGCCCGGCTGCTGGGTCCCCCGGTAATGGCCGACGTACCCCTTGTTGAGGACGTCGGCCTTGCCCACCCCCTCGGCGACGGGGACGCGCAGCCCCAGCCGGGGGACGGTGAGGACGGCGTACGCCTGGGACCGCCGGGGCAGGGCGGCGGGGACGTACGGCCGCCGCGGCGCACGGGACCCGGGCGAGCCGGCGTCGGACGCGGGCGCGGCGGAGGGCTCCGGCGAGACGGAGGCGTCCGGCGACGCGGAGGCACGGCCGGTGCCCGTGGCCGGGCCCCACTCCCGTTCCAGCGCCTCCACCTGCCGCTCGGCCCCGCGCCGGGCCTCACGGTTGGTCCACCACAGCTGGTGCACGACGAGCAGCATGAGCAGCACGCCGAGGGTGACGAGCGCCTCGCCCCCGCCCCACAGCACCCGCCGGCGCCGGGCACGCCTGCGCCGATCGCTGTGCCGTACGACCCGCACGCCCGACCGGATCGGCATCCGCATCCACCTCCACGGGAGCCGACGGCACGATAGGCGCACCGGGCACAACTGGCCATAGCCGCACACGAGAAGACGTCCCCGGAACCGCCGGCCCTCATCGACCGGTTTCGGGCGGAGTGACGCCGCAGGGGGACGGGGAGCCGATGACCAGCACATACCCCCCTCCGTCCCTGCTCGGCAGTACGGTGTCCCCCATGCGCCCCGACACGCCTGCCGAGAACGTCGACCACACCGCCGAAGCGGCACGCCTGGAGCGGACCGCCGGACTGTATCCCGAGGACGCCGAGGCCCTGCTGCTGAGGGCGGCGGCCCATCTCGAACTGTCCGGTGACCGCCCCGCGGCCACCGCGCTCTACGACCGCCTGCTGTCCACGACGGACGGCCTGGAGAACCCTCCCCTGGTCCGCGCCCTGAAGGCGTCGAACCTGTGGGAGTACGGCCACGAGGCGGAGGCGAGAGCCATCATCGACGGCATCCGCACGACCGCTCCCCGGGACCCGGCCCCCTGGGTGATCATCGCGGAGTCCCTGGAGTCGCACGACGAGCTGGAGGCGGCGGAGGAGACCTTCACGGAGGCGGCCCGCCTCCTCCTGCCGGACACGGCCGGGACACCGGAGGGTGTGGCCCCCTCCACCCACCCCCTCCTCTACGGCCGCCACCGCGTCCGCCGCATGCGGGGCCTGCCGCACGACGCCTGGGACACCCTGGCCGACACGCTCCACACGTCCCCGGTGTCGCTGGACGAACTCCACGACCCCAAACGCGTATGGTCCCTGGGCTCGGACAACCCGGCGGAACTGGCGGCGGAGATCTCCCGCCTGCGAGCCGAACTGGGCGCCTACCGAGAGGCCCTCTCCCGCCCCTTCCCGGTGGCGGTCCTGCACTGGCCGGCGCCGGAACTGGCGGAGCTGCTGTCGGCGTACCCGCCTCTGTCCTCGGAGTACCCGTCCCACGAGACCCACCTGCAGACCATAGAGTCCTCGCTGCGCGAGCTCTCCTCCTCGGGCACGGCCAACCTGGGCATCGTCACGGGCACGGTCCCGTCGTACGAGGCCTTCGCGGCGTCGGAGGGCTCGTCCCCGACGGACGCCACCCTGCTCCCGCAGTACGCGACAACCCTGGCGGCCCGGGGACGGGCCGCGGCTTGGCCGCCTCAGCAAGGGGCCGAGTGCTGGTGCGGGGCGGGGCAGGTCTATGCGGAGTGCCACGGCGCATAAAGCCGGCTTCCGGCAGGACGCCCCGTCCTTCACCACCGCAAGCCGCCAACCCGACCCGGCGTGCCGCCACCCAGCCGGCGCGCCCCTCACTCCGGCTGTCCATCCGGCCCGCCGAACGACCACACCCCTGGGCCCCGCCTTCACCGGGCCGCTCGCTCGCATCCTTCCTGTGCTGGAGCGGCCCGGGTCAATGGTGGCCCGAAGGGCCAGCGGCGCCAGCCGACGCGGGAGTGGAGCGCAGCGAAACGGGAGCGCCCTTGAGGCGGGCCACGGAAGCACGACAATGCCGAGAAGCGGGCGGCCTGGTCGGCTGCGTCTACGACTCTTGTTCCGAGACGCTTCCTGCCGGGCAAGCTCACTGCTCCGATCGCGCCGGCAGAATGCTGCCGTGCCACATGTAGTGCCCTCCTCCGCCGCTGTTTCAGCTCGCATGAGCCGACAAGGGTCGCGCAACACGGCGCCCGAAGTCGCAGTCCGCCGCCTCCTTCACGCAGCAGGACTGCGCTACAGAGTGAACCGGCCGGTGCCGGGGATGCCTCGGCGGACGATCGACATCGTGTTCACCAAAGCCAAGGTCGCGATCTTCCTGGACGGCTGCTTCTGGCACGGCTGCCCCGAACACGCGACGCATCCGAAGGCGAACGCTACGTGGTGGCGAGCGAAGCTCGACAAGAACATGGCGCGCGACCGAGAAACGACCGAGCATCTTGTTGCTGCAGGTTGGACAGTTCTGCGCTTTTGGGAGCACGAGGCGCCAGACGAGGTCACCAAAAAGGTGCGAGAGATCATCGAGAAGCAGCGATCCAATGCCTCGACGATCGAGACAGGCGAGTAACCGCCCGCCCGAAGTGACGGAGAGCACACGGCCCACCGCCGGCTACACTTCACCCCCATGACCAGCCCCCAAGCGCAGCACTCGCATCCCGGCGATTTCCACATGGTGGATCTTTTTGCCGGGCCCGGTGGGCTGGATGTGGCTGCACGGCTCCTGGGAGTCGAGAGCACCGGCATCGAGTGGGACGCGAACGCGTGCGAGACCCGCTACGCGGCAGGTTTGCGCACGCTGCACGCCGACGTCAGCACCGTTCGCCAACAGCGTTTCGCCGACCTCTCCCATGACTTCAACGTGTTGTCAGGAGGCCCTCCATGCCAGACGTTCTCCGTCGCCGGAAAGGGCGCCGGACGTCGAGCCCTGGAAGAGGTCAAGGGCTTTATCACGCGCCTGGTGGACGGCAATGAGTCGCCGGAGGTCATCGACAAAGAGTTGGCCGACCTGGGAGATCCACGCACTGCATTGGTCCTCGAACCTCTGCGTTGGCTGATGGCGGCCATTGAAGCGGACAAACCCTATGAAGCCATCATCCTCGAACAGGTCCCCACGGTTCTTCCTCTGTGGCAGGTCTACAAGGACGTCCTGGAGAGCGGCCGCCTGCCCAGAAATGTCAGGTATCAGGCTGAATGTGATGTCCTGAGGACCGAGGAGTACGGCGTCCCTCAATCACGGCGTCGGGCAGTACTCATCGCCCGTCTCGACCGCAAGGGCAAGGTCTCCCTGCCCACTCCCACGCATCACGCCTTCCTTCGCCCCAAGGCCGACGCAGCACCTACTCTTGACTCGGCCCTGGACCCGGATCCCGCCCATGACGCAGTCACCCGCGTACGCCACAGGCGCAATTGGGTATCCATGGGGCAGGCTCTCGCGTCGACCAGCAAGGAGTTGGGCCGCCCCGCTTCGTTCGTCGTCGTCTCCAACTACGGATCCGGCGGGGATCCCCGAAACCGAGGACGCCGCCTCTCCTCGGAGCCGGCGTTCACCGTCACCGGCAAGGTGTCGCGCAACACCGTGATAGCGGAGGACGGCCGCACGCTCCCCAGATTCACGATCTCCGAATCAGGCCTGCTTCAGACCTTCCCCCACAACTTCCCGTGGTCCGGAAGGGACCAAGCACAACAGGTCGGAAACGCGGTCCCACCCCGCTTCGGCGTGCACTTGATCGCCGCAGCGCTCGGACTGGACGAGGCGCACGTCAAATCCGCGCTTGCAAAGATGGACAGTTGGCCTGCCGTCTCACCTGAAGTCACAGAAGAACTACGGCGTTACGGCTGCGGGGACAGAAGTACTTGTCCACCTCGACCGCTGCATCCGTCAAGCCATCATCCATAGCGGCTTCTGGGTCGGTCATCGGCCGACCACCCACACGAGAGTCGAACTCCTTCTCGGAGGTCCTCATCTGCGACAGTGGGTAACGTAAGTCTCGTACACCGTTGTCGTATTCGATCCGCGCACTGCGGTGCGCGGATCGGCCCGAGGCACCTGTGAGGGACTGTGGGCGACCCACGCATGGACGCGGCATGGAAGCGCTTCCAGAGCATGATCGACGGCATGCTGCCGCACGAGGCGACGCAGCAACTGCACGACTTCTGCGTCCCCGACGACATCATCGAGGAGATGGTTCGGCGCCACGAAGCCTCGACGGCACGGATCGCCACGCTTGAGGAGCCCCTGGGCCTCGGGCGGGAGAACGCACTGCACTGGTATGCGGGACCACGCGCCGATGACAAGAACTGGCCGGCTTACGAGAAGCACCTGCTCCGCACTCTCGACTCCGCTGAGGTCAAAAAGATCGACGAGGCGTCGGACCGCGTGGTCGCAATGATGGACCATCCAGCCACACCTGCGTTCCGTTCTCGCGGCCTTGTATTGGGCCATGTCCAATCGGGCAAGACGAGCAATTTCAACGCCGTCGTCTGCAAAGCAGCCGACCGCGGCTATCGCATGTTCATCGTACTCTCAGGAATCACCAACTCCCTTCGCCGCCAAACGCAGACGCGCCTCATCCGGGACCTCGTTGATCTCAACCCTCCGCTGTGGCACCAGATCACCAAACCCGAACATGACTTCGTTCCACCCCCCAACGCCCAGTCGTTCCTTGCCTCCAAGGATCAGCGCCTCCTCCTGGTCGTCAAGAAGAACGGCCCAGTCCTGCGAAAATTGCGCGATTGGCTCGAAGAAGCGCGTGAGCAATTGGTGAATTGCCCAACCCTGATCATCGACGATGAGGCCGACCAGGCGACAGTCGCCACCAGAAGAATCAATCCTCTTATTCGGGATGTCATCGGGCGACTCACCAAAGTCTGCTACGCCGGCTACACCGCTACACCTTTCGCCAACCTTCTGATAGATCCCGCCAACCAAGAGGACTTCTACCCGAGGGATTTCATCCTCAGTCTGCCGCGCAGCGAGGCGTATCAGGGTCCGGAAGCACTGTTCGGCCGTAATCCCCTCGACGGGGAAGACCCGGCTGAGGTCCCTGGCGGGCGGGACATGATTCGAACCGTTGCACCCGCCGAGCTCAACTACCTTCGCCCCGCGAACAGGGCCGCCATCTCCGGGTTCACTCCCGGCATTACGCCATCCCTGCGGCGCGCTGTTCTGTGGTTCTGGTTGGCCACTGCGGCCCGACACTGTCGCGGACAGATCGACCAGCACTCGTCGATGCTGATCCATGCCCACTCCGATACCAGAGTCCACGACTCCTACGGCCCCCTGCTCGAAGCTCTGCGCACCGAAGTCGTACAAGGGTTGAGTGAGGGATCGGAAATCCTGCACGAGATGCGTCGGCTCTGGGAAGAGGAAGCAGTACGAGTAGACCCGAACGAGTGGGGAAACAGCGTCCTGGCTTACGAAGCGGTTCTGGATCGCCTGCCGGGTGTCGTCGCCACCACACGCGTCATCATGGACCACTATCGAAGCACGCACCGCCTTGACTACGACTCCGGCCCCGTGAACGTGATCGCCGTAGGCGGGAACACACTGTCCCGGGGTCTCACGCTGGAAGGGCTCGTCGTCAGTTACTTCGTTCGATCCTCGAACGTCTATGACTCACTCCTTCAAATGGGACGCTGGTTCGGATACCGGCCAGGCTACGAGGACCTTCCGCGGATCTTCATGCCCGACGAAACGCGACGATGGTTCACACACCTGGCGACCGTCGAAGCCGAGATGCGCCTCGACATCGACCGATATCTCACAGAGCATCAGAGTCCCCTGGATATGGCGGTAAGAATCCAATGTCATCCGAAGATGCGTGTGACCGCACCTTCGAAGTCCAGGGACGCGGTCCGTGCCGCCGCCTCCTACGGGGGGCAGTTGATGGAGACCCGGTATTTCCCTTGTCGGGAGACAGAGCACGACCAACAGTGGCACGCTGACAATGCAACTTCGGTACAGGAGCTCCTGAGGGCGTCACAGCGCGATGGCCGGGTCGACAGTCAGGTCTCACCTGGCCGGGCTCTCTGGCGAGAGGTCCCCATGGACCCGGTCCTCGACTTCCTGGGCTCCTATCGATTCCATCGCAATACGGTGGAGGCGGACCGGGACCTCGTGCGTGAATACATCAAACGACGCAACAAGTCAGGTGCTCTTCTTACTTGGAACGTCGGCGTGGTCGGTAACAAACCGGCAACCGGCCATGCACCCGTACTGCTGCCGAACGGACTCGTTGTCGGACGGGTGATCCGCACCCGACTCGGTTCGAACGCCGGCGACCCCGTCGCCGACATCAAGACGCTCACCGGTTCCCGAGACGAGGCTCTGGACCTCGAGATTCCCAAAGACGAGGGAAAGGTCAATCGCTCGCTGCTCCAACGGTTGCGAGTAAAACAGCAGGCAGATCGTGGGTTGATCCTCCTCTACCCGATCGACGCCGAATCCCCGGTGCCAACAAGGAAACGAAACGGTGTGGAAGAAGCTGTCCCGGGACGAGCCCCCCTGAACGCTCCCGGCGACGTCGTCTGGGGTGTCGCTGTCGTTTTTCCTCAGCCAACAGGAACTGACGCGACGATCGAATACGACTACCTACAGGCCGACCTGTCGAAGGTGTTTCCGTCCTCGGCCGAAGACGACATGGATGACGACGCCTCCGTCCTGGATTTGGACCTCGACACCTGTCCGGAGCACAGCGCATGACCGAACAGATTCTGCCAACAGCTTCCAAAAGACTACGAGAACTGCTGGAAAAACTGTGGGCACGCCTGGACGATGAAGCCGCCTCCACGGCGACCGGCGTACTACTCTCGGCAGAATTGCAGATATCGACCCCCGAGGGTCCGGTTCGTCTGGGCCGCGACTCGGACGGTATGCGGCACCTGTTGGTTCCCATGTCTGCCTCGGAACGGCTGGTTGACGACCAACGCAGTGCCGGCGTTCACCTCACGACTCGAACGCTCCTCCTCGGAGACGCGTTGCCGGTGCGCTACGCCGACGTAGCCTGCAAGCGGGCGGACCTGGCCGGCACATTCACCGGACTGATTGCTGACATCTGCTCGCGAATAGCCATCGAACCTCAAGGTCCGGCAGTCCAGATTGCTCGAGCACTGAGCTCCTGGCGCCTGTTGTTCGGAAGCGGGACGCAGAGGTGGACGGTTCCGCGCCTGGCCGGCCTCTTCGCCGAGCTCCTGGTATTTGAGCAGTTGTTGTCTCGCAATCCAAGCGCTGTACGAACTTGGCTCGGCCCCCTCGGATGTGCACAGGATTTCCGAAGTACTCATCACGCCATCGAAGTCAAAGCCTCAACTTCGATGAACGGCCGGGTCATTCGTGTGCACGGTATCGACCAGCTGGAAGCACCAACCGATGGAACGCTTGCTCTGGCCTGGTTCAGAGTTGTCGAGTCCTCGTCTCCAGCTGCCCGTACGGTCGTCGAAGTAATTGACTCCTGTCGCGCCGAAGCAGACGACCCCGGCCAGATCGATGCGCGCATGCTCGCCCTGGGGCTGGATCCGACGGATACCAGTTCAATCAGCGGAAACCGTTTCCTGGCTACCGAACGACGCTGGTACGAAGTAGACGATGCATTCCCTCGCATCATATCCACCAGCTTCGCACGCCGATCCTCCCCTGCTGGCGTAACAGACATCGAGTATTCGGTAGATCTCGACACCACGCCTGTCACCGCGGAGGCGCAGAGGGTGTTGGACAGACTGGGGGCGGATCTGTGACTGAAAGTGCCTGGTATGCGCAGCCCTTCCGTGCTGACGGCGGTATCACAGCCGATGGGCTCTTGAACCAGTTGGGACGACCAAGTCTGTCCAAGCTCACCTTGCTCGTTCGAGAGGCCGCTCAGAATTCGTGGGACGCACGTCTGCCGGAGGAGTCAGTCGTTCACTTTCGCCTCGACCTCGGCACCGTGGGTGCGGGTCACATCAGGGAATGGCGTCGGCTGTTCGACCCCGGTCTGTTCAGGGGAAGTGAGGAAGAAAGGTCATACAGCCACCTGAGTACAACCAACAGCCTTCGCTACTTGTCCATCTCTGACCGTGGGACACGTGGTCTTGCCGGCCCAACCAGGTCGGACGCGGGCCCGAGCGCGCGGCGCGAATGGCCTCGCTTTGTCCTCAACAGCGGCGATCGCGAGGGTTCCGGCGACGCTCCAAGCGGCGGGACGTTCGGGTACGGCAAAGGCGCCTTGTTCCGTATGTCCAAGGCCGGATGCGTACTGGTACATACTCGGTTCAGGGATGAAACCGGGTCCCTTCGGTCACGCTTCATTGGAATCATGATGCGTTCTGCGTTCTGGAAGGGAACCACTCGCTTCACAGGTAGGCATTGGTGGGGCGTTCCAGAACAGGATCACTGCGAGCCTCTGCACGATGCAGACGCAGATACAGCTGCACGTCGTCTCGGCATCAGGGGCTTCGCCGGAGACGATACAGGCACGACGATCGTCGTGGTGGATCCGGACCTGACTGATCCGACGTTGCCCGACACGGAACAGGCCGCCGAGCTCACCATGGAGGATGCCGGCATCTACTTGGCCGATGCGGCAGCGTGGAACCTGTGGCCCATCATGCTGATGGGACGCGAAAGGCAGATGTCCGTCACGGTCACGGCGAACGGCGTAGACGTCCAGGTACCCGGGCCGGATACCGACGCGACCTTGGCATTCTTCTCAGAGGCCTACCGTCAAGTCATCGACGGCTCAGGAGAAATGCTGATGTGTGGCAACCCCAAGAAACAGCTCGGCTTCTTTTCATCGCAGTTCACCTACGGTGCCGTCGTGGGTTCGCCGGCGGCCCGCGAACTCGGTCTCGAAGGTGCACCCCACCACATCTGTCTCCTCCGAGGCCCTGAGCTGGTGAGCCGGTACCATTCCGGACCCGAGCGATTGGCACCGGACTCTGGTTATGTCGGTGTCTTCAAGGTGACGGACGACCTGGACGGCACCTTTGCCCGTGCCGAGCCCCCCTCCCATGACGCGTGGGAATACCAACAGTTGAAGGGACGTGAGGCGACCTTCGTTCGGACTGCGGGGCGGAGACTGAAGGAGCGCTGCGATGTCCTGAGTGGCGCGCAGGCCAGACGGGCCGTAAAGGTAGGGCAGTACGCCATGGGCTCGGTGGCACAACGACTCGGCCACCTCCTGGCCGGCCCTGGAGGTACCGGAACAGCTGTACTGCATCAGATCTCACCTCATGGCACAGGGTTCGTGGGCCCAGATGGCGGAGGTCCGCTTCCCACCGGAAACTCTGGCGAGTCGGATCAGGGTGCCCGCTTCAATGGCCGGGATGTCGCCGAGCCGGGCTCTGTATCGGCCCCGAGCACCCCAAGGACTCGTAGACCAACTCTGACTGGCACCCCCATGTTCGACGTGATGTCCGGTCGGCCAGTTGTGGTCCAGCGCGTTCAACTGCATGGGCCTTCCTATGCGGAAGCACTGGTACGAGTACTCACGGGTGACGGCAGCACCGAAAACGAAACACCTACGGGCGCTGCAGTGCCTACGGTGCTGGGATGGCGATCGGCCGACAGCAAGTTCGTTCCCGGTGAAGTCCTGTACCACTCAGGGGGTGCTACCGAGGTGGAGGTCGTCATCACCGCGGTGGCAGACGTCCTTATCGACATCAGTGTGGTGGGGCGATCATGAGCATTCGCGTCTGGCCCTATCGCCGACCATCGGGGCGTGTCAGCGCTGAGCCGTGGAGACGCGACGATCCTGCCGGCTCTCCCATGCCGGTGGCTCTCCCGGCGTGGGACTACGCAACCGACGTCACGGTCACCCGATTGATACGAGTGAACCAGACAGGGGCCCGCGAGGACTGCGGTTTTCCAGCGGATGCTCCGTTGCGGCTCTGTGTCCGCTACTGGCCTTCCACCTCGCAGATACGCGTGTCAGTAGTACAGGAAGTCCTGCCCATTGGAGAGGACGCCGTCACCTCTGAATTGCATTTCACTGCGACCGGTACGGATCTCGGCGGAATGCTCACGGTAGAAACGACCCTGGAGCTGGCCAGCGATCTTCCGTATTCAGACCCATTCGTGGCCACCAGGTTGGGCTCCATTCTCTGGAGCGACCGGACTACGGTTCATCTGGAGGGAGCATCGGGGCTTCTCCCCGTTGCTCCTGTCTCCTTCCGAGAGGCCGGACTTCCCGAGTGCGCAGCTTGGTACGTGAGTATGGACAGCGGTGACTGGCAGCAGGCAGCGATGGGGAGCCTGCTCGTGCTCCTGAATGAGGACAACCTCACTGTAAAGCGGGCGATGAACGCTGAAGGGGACGAGACCTCTGCCGTTCTGTGGGGAATACTGGAGGCAGACATCGTTTCCGATCTTGTAGGCCGCGCTTTGGACGACGAGGCATTCACGGACGAGGAATCGGCCGGCGACTCAGACGACGAAGTGACCATGGCAGGACTTGTACGTGCCCTGATACGAACCTATCTGGCACGGCCTGGTGAAACCACGGAGCAGTCGGTCAAACGTCTCCGCGACGAGCGACGAAGGGATCCGTCACGATTCCGCGCCAATGTCCAAGCAGGTGTCAGATTCCCCAGGGAACATGCATGAGTCTCCTATATCCAAGGCTACTTCCGGGTGAGGCCGAACGCCGGTTCCGTCTCCTTCATGAGACGCCTGTCGACCAGCACGTGACCTTGGTCGCCAATCATTCCGCTCGAGCCGTCTACGCGGCAACTGGCGGGAGAAGAGCCACGAGAGAAGAGTTGGACGGACTGCGAAGCAGCGTTCTCCTCGCCGCTCGAGATCACGGCCACCCCAGCCCTCTTCGTCCGGCGTGGCGGAACTCTTTCGATCAACGAGTCGCCAGGATTCTGCATCAGCAGAGCGCGATGGTGCCGGGGGAGGCGGCGCAGCGCCAGGTCTGGGCGTTTCTCGCACTCATCCTGCTACCTGATGTGTGCGCGTGGCGCTGGCCGGCCGACGGACAGGGACGCTACACAGCCGACCGGTTCAAGGGAACCGACCTCACACGCCATGCTTTGGCTCGTCTCTGGACACGTGCCCACGTACTGCACGAGCCTCACACCGCCGATCCTTATGCACTCCTGTCTGTGCTCGGCGAAGCGGACCTCGATCAGATCATGGCCAGGCGTTCGGCCCTGGCCGGATCTCCGGCACTTGTCCGGGCCGTCGTTCGCAGCCACCGGGACGAAGCGGCGCACAAAGACGCATCGGTTCCGTCCCGCAAGGTACTACGCGAAACGCTTGTTCGACTACTGAGACTTACCGCGTTCGTGGATCTCGACGCCCAGTCCGACGACGAACTCGACCGCCTGATCCAGGCTGTCCGGCGCGATGCCCGTGCGGCTCTCATGCAGTGACGGTGTGTGTCCGGCCGGCGTTCTTGACGGGCACCGGCCGAACAGCGCCTCAACCCTGCCGGCTAGGCCGTCGCCTGCCGACCAGAACCCAACTGCTGCATACGCGGGTCGTCGGGTGCGCGATGGTACAAAATATCAAAGTAGTTCTGCCACTGCTTTCGAGCTCCTCGCAAGAGGCCCGCCCAGTCCGTGGCGTCCATGCCATCCTTTCGCAGGCTCGCAATCTTGCCCATCACATCCGCACTCTGATCAATCTTGTCGGCCACAAGGAGTCCCGACACAAGCTTGAAATCTGAGGTGCGAGCAATCGTCGCGTGACGCAACTTGGTTACGTAACGCTCATATCTGTTCAGATGATCCCAATCGACCTTCAACCCCGGTCGCATGAACTCTATGACGAGCAGCTGAGAACCCGAGGAGAGCACCAGGTCAACGCGAGCGTTCCAATCCCCGCCATACGCGACCTTCGCAATTTCATTGACAAGCCCCTCGATACCACGCTCGACACGAAACGTCTCCCACTCCGGTGAGATCAGCCACGGGTTTTCCGCGATGTAGTCCCGTACCTCCAGCTCCAAGGCACGTAGCCGCACACGCTCTTCCAAGCCAGTTATAAGGTTCAACTGACCCTTGACATGCTCGGCGGCGTGCAATGCGCTCATCACGCGCGACTCCGCGAGGATCGTCACCAATTTCTCGGCGTCCATCGACTCGGCCTGAGCCAGGTCATCTATGAGCTCCTTGAGACGGCCACCCTCCCAGGCCTGCAGTGTCGACTCGGCCAAGTCTGCGAACTGATCCTGGGTCAGCGACGGCACTTTCGCCAGCGAATTCAGGGCCTTGTCAACGATTCGGCGTTCATGCGGCTCCAACCTGCCAAGCCTCTGAGAAAAAGGTCGTACGCGGTTACGGATTGCATCCACTTTTCCTTGTGCGCGCAGATTCTGCCAGTGCCGAAGCAATTCTCGGACACGATTTTGCCCCCATTCAAGCAGTGGGCGTGACTCGTCAACGTCCCAATTGACACGCTGACGCTCCGTCGAAATCAAGTCCTTCGGCTGCTCGTCCAAGAAGTCGGCTTCTATGCGACCCGAAATATAATGCGTCCCCTGCTGTCCGCCGAGACCACCCGTGAGGTTGAAGAGAAAGGGCCGTTGGGCCAGTTTGTAGTGGCTGAAGACTGATACCCCGACCAGTTCCTCATCGGAGATGGGCTGCTCATAGAACACGAAACGCCAGCGAATCACATGCCCCGACGAAATTTCTTCAACCCCCCACTCTCCCTCGATCGTCAGGCCGTCCGGCGATTTTAGATTATGTTCACGATAAGCCTTGGGGAAGGAGAACTCGATTTTTTCGACCTGTTCTTCTTCGCCGATCGGTTCGTCGTTCACCCATACCTTGAACTGATCAGCACGTTCGAGGAGCAGGAACCGACGGGCCATACTGACACGGAATCGACTGGAATTCGGCGTCACCTTAAGTGTAAGGTCTTCGAGCGTAATCCTCGTGCCGTGAGCGTTCTTCCGTTCCTCAGATGGACCCTCATATGTCAGCACGTCAACCTTCAGTGGCTGGCTGTCCGCATAGCCGGCCGACTCGCCGATCAACTGCTCTGCATCCAGCCGGAAGACAGTACGCTCGCCAGTTTCCTTGCTGACCGTGTCGACCTGAACGAAGCGGGCGATGCCGAAGCCAGCGAACTTGCCAATTCCCTTCCTACCCATCATCGGCCGACCGAAGGGCGTTCTTTCCGTCCCTCTGTCCCGGCGCCTGTCATAGCCCACGTTGAGATAGCGGTCCTGACACTGACGCAGGGTCATTCCCTCGCCGTCATCCACGATCACGATCGATGCGTTCTCGTCTCTGACGTTCCCAGGTAGGGTCACCCGGACATCGGTCGCGTCCGCGTCCCAGGCGTTGGAGACGAGCTCGGCGATGGCCGCCACCGGCGACTGGTACATGTCGATGCCCAGGTGCTCGATGACCCTACCCCGGAAGCGAATCTCCAACTGTGGTGCTGCACCGGCCACTTCGACCCCCTCATAGGTGACAGAGTTAATACGATAAGCCGTATGAACGCTGCTGTCTCAAGGGCTCGACTCGCCTCAGGCGTTACGAGCCCAGCGGGGAGCCGCTGGGATCTTCAGGTCTTCAGACTCGTGTTCTGCCCGAGCCTGCCGAGGCCCGGCTGACCGGTGGTGACCTGGACGGAGCCGTGGACGCTGCGAACCAGGGCGCCCGGCTTCTCGAGGAAAAGGTCGGCTCCGTACGGGCGGTGGACCCTCTGAAGGAGTTCTCCTTGCGGCTCGAACCACACAAGTCCGTGCCGTCCGTCAGGGAGTTCCGCGAACGTCTTCAAGCACTGTCCGCCGGGTTCTGACAGCGGTCGCCCCCGTCCGCCGACGGCGAGCCCAACCCGTCGAAGCCGACGGGCGAAGTGCCGGGATGGGCGGTATGACGAGGATCGACGGCGAGGTCGAAGCCGGGTTCGAAGCCGTGCGCGAGGCGTTCGCGGAGAACTTCACCGAGCGCGGGGCGGGGTCGCGGATTCCGACACGTCTCGTCCATGGGCGCGGGACACCATGCAACTGGTCTATTCAGCGACGAAGGGGACAAGCGCGGCGGCAGCACATCTGCTGGTCCAGCGCGGATTGCTGGACCTGGACACCCCGGTGGCCGAGTACTGGCCCGAGTTCGCCGCGATGGGCAAGGCAGAGATTCCGGTCCGTCTGTTGCTGTCCCACCAAGCCGGCCTGGTGGCATTGGACCGACCGGTACCGTTGGCCGAGGCGTTGGCGTGCATCCGATGACCGCCGCGCTGGCCGCTCAACGTCCGGTGTGGGCTCCGGGAACCGCACACGGCTATCACGGCAGGACCTGGGGCTGGTTGGTCGGCGAGGTGATCCGCCGGGTGTCGGGACGTATGCCGGGCCCCTTCTTTGCCGACGAGATCGCTTCACCCCTCGGACTGGACTTCTTCATCGGACTTCCCGCAACTGAACGCGATCGTGTCAGCCGCATGGTTTTCCGTAAGCCGGACCTCGATCTCACCACTCTGCCACCCGGGTCGATCCCCGAGGAACTTCACGAGCAAGTCGCGGCCTGGCGCAACCCGGACTCGCTCAGCAACAGGGCGTACGCCGTCACCGACCCGGCCGAAATCGACTTCAACCTGCCCGAGGTTCAGGCCGCGCAGCTTCCTGCCTCCAACGGCATCGGCACCGCCAGGTCACTCGCACGCATGTATGCCGCGTTGATCTGCGAGGTGGACGGTGTGCGCTTGTTCGCCCCGGAAACCCTCGCATCGGCGACCAGGGAGCAGGCAAGCGGGAAGGACCGGGTGATGCTGGTGCCGAGCCGATTCAGCGCCGGATACATTCTGCCGACCGAGACCAACCCCATGACCGGACCGAGTGCCTTCGACCACACGGGGCGGGGCGGCTCACTCGGTTTCGCCGACCCTGAACACGGCATCACCTTCTGTTACGTCACGAACCACATCATCAGTGGTTGCGGCGACACACGTCCACAGTCCCTGGTCGACGCAGTTCGGAAGTCACTGGCTTGACGTACCTCCGACGTCGCGGAGACGGTGTCGAGGATGCCGTCGGCGGCGAAGGTGCCGTAGGGCCGCCCCCTGACACGGCTCGCTCCGGCACGGGGAAGAAGCGAGCGGGCAGCCGGGGAAAGTGGGCGGCTCGGCAAGGTTGGGCCCTTGGGGCGGCTGCGTTCGCGGCGGCGGCCGGGGTGCAGGGGCGTCTCGCTTGCATGCCAGGGCGTTCGGCGGCGGAGGGCGGTCGGTGAGGGGCTGGAAAGCGGTCACTCGGGGCGTCTTCCGGGGTCCGCGCTTGGTGGTGCCCCAGGGGCCGTGCCGCCGGCGGGGCGAGCACGGGCCCTGGGGACTTCGAGTGGCGTGAGGCCGGGGCGTCAGTCGGTGAGTACGCCGAACTCGTTTCCGGGCCAGGGGACCTGGGAGTCGACCGGGGGCTTCACCACGCGGGTGGGTGTGGTGCCGGCGATCTTGCCGGCCTTCGTTCCGACCGACCAGACCTCCGACGTGTTCGCCCGGACCGGCAAGGTGATCTCGGGCTGCCCGTCCCCGTTCAGGTCGGTGGTCTTGAGCAGCTGGGGGATGCGGTAGACGCCGGCGGGGCGGGGCAGGCCGGCCGTGTCGTAGCCGTAGAACGCGGCACCGGTGCCGGTCGCCCCCCGGGCCGAGCCCTTGAGGACGTACATTCCGCCCCCGCTGATGTAGCAGTGCTCGCAGGTGGCGTGCCGCTCACCGGGAGCGCCGACGATCAGCTCGGCGTAGCCGTCCCGGTCGAGGTCGGCCGCGGCGACGTCGGCGCCGAAGTTGTCCCCCGCCTCCACGCCGCCCGGGATACCGGTGCTGTCCTCGGTGAACACCTTGGTGCCGCGGTTCTCGTCCACGCCGCCGGAGGCGCCGTAGCTGTCTGGACCCGGCCCGCGTGGCGCTCGGAGCCCGTTTCGTACGCCGGGTCGCCCACCGCGATGTCGCCGTAGCCGTCCTTGTCGAAGTCGGCGATCACGACGCTGTCGCCACCCCGGACGGTGGCCGGGGTCTGACGCAGCCCGGACGCGCCGCCGAGCAGCACCCGGCCCCGTCTGCGGTCCTCGCCGAGCACCACGAGGTCGTCGGTGGTGCCCTTGTTGATCCGGCCCACGGCCAGCCGCTTCTGGGCGCCGGTGTAGAGGAACGAGGCGCCCACGTCCACCGGCTGGACCGAGGCGGGCGAGCCGTCCGCCGTGAAGGGCCCCCGGTACAGGCGAATCGACGTGGAGTAGCCGACGATCAGGTCGCTCTTCCCGTCTCCGGTGAAGTCGCCGGCCTTCAGCACCGCGCCGAAACCGGGCGCGGCCTCGCTTCCGGGCATCCGGACGCCGCCCTTGAGGCCGGTGGGGCCGCCCCAGAGCAGGGTGACCTCGTCGAGGTCCTTGGAGCGTGAGGCGACCGCGAGGTCCGCGTAGCCGTCGGCGTTGAAGTCGCCGTTGGCGAGGGTCCGGCCGAACCGCTGGTCCTGCCCCGCGTCGCCCGGCACGCCGGGGCTGTTCTGGGTGACGGCCTTCAGGCCGGTCTGCTGGGCGCCGTACTTCGAGCCGTACGAGACGGTGACGTAGCCCGCGTTCAGGGCCCGGGCGGGGGTCCCGTCCGGACCGGGGACGTCCACCGCGCCGTCCGGGGCGCCGATCGCGAGGTCGTGGTACCCGTCACCGTTGAAGTCGTCGGTGTACCGGGTGGGCGCGGGACCCGTCGTGGTGGCGGCCTGGGCGCCGGTGGAGGTCAGCAAGACCCCGGTGATGGTCGTCGTGGCGGCTGCGACGATCACGACTGCGTGACGGATATGGCTGCGCACGTCCGTTCCCCCCATAGAAGGGCTCGACAGAGAAGAGCCCGATACAAGAACTCGATTGGTTGCACCCCCAAGACCCCTGACGGACGCGAACGGTTGTGCGGATCTCCGGTCGTGGACGGCGGGCGCCGCGCAGGAGGTGTGCGGCGCCCGGGTCCGTGTGCTATGCCGTCGGGGCCAGGTCCGCCCGGCCGAAGAGGAGGGCGTAGCCCGGGGGGAGCTGGGTGAGGAGGCGGGTGGTCAGGCCGGTGCCCACCCAGTTCGCCAGGACGCTCAGGACCGAGCTGACGTCCCAGCGGGCCGTTGCGGGCGTGGAGCCCTCGATGCGGGTTGCCACCGACTCCACGAACTCCCTTGCCGTCAGGGGGTGGTTGGTGGGGATCTGGGAGGCGATCACTCGGGCTGCCTCTTGGGGGAGGGCCTGGGCGAGGGCCACGCGTTCGTCGCCGGTCACGTGGGCGCCCAGGGCCGAGAGGACCGTGCGGGTCACGCGTTCCGCCTCCGTCCGCGTGGCGTACTGGCCTGCCTCGCGTACCGCCTCGGTCAGTTCGGCCCAGCGCGTGATGTCGGCGTCACGGGCCGGAGGGGGCGGGGTGGGAAGGGTCGTTCTCGGCTGCGGGGTCGTCACCGTCATCGTGCTTCTCCTCCGGACGCTTCGACGCTTTATTCAGTTGGGCCGTTCGGCTTGTTCAGTTGGGCCGTTCGACCGTTCGGCACCGCGGGCTTCGGGGGGCAGAGCCCCCGGTACCCCGTAACGCCTCGGTCATGAGTGGGGGTTCGGCCAAGGTGTGGCATTCGGGTCGCAGGTGGCTTGAGTGGTGGAGGTGTGGTGTCGGTCGCATGCGGTGCGGTGCTGTCTGGGCAGGCCACCGCGTCCCGGGGCTCGTCCGGAGCCCGGGACGCGTGGTTTCGTCGGCCGGCCGACGCGCCGTCAGCTGCTGATCTGCTTGCGGCCCGCGTCGCCGCCCGTGATCTGGATGCGGCGTGGCTTCGCCTGTTCGGCCACCGGGATGCGCAGGGTCAGTACGCCGGCGTCGTACGACGCGTCGATGCGGTCCATGTCGAGGGTGTCGCCGAGGAACAGCTGGCGGGTGAAGGTGCCCGTGGGGCGTTCCGCCACGAGCAGTTCCGCGTTCTCGGGGGCCGGGCTGCGGCGCTCGGCGCGGACGTTGAGGACGTTGCGTTCGACGTCCAGCTCGATCGTCTCGGGGTCGATGCCGGGCAGGTCGAAGTGGACGAGGAAGTCGTCACCTGCCCGGTAGGCGTCCATCGGCATCGCTGCCGGGCGCGTCGTGTCTCCGAAGAGCTGTCGCGTGAGACGGTCGACATCACGGAAGGGGTCCGTACGCATGAGCATCACAGGTCACTCCTCTTCTTCAGGAACTGGGGGCGATGCCCTACGGCTTCTTATATAGCTCGATGCCTCAGACTTGACAAGCCTAGACTCAAGTCAGGGGAGTCTGGTCGGCTCTGGGTTAGCCTCGGCGAAACCGAACAAGAGGAGGCAGTCATGGCCAGGGTTCCCAGTGCGGTCATCGCCGGCGGCGGGCTCGTCGGCGGGTACGGCGTCGCCCGGTGGACCAAGAAGCGGCAGCTCGGCGGGGCTGTGCTGGCCGTCGCGGGGGCTGCGGCCGCTCAGCAGTGGCGCAAGCAGGCCGGCGGGAAGGCCGCTGGTGCGCTGACCGCCGCCTATGTTGCCGCGTTCGCCGGGTCCCACCCGCTGGCGAAGAAGGTCGGCGCCTGGCCGTCCGTCCTCGGCGTCGCCGGCGCCGTCGCCCTCGCCTCCTGGGCCGTCGCCGACCGCAAGGCCTGAAGGCCGCCGTCACCGTCCTGGTGATCGTGCGCGCCCGGCCCCACCACCGGTACCCGACACCCGTCCGTCACGGCGTGCTCGGCGCCGGCGGTGCCGAGGGCCCCTGCATGCCCGGCGTACCCGGCGTACCCGAGGTGCCCCGCGTACCCCGGGCCACCGCCCCGGCCCGGCCCGCCACCGCCGTCAGCGGGCGGGCGATGTCCTCCAGGGAGCGGCGTTCGGCCCGTACGGCCAGGAAGGCGGCGACCAGGCCCGCCGCGCACATCAGGGCCGCGCCGATGGAGAACGCCAGGACCGTGTCGCCGGTCCTGCCCGTACCCGTCAGATCGGCGAACAGCAGCGGGCCGCTGATGCCGCCGGCCGCGGTGCCCAGGGCGTAGAAGAAGGCGATGGACATCGCCCTCGTCTCCATCGGGAAGATCTCCGAGACGGTGAGGTAGGCACTGGACGCGCCCGCCGAGGCGAAGAACAGCACCGCGCACCAGCAGGCCGTCAGCGTGCCCGCGCTCAGCGCACCCCGGTCGAACAGCCAGGCCGTACCGAACAGCAGCAGGCCCGAGAGCAGGTAGGTCGAGGAGATCATCACCCGGCGGCCCACCGTGTCGAACAGCTTGCCCAGCACCAGCGGACCGCAGAAGTTGCCGACGGCGATCACCGCGAAGTAGTAGCCGGTGTGGCCGGAGGGCACGTCGAAGAACCTGGTCAGGATGGCACCGAAGCCGAAGGTGATCGCGTTGTACAGGAACGCCTGGCCGATGAAGAGGGAGAAGCCGAGTACCGCCCGGCGCCGGTAACGGCCGAACACCGTGCGGGCGATCTCCAGGAACGTCACGCTCCTGCGCTGGTGGATCTCCCACTCACCCTCCGGCTCGGGCAGCGTCACGTCCTTCTCCCGCTCCACCCGGCGCTCGATACCCGAGACGATCCGCTCCGCCTCCCCGTCCCTGCCGTGGATCAGCAGCCAGCGCGGGCTCTCCGGGACGTGACGCCGTACCAGGAGGATGACCAGGGCGAGTACGGCACCGAGGGCGAACGTCAGCCGCCAGCCGACGTTCCGGGCCAGCAGGTCGGTGTCGAGCGCGACGATCGACAGCAGCGAGCCGCCGACCGCGCCCAGCCAGAAACTGCCGTTGATCATCAGGTCGACCCGGCCGCGGTAGTGCGCCGGGATCAGCTCGTCGATCGCGGAGTTGATCGCCGCGTACTCGCCGCCGATGCCGAATCCGGTCAGGAAGCGGAAGAGGAAGAACCACCAGGCTTCCCAGGAGACCGCCGTCAGGGCCGTCGCCGCCAGGTACACCGCCAGCGTGATCATGAAGAGGTTCTTGCGGCCGTAGCGGTCGGTCAGCCGGCCCCAGAACAGCGCGCCCGAACAGGCGCCGGCCACGTACAGCGCGGCGGCCACACCGGTGATCTGGCCCGAGGTGATCGACACCCCGCTGCCGGGCTCGGCCAGCCGGCCGGCGATGTTGCCGACGACCGTGACCTCCAGGCCGTCCAGGATCCACACGGTGCCCAGGCCGATCACGATCGTCCAGTGCCAGCGGGACCAGGGCAGGCGGTCCAGCCGGGCGGGGATGTCGGTGGTGATGCTCCTGCCGGACTCCGGCGATGTCGCCTCGGCTGCGCTCATGGGCTCCCTCCTCGTCGAAGGGCCCCCCGACCAGAGGGGGACACAGCGGCACGGGTGCCCGCACCCCGCGGAATCAGTCGGGCCCGGCCCCGGACTCAGGCACCCAGTGTCCGTGTCACCACATAGATCAGCAGCCCCGCCAGCGACCCCACCACCGTGCCGTTGATCCGGATGAACTGCAGGTCACGGCCGATGTGCGCCTCGATCTTCCGAGTGGTGTGCTCGGCGTCCCAGCCCGCCACGGTCTCCGTGATCAGCGAGGTGATCTCCGCACGGTACGTCGTCACCACGTGCACCGCCGCGCCCTCGACCCAGCTGTCGACCTTCTGCTGCACCTTCGGCTCGGTCGCCATCCGCGCACCCAGCGACAGCAGCGCCGCCCGCACCCGGATCCGCAGCTCACTGCGCTCGTCCTCGGCCGCCGCCACGATCATGGACCGAACGGCCGTCCAGACGGACGCGATCAGGTCCTGCACCTCGCCCCGGCCCAGCACCTCCCCCTTCAGCCGCTCCACCCGCGCCCGGGTGTCCGTGTCGGACTGCAGGTCGGAGGCGAAGTCGGTCAGGAAACGATCGAGCGCGCCGCGCGCCGGATGGGAGGGCATGTCCCGCATCTCCATCACGAACCGCAGCAACTCCTTGTAGACCCGCTCGCCGACCCTGCGGTCCACGAACCGCGGCGTCCAGCCGGGCGCGCCGCCCTCCACGGCCACCATCACGTCGTCGCGGTGCAGTACCAGCCAGTCGTGCGCACGGGCCACCACCAGATCCACCACCCGCCGGTGCCCGCCGTCGGCGACGATCCGTTCCAGCGTCTTGCCGATGCCCGGCGCGATCTCCTGCGCGTTCGCCCGCCGGGTGATCGCCTCACCGACGACCGCCTGCACGTCCGAGTCCCTGAGGACCGTCAGCGCACCCCGCAACGCCGTGGCCAGCTCCGCCGTCACCCGGTCCGCGTGCTCCGGCTCGGCCAGCCACGCCCCGAGCCGGCTGCCGATGCCCACCGCGCGCAACCGCTGCCGTACGACGTCCTCGGAGAGGAAGTTCTCGCCGACGAACTCCCCCAGCGAGACACCCAGCTGGTCCTTCTTGGTGGGGATGATCGCGGTGTGCGGAATGGGCAGCCCCAGCGGGTGGCGGAAGAGCGCGGTGACCGCGAACCAGTCGGCCAGCGCGCCCACCATGCCGGCCTCCGCCGCGGCGGCCACATACCCCGCCCAGGGGCCGGCGCCCTCGTGCGCGGCGACCTTGGCCAGGACGTAGACCACCGCCACGAACAGCAGCATGGCCGTCGCCGTGAGCTTCATCCGCCGCACCCCGCGCCGGCGCTCCTCGTCGGCCGGGGTGAAGGCCGTCATGGTCTTGTACGACACACCCCGCGCCGGCGCCGTTCCGGTCTCCGTAGGTCCCATCAGCTCCACCCGTTCAGCTCCACCCGGTCGGTGATCCCGCCCACAATTGTCCCTTCCTGACCGACTCCCGGAACGGAAAACGAGTTCCCGGCGTCTGTCAGAGCGGGGGATTGGGCAGGGCCCTGACAGGTCTCGCCGGCCCATGACGCATCATGGGCTCGTCAAGATCGGAGCTTTGAGCTCCCATCCCGAGGAGAACAACACAAGCATGACCAAGCGTCATGGTTATGCGGTGCTCAGCGCGCTCGTCGCCCTGGTGCTGGCCGTGTCCGCCGCCATCTACCTCACCGTGGCCGCCGACGACGGCACCCCGCGCGGCACTCTCGCCGACAACCGCCCCCACCACGGCTCCTCCGTCGCCCCCGCCTCCACCGGCACCTGGGTCGGCGCCTGGGCCACCGCCCCGGTCGGCGGCGAGCCCGGCACCGAGACCACGGGCCTCGCGGGCCACTCGGTGCGCAACATCGTCCACACGAGCACCGGCGGTACGAGCGCCCGGATCACCCTCTCCAACCTCTACGGCCAGGCCCCGCTGACCCTCACGCACGCCTCGATCGCCCTGTCCGCGGGGGACGCCACCGCCGCGGCCGACCCGGACTCGATGCGCCGCCTCACCTTCGACGGCGCCACCGGCGTCGTCATACCCGCCGGCGGACAGATCACCAGCGACGCCGTACGCCTCACCGTCCCGCACGACAGCGACGTCCTGGTCACCACCTACTCCCCCACCCCGTCCGGCCCGGTCACCTACCACCCGCACGCACGGCAGATCTCCTACGTCGCCGACGGCGACCGCACCGAGGACTCCACCGGCACCCCGTACACCGAACAGACGCCGTACTGGCGCTACCTGACCGGCCTCGACGTCCTCAGCAACGAGGCCGACGGCACCGTCGTCGTCTTCGGCGACTCCATCACCGACGGCATCACCTCCACCACCGGCGCCAACCACCGCTGGCCGGACCTCCTCGCGGGCCGACTGCGCACCGCGCTCGAGGGCGGCCGGCACCTGCCGCGCTACAGCGTGGTGAACGAGGGCATCAGCGGCAACCAGGTCCTGGCCGACGGCCTCGGCCGTCCCCCCGAGAACCAGGCCGGACTCGCCCGCTTCGGCCGCGACGCGCTCTCCCACCCGGGCGTCAAGGTCGCCGTCATCGACCTGGGCATCAACGACATCCTGCGCAACCCCGACCTCGCCGACCCGAACCGCATCCTCAACGGCCTGCGCACCCTGGTCCGCCAGGCCCACGCACGCGGCCTGAAGGTCGTCGGCGCCACACTGACGCCCTTCCAGGGCCACCGCGGCTACACCCCGGCCCGCGAGGCGGTACGCCAGCAGATCAACGCACAGATCCGGTCCGGCGGCGTCTACGACGCGGTCGTCGACTTCGACAGCGCCCTCCGCGACCCCTACGCCCCCCACCGCCTCCGCCCCGACTACGACTCCGGCGACCACCTGCACCCCAGCGACCTGGGCTTCGGCAGGATGGCCGAGGTGTTCGACCTGGGCACCCTCAACGGCGCGGGCCAGGCGGAGCTGTGAGGGCGGGGCGAGGAATACTGGCGGGCATGACCCGCTTGATCCTCGCCACCCGCAACGCCGGAAAGATCACCGAACTGAGGGCCATCCTGGCCGAAGCAGGCCTGCCGCATGAACTCGTCGGTGCGGATGCCTACCCGGACATCCCCGACGTGAAGGAGACCGGCGTCACCTTCGCCGAGAACGCCCTGCTCAAGGCACACGCCCTCGCCCAGGCCACCGGGCTGCCCGCCGTCGCCGACGACTCCGGCCTCTGCGTCGACGTCCTCAACGGCGCCCCCGGCATCTTCTCCGCCCGCTGGGCCGGCCGCCACGGCGACGACAAGGCCAACCTGGACCTCCTCCTGGCCCAGCTCGCCGACATCGCGGAGGAGCACCGGGGGGCGCACTTCGCGTGCGCGGCGGCCCTGGCGCTGCCGGACGGGAGGGAGCGGGTGGTCGAGGGCCGGCTCCGGGGCGTCCTCCGTCACGCCCCGGTCGGCACGAACGGCTTCGGCTACGACCCGATCCTCCAGCCGGAGGGCGAGACGCGGACGTGCGCCGAGCTGAGCCCGGAGGAGAAGAACGCGATCAGCCATCGGGGGGAGGCGTTCCGGGCGTTGGTGCCGGTCGTCCGGGAGCTGCTCGACTGAACTCTGGTGCGGCCGGAGGGACTCGAACCCTCACGGGAGTTACCCCACTGGGACCTAAACCCAGCGTGACTGCCAATTCCACCACGGCCGCGTGGTACTGCCCGGCCATGCTAGCGGCCGGGCAGTGGGACCCGTCGGTCAGATGCCCAGATCCTTGATGATCTTTGCCACGTGGCCCGTGGCGCGGACGTTGTACAGGGCCCGTTCGACCTTGCCCTCCTCGTCCACGACGATCGTGGAGCGGATGACGCCCAGGTAGGTCTTGCCGTAGTTCTTCTTCTCGCCGTACGCGCCGTAGGCCTCGGTGACCTTCTTCTCCGGGTCGGCCAGCAGTGTGACCTCGAGGGATTCCTTGTCGCGGAACTTGGCCAGCTTCTCCGGGGTGTCGGGCGAGATGCCGATGACGTCGTAGCCGGCGCCGGCCAGGACCTCCAGGTTGTCGGTGAAGTCGCAGGCCTGCTTGGTGCAGCCGGGGGTCAGGGCGGCCGGGTAGAAGTAGACGATGACCTTGCGGCCCTTGTGTGACGCGAGGGATACGTCGTTGCCGTCGGCGTCGGGGAGGGTGAAGGCGGGGGCCACGTCCCCCGGCTGGAGTCGCTCGCTCATCGGGCCAGGGTAACCGGGGGGCCTTGCGGTGCGCCGGGCGCAGAAGCTGACAGACTGTCCGGGACAGCATCAGGAGACTTCGGAGGCCGTACGGTGGCGGACACGTCGGACACCAGAACCCCGGCGCAGATCGAGGCGGACATCAAGCGCCGCCGTGAAGTGCTGGCCGAGACGCTCGACGAGATCGGGGTGCGGGTGCATCCGAAGACGATCGTCGGGGATGCCAAGGCCAAGGTCGTCGCGAACATCGATCACACGGTCGGCCGGGCGTACGTCCAGGTCAATCGCGTGGTGAGTGAGGTGCGGGCGCAGTTCGTCGACGAGAAGGGCGGGCTGCGGGTGGAGCGGGTCGTGCCGGTCGCGCTGCTGGCCGTCGGCGTCGTCGGGCTGCTCACCGTGGGCTCGCGGCGGCGCAAGGGCTGACCCGGGCGCGTACGGGCAGGGCGAGGACAGGTAGGTTCGAGGCGTGAGCGCCAACAGAAACCAGCACAGCACCCCTCATCACGACAAGCTCCCGATCCGGATGCTGCACGACCGGGTTCTGGTCAAGCAGGAGACCGGTGAGGGCGAGCGGCGGTCGGGGGGCGGCATTCTGATTCCCGCCACCGCGGCGGTCGGACGGCGGCTGGCCTGGGCCGAGGTCGTCGCGGTCGGGCAGAACGTACGGACCGTGGAGCCGGGTGACCGGGTCCTGTTCGACCCGGAGGACCGGGCCGAGGTCGAGGTGCGGGGTGTGGCGTACGTGCTCATGCGCGAGCGGGATCTGCACGCCGTGGCCGCGGACCGGTTCGAGGGGTCGGAGGACTCCACGGGTCTGTACCTGTAACGGGGCCTGGCTGTAATTCGGCAGCGCGAAGGGGCCGGTGACGACGCTCACCGGCCCCTTCGCGCTGCCTTTGCTATGTTCGGGAGCGAGCCCGACGAGACGCGCCGTACCGGGATGCAGGCAAAGACGACGCACCGCGAGAAGAGAGTCGTCGTTCGTCCTGGAGGTGCCTGTCGTGGCCTGGGTGGTGTTGGTCGTCGCCGGTCTGCTGGAAGTGGGCTGGTCGATCGGGATGAAGTACACCGAGGGCTTCACCCGGCTGGTGCCCAGTGTGTGCACCGGTGCCGGGATCGTCGCCAGCATGGTCCTGTTGTCGTACGCCGCGAAGTCGCTGCCCATCGGTACCGCCTACGGCGTGTGGGTGGGCATCGGGGCGGCCGGTGCGGCGGTGCTCGGCATGGTGGTGCTGGGTGAGCCGGTCACCGCCGCCCGGGTCTTCTTCGTGTGTCTGCTGCTGGTCGCCGTGGTGGGGCTGAAGGCGACCAGCGGTCACTGACCGGGAGCGGTCGGACGTCAGGTGACGGGGCCGCCTCCGGGGCCGGCGGTCGTACCGGTCGTATTGCCGGCGTCGGTGGCACCGCCGGTGTCCGTACCGCCGCCGGTGGTGTCGCCCCCGGTCGTGTCGCCGCCGGTGGTGTCACCGCCCGTGGGGTCCCCACCGGTGGTGGTGCCGCCGCCGGTGGTGGGGGTCCCGGTGGTGCCGCCGGTGGTGGTGCCCGTGGTGTCACCGCCGGTGGTCGCGCCGCCGGTGGTGGGGGTCCCGGTGGTGGTGCCGCCGCCGGTCGGGCTCGCGGTCGCTCCGCCGTTGCCCGGGCCGCCGCCGGTGGTCGTACCGCCGGTGTTCTGGTTGCCGGTGGTGCCCGGCTGGGCGGAGGAGCCGGTGCTGGGCGGCTGGGGCTGGTCGGCGCCCTGCTGCAGCTGCAGGTCGAAGTCGCTCGCCGGGGTGCCCTTGAGGGCCGTGCGCGTGTACTGGGCCCAGATCTGGGTGGGCGGGCCGCCGCCGTTCATACGGGGCTGGCCGAGGGCGCCGTACAGCGGCATGTGCTTGGCGGTCACCGGGTCCTGGCCCATGACGGAGACGACCGTGGCCAGGTCGGGGGTGTAGCCCGCGAACCAGGCGGCGGTGTCGTTCTCGGCGGTGCCGGTCTTGCCGGCCGCCGGGCGGTCCGCGTCCTGCGCGGCGACGGCGGTGCCGTTGTCGACGACGCTCTGCAGCATCGACGTGGTGGTGTCGGCGGCCTCCCGGCTGACGGCCTGCTTGACCGGCTGGTCGGGCAGCGACACGTCCTTGGTGCCGTCCTTGGTGATCTTCTCGATCAGGGTGTACGTGCCGTGCTTGCCGTGGTTGGCGATCGTCGCGTACGCCTCGGCCATGTCCAGGACACTGGCGGTGGCGGTGCCGAGCGCCATCGACGGGGACGGGTACAGGTCCGGGGTGTCGGCCGGGATACCGAGGTCGATCGCGGTCTGCTTGACCTTGGACGGGCCGACGTCGGCGGCCATCTGCGCGTAGACGGAGTTCACGGACAGGTCCGTCGCCTTGGTGACGGTGATCGGTCCGTACGACTTCTGGTCCTCGTTCTCCGGGTTGTAGGGCGCGCCGCTCCAGCCCTCGACGAGCCGCTTGTTGGTGCCGTCGTACACGGTGTTCGGGGTGATGGTGCGGCCGTCCTGGGTGGTGGAGCCGTTCTGCACCGCCGAGGTGAACACGAGGGGCTTGAAGGTGGAGCCGACCTGGAAGTCACCGCGGGTCGCGCCGTTGGTGTACTGCTTCACGTAGTCGATGCCGCCGTACATGGCGACGACCTTGCCGGTCTTCGGGTCGATGGAGGCGCCGCCCGCGCGGACGTACTTGTCCTTCGGGTTGTTCTTCTTGTCCAGCTTGGACATCAGCTGGTCGTCGACCGCCTTGACGAAGGCGTCCTGCTTGTTCTTCTGGATGGTGGTGGTGATGCGGTAGCCGCCGGCGGCGAGCTGGTCGGCGTCGAGGATGTTGTTCGCGGCCAGGTAGTGCTTGATCGCGTCCACGAGGTAGCCGCGCTGGCCGGACAGGCCGGTGGAGACCGTCTGTTCCTTCGGCATGGGGAACTTCATGCCGGCGCGCTTGGACTCGCTGAGCCAGCCCTTCTTGACCATGCCGTCCAGGACGTAGTTCCAGCGGGCGACGGCCGCGGCCTTGTTCTCCGGGTGGGCGACGACGTCGTACTCGCTGGGCGCGTTGACGAGCGCGGCGAGGTAGGCGGCGCGGGCCGGGTCGAGGTCCCTGGCGTCGGCGCCGAAGTAGGCCTGGGCGGCGGCCTGGATGCCGTAGGCACCGCGGCCGAAGTAGCTGGTGTTGAGGTAGCCCTCCAGGATCTGGTCCTTGGACTTGGTCCGGTCCAGCTTGATCGAGATGAAGAACTCCCTGGCCTTGCGGGTGAGCGTCTGCTCCTGGGCCAGGTAGTAGTTCTTCACGTACTGCTGGGTGATCGTGGAGCCGGACTGCTTGCCCTTGCCGGTGGCGGTGTTCCAGGCGGCGCGGAGCATGGCCTTGGGGTCGACGGCGGACTCGGTGTAGAAGTCGCGGTCCTCGGCGGCCAGTACGGCGTGCTGGGCGTCCTTGGAGACCTCGGCGAGGCCGACGTTCTCACGGTTGACCTGGCTGTCGCGTGTGTCGCGGGCGATCTGGGAGCCGTCGGCGTAGAAGTAGACGTTCGCCTGCTTGGTGGCGAGGGCGTTGGCGGGCGGGATGTTCACGAGGGAGTAGCCGAGAACGAAGAGCCCGACGAGGAGGAGGATCCCGATGACGACGGTGCCGAGCACCATGCGCCAGGTCGGGATGATCCGCCGCCACCCGGTCCGCTTGGGCCGCTTGGGCTTCTTCCCCTTGCCCTTTCCGTCGCCTCCGGCGGGCCGGCCGTCGCCGGGGGTGGCGGCGAGGACGGTGGTGTCCTGGTCGGGGGCGGTGGTGGCCGCGGCGCCGGTGGTGGTGTTCCTGCCGGTGGTCGCGTGGGGGCCGGTCGTGCCGGAGGTGCCGGTCGTGCCGGAGGTGCCGGTGCGGCGGCCGGGGCCGGCTGCTCCGGCCGCACCGGGCGGGGACAGCTCGGAGACGGGCAGCTGGGAGCGCACCGCGGCCACCACACCGGACGCGACGGGACAGGACGCGGAGGTCCCGGAGTCGGGCTCGT